>JBBRMW010000323.1:0-5927 GCA_038230635.1 Aggregatilineales bacterium | reverse complement strand
CTATGAGACGTTGACAATCGACCGCTATCGGCCCTACCAACACCGCTTTACGGCGTTTGGGCGTCCACACCAGATGATAGGCGATGAGGTGTACGCGATGCTCGTCTCTTTGATAATCCATAAAGGTTGCTCTGTAGACAACAATTGGTATATTGTAGCATCTATCTACAAAAACACAAGGGCTTACTTTCATTTCAAACGCCTGACGGCGGGCTAAAGCCCACGAGAAACCCGCCTATCGACACGGGCTGAAGCCCGGTGGCTTGCGGCGGCTTCCGTCTTTGTCAGTGCCTCGTCTATGACCCTATTTTACACCGAAGCGCAGCATTTGCGTACTTGCGAATATGTGGGCGCTTCGATGGGCGATCAGCGATAATTCTCAACACGGTCCGTATTGAGAAAGTCGAACAATCGCGTGAATCCAGCATCTGAAGCCAAAATTCAGCAAAACCTTGCACAGACCCCGGACGCCCAGGCACATCTACGGCGGCTCGCGTTCCGGCGCTCAGTTATCATTCTATGCCTGATCGGTGCGCTGGGTTTATTTTTGTTGTGGCTTCCCGCCCCGTCGCGCCGCCTGCTCCTCGCCAGCATCATCGCGAGCCGGACGCTGATCGGTCTGCTGCTTTTGTTCGGCTTCGTCGCACTCTCACTGGTATGGACGGTCGGCCAGCGGTTCGATGTATGGCTGTTCCGCGTCCTGAATCTCAACCAGTTCCACGGCATCTGGGTCGATCGTGGGATGTGGGTTGCCACACAGTTGGGCAGTGGGCGTTTTGCGGCACTGTTGGCGGGTATCGCGTATGTGTTGGGTGCGCCCCACTACGCGATCGATTTGGTGTTCGGCTCTCTAACGCTGTGGCTGCTGGTGACGATCCTGAAAGCGTTGACTGACCGCGCGCGGCCATTTAATTTATTGCGCGATACGCGCGTGATTGGCATCCATGAACCGGGCTTATCATTCCCCAGTGGACACACGGCGCAAACATTTTTCACCGCCACACTGACCATCAACCATTTTCAACTGCCGCTCGTAATTGCGGTCGGTCTGATCGGAATCGGTGTCATGGTCGGCTTCACGCGCGTTTATCTCGGCGCACATTATCCGCGCGACGTGATCGCAGGTGCGACACTCGGCCTGATATGGGGTACTTTGAGCGTTTTGATCGCGCCCTATCTCGTGCTCTAGCCACGCCTCGACATGGCAGAACCATTACAGCCTGTTCACACTTTGGCAACATGTTGGCGACATACTCTCTCATATGGTGATCGAGTCCCGAAGTGGACAGAGGAGACACAATCATATGAACCGCCGCGATTTTTTGAAGACAGTCGGCGTGGGTGCTGGATCAATGGCCGCGATCGGGCTGGGTGGTGAGACGTTGAGTGCGCTGGCCGCGCCCAATACGTCCGCGGAAGCTATCGCTGCCAATGCCGCCGCCGTCGATCCGGTCTGGCGCGTCCTCAACCGCGTCACCAATGGGCCGCTGCCCGGTCAAGTCGATGCGGTCAAAAAGATCGGCATCCAGGCATATCTGGAGCAGCAGCTTAACCCCGACGCGATCGACGACAAAGCCAGCGAAGCGCGCCTCGGTGATTACGCCACGCTCGATATGACCGTGCCAGAACTGATTGCGCTGGGTGCTGATAAAGGCCAGGCGGTCATGGAACTGGACGCGGCAACGGTGCTGCGTGCGGTATATAGCCCCCGTCAACTCTATGAGGTGATGGTCGATTTCTGGTCGGAACATTTCAGCATCTGGCACGAAAAAGACACCGACAAGATGCTCAAAACGGGCGACGATCGGGATGTCGTGCGCAAATTCGCGCTGGGCAAGTTCCGTGACATTTTGGGCGCATCCGCCAAAAGCCCGGCCATGCTGATCTACCTCGATAATGCACAAAGCACGGCAGCACATCCCAACGAGAATTATGGCCGCGAAATTATGGAATTGCACACCATCACGGCCCACAATTACACCGAAGCCGATGTGAAAGATGTGTCACGTTGCTTCACAGGCTGGACGATCCAAAAGGGCAAGGATGCAAACCCCGGTGAGTTCATCTTCAATCCGAAGATGCACGACAATGGTGCAAAAACGGTGCTCGGCCATACGATCGCGGCGGGTGGCGGTCAGCAGGACGCCGAAACCGTACTCGATATTTTGGCGGCACATCCCGGCACGGCACTGCACGTCTCATCAAAATTGGCACGCCGCTTCATTGGCGACGATCCGCCGGAAAGCGTCGTCAATGCGGCACAAGCGGCTTTCTTGCAGAGTGGTGGTGACATCAAAACGGTACTGCGCGTGATCTTCGCCGCGCCGGAGTTTCTGAACGCGCCGCCGAAGTTCAAGCGTCCCTGGGAGTATGTGACTTCGCTATTCCGTGCGATGAATGCACAAATCGATAAGCTGAACCCGTCGGTGCTCGGCATCCTCAACAACTTGGGGCAGCTTCCGTTCGGCCACATCACACCCGATGGCTATACCGATTATGCCTCGCTGTGGGAAGGCAACCTGATCACGCGCTGGAATGCCACGATCAACTTGGTATATAACAAAATCCCGAACGTCAAAGTCGATCTGACCGGGCTGGTCAAGAGTCAAAACGTGGCGATCGAGCCGAATGCAGTGATCCAGTTCTTTGGGCTGCACTTGTATGGACGGGCGCTGACGCAGACTGAAACGGATGCGCTGACGGCGTTTATGAACAAAGGCGGCGTGCCCGACCTGACGACGGATGCCGGGCGCAAACGTGTAAACGATACAATCGCGTTGATGTTAGCTGCACCCGCGTTTCAGTTCCGTTGATCGCACCCATGACCTAGTGTGGTCTGGGTAGGGGCGAACCCGGTGTGGTCGCCCGTTTTGAGCGGAATGACTAACGGGCGCATCCGATGTGATCGTCCGTTTTGAACCGAATGATTGTCGAATTGACGAGAGGAGACTGGAATCATGGGTCGTGAAACAAGTACCGTCTCGCGCCGCGAGATGCTGGGGCGGAGTGCCGCCATGGCCGCCATGGCCTCGACACAAGTCTTTTGGCCGAGTTGGATGCCGCGTCTGGCGTTTGCACCGAAAAATCGTGCGCCCCGTGGTGATGTGTTGGTGGCGATATTCTTGCGCGGTGGTGCGGATGGTCTGAACATCGTCGTGCCGCACGGCGAAAAAGCCTACTACGACGCCCGTCCGGTGATTAACATTGCGCGCCCCGATGATAACAGCGCCGACGCCACGAAAAAGGCGCTCGACCTCGACGGATTTTTTGGGCTGCATCCCGCGCTCAATCCACTGCTGCCAATCTTCAAGGGCGGCCAGATGCTGGCGGTGCAGGCGGCGGGATCGCCGAATCCAACGCGCTCCCATTTTGATGCGATGGATTCCATGGAACGTGGCACGCTTGGCAGTCAATCCTTGAGCAGTGGTTGGTTGGCACGTCACCTCGACTCGCTGGATACAGGCAACAATACCGCTTTGCGGGCAGTCGGCTGGGGCACAGCACTCCAAGCCTCACTGCGCGGGAGCATCTCGGCGACCTCAGTGCAATCGATCGCCAACTACCATTTAGCGGGCCGTACCGAAGCAGCAGCGGATATGCTCAAGGCACTGAATCTGATGTACAGCGGCGACGAACAACCGCTCAAGGTTGTCTCCGATCAGACGCAAGGTGTGCTTGAACTCGTCAGCAAGATTAACGTTGCGTCGTATCAGGCGGCCAACGGCGCAAAATACGATACCAAGAGCGCTTTCGATATGGCACTGATGCAAACGGCGGCGCTGATCAAGGCCGATGTTGGGATGGAAGTTGCGGCGATCGACCTGGGCGGTTGGGATACGCACCATAACGAAGTGCTCGATCTGGCGAAGGAACTGACCGGATTGGCGCTAGGACTCTCCACGTTCCACACCGATATGGGCGACATGAAGAATATCACGGTGGTGGTCATGTCGGAGTTTGGGCGGCGCGTTCAGGAAAATGCAAGCGGCGGCACCGATCACGGACACGGCAACATGATGATGGTGATGGGCGGCCATGTCGCAAAGAAGCCGGTTGTCGCAGAGTGGCCGACGCTCGCACCGGATAAACTGACCAGCGGTGGCGATCTGAACATCACGATCGATTACCGCGACGTGCTGGCCGAGATTCTGACCACGCGGCTCAATAACCCCGCGATGGATGCGGTGTTCCCCGGCTTCAAGCCGACCGCACGCGGGATCGTTACCCAGTCATAATCATATACTCGGCAGGCCATCGTCCTTACAACACAATCGTTTGTTGTAGGGACGTGGCCTGCCACGCCCGTTATCTCGCCGTATGCTCCCGCGCCCACCTTCATGATCGATGCGATGGTGGTTGCGGAGGCTTGATAGCGCCACCTAGATAGGCCAGAAAAGGTTGCAATGCGTTCCGAACGGCGACGCTGCGTGCCACCAGATCACTGGCGACGACATCGGAATCCAACAGCTTGTGTACCGCCAAAAGCTGCTTGTAGTTGATCATGTCGATATTCGGATGGGCACGATCGTATCCTGAGGGTGCGGATTTCAGTTTTTCTCCGCTGAGCGATCCGAAATAGCGCACAAAATCCGGCGCACCGATGATTTTGCGCAGCGGAGCGGCATCCAACACAAGATGCTGCCGGATATTATCGAGTGGACCTTTCTCAAGCTCGTACAGGCCGCTCGCCAAAATCGACTCATCCTTTGGCGCAATCATGAGGTAATAACTGCGCCCCATACCGTGCCGCCCGCCGCGTGCGATTTGGGCGCTCATATGCGCATTATAGGGCGATTTATCCTTAGAGAAACGCACGTCGCGGTTGATGCGAAACATGCATTCTTTGGGCGTCACAGCCCCAAAATCCTCCAGCGTTCCCAACGCGGTGATCAAGTCTGCCACCAAATCCTCAAATGCGCCGCGTGCTTGTTTATAGTGCCCTCGGTTCGCTTCGAACCAGACTTTGTTGTTGTTCTGCGACAGATCGACAAGGTAATCCAGGGTTATTTGAAGGCTCATACTGTGCTCACCAGCCGCGTGTGTCGCGTGACGGATCGCCCTTGAATGGTCCTACGATCTCCGACGTGATCCAGCCGCCATAAAAGTCGCCACCCTGAGCAGCCACGCGCTCACCATCCACAAAACATGCCTCGACACGACTCGGATAGAACGCCACGTAATCCTTCAATCCCGCGTAAGCCGCTACCGGATTCGGATAGAACCATGCTGCAGCTTCCGCGATTTGGTCGCCAACCTGGATCGTATAGTAGCTGGCAGTGCCTTTGAACTCGCAAAACGTGTGACGTGCCACCAGCCGCAGGTAGTCCGCAATCTTCACGTCGGCAGGCGGGATGTAATAGACGGGCGGATGACTCGTCTCCAGGATACGGATCGGGTGTTGCGATTCAGCGATGGTGACGCCATTGAAGATAACCTCAACATGGCGGTTCGTAACTTCCAGGCGGGGCGGGCGCGGATAATCCCACACGGATTCTTTGACGGTGCTCATCGGTGTCCCTTGATTGCCATGAACGATGTGATAAGTCAATGTTAGCACGAGCGGGCGAGCGCAATTTACTTGGGCACTCTACAGGTATTTTAAATGAGGAAGCGAACAAGTCTCATATTCAGATTATCCTCCTTCCGCAAACCGCTATAATGGTGGGAGAAATTCCGAGCCGAAGGTGACTCATCCGCACTATCATTAACCCGTCCTGGGAGTAGTTTCCGGAGCATTGAATCAGTAGATAACATTCGCAATTGGCGCAATCGCCATATATGGGGGCATTGACAGGTTTCCTAAGAAACTACCATCCGCCCTAGGTAAGGCATAGGGTGATTTCCTTACCCGCGTCAATTCCGTGCCGGGTGGTGTAGTCTGCCGGTTGTGGTGAAGCAAGCGTAAATCCCAAATGAGCGGCTCTTTT
>JBBRMW010000322.1:0-5956 GCA_038230635.1 Aggregatilineales bacterium | reverse complement strand
GGTTCCATGCCATTTCGCGTTCCGCTTGGCGTTGTCCACCTTCCCCCAGCGTTTTCACGACGCGCGCCATGAACAACCGTCGCTCGCTGCCTTTCAGGCATTGAGCCGTTTCGATATACACCTGTTTTGTTGCTTCATCCAATGGCATGGCTCATTGCTCCTTACTTCGTCTCTATTATAGCGTCTTGGAGCTTTCTTTTCTCTGGAATGGCCTTATAGGGGAAAACCAGCATGGCCGGGCCACGAGTCGCGACGGGCACATATTGTCCATTTTGTTGTACCGCGAAGATCACCGGATACTTGCGCAGTTCGACCAGCGGCACATCGACCGTGTAATCGTTGAGGGCGACGATGTGCGGCTTGGTGACATCTTTGGAAACTTGCCACAAGTCCAGCAAATTGCCCAGCAGCGGACCCCGAAAGGTCGCGTCCTTTTTCTCGAACGGATCCAAGACTTTGTAATCGACCAACCCGACCGATTCGACCGTTTTGAGATCCATCTTGATTGCGTTATCGCTGTTATTAGTGCCAATCTTTCCCGTCACGGTCAAGATCACGTCGCCCGTGGGAGCGGGGATTTTGTCGCCCGCTTTGAGCGTTCCCTGGCTAACCTGCGTATAAATGGTTTTTGGACTGGCGTTGGAATTGCAAGCACTGATGACGGCCACAGTGACGACCAGAAAAAGCAGTTTGCTGAGGGTGGTACGATGATTCATGAAGAACCTCTTTCAGGGCAGGAACAGGCATGACAAATTTGGGGCAACCACTTGCCATTATAGCCAAAGTCATCATCTGCTTTTGCCAAAATTGACTCGAACTTGTAACAAGCTCAAGGATACGATTTGCCTCATGCAACGGGTAGAAATCAAACCTCCACAAGTCATTGAACATGTGTGTCGATTCAGCGCAATCTCGATCGTCGTTATAATAGAGCGGCGAAATGAATCGCCCAACACACTCGGAGGATAGTTCAACCATGCGTTATTTGGCGATGATCTATGGCAACGAAGCGACGGGCGCAACCATGACCCAGCAGGAACGCGAAGCGGAAATGATAGCGTATAATGCCTTCACCGCCGACGTGATTGCGAACGATGTGCTGGTAGCGGGCGAGGCGCTGCTGCCCACCCAAACCGCGACGACCGTGCGTGTCCGTGATGGCAAAATCGTGACCACCGATGGCCCATTCGCCGAGACCAAAGAACAGCTTGGCGGTTATTATGTGCTAAGCTGCAAAGACCTCGATGAGGTGATTGCCATCGCAGCCAAGATTCCAGGCGCACTGAGCGGCTCGATCGAAGTCCGCCCGATCATGGAATTTCCCGCGAACTAGCTGACGCAAAGGGGCGATCGGACACCCAATCGCCCCTAGCACCCTATATGAACACGACACACGATTTACATGCACTTATCGAGACGGCTTTTCAGTCGGAGTCCGGGCGGGTGCTCGCGGCACTGGTTGCGCGCCTGCATGACCTGGAACTGGCCGAAGATGCCTTTCAAGACGCGCTGATCCTGGCGCTCGAACGCTGGCCGCTGGATGGTGCGCCTCAGAATCCGGCGGCCTGGATCACCACGACCGCCTATCATAAAGCGATCGATCGGCTGCGGCGCGCGGCTACGCTGGAACGTAAAGAAGCCACGCTCAAGGCACTGATCGAACTTGAACACGATGAAGAGACCGACCCGATGGACACCGATGCGATCCCCGACGAACGACTCAAACTGATCTTCACCTGCTGCCATCCAGCGCTCGCCCGCGAAGCTCAAATCGCGCTGACGCTGCAAACGCTCGGCGGCTTGACCACCCCGGAAATCGCGGTGGCCTTCCTTGTTCCGCTGCCAACGATGGCACAGCGTTTGGTACGCGCCAAACGCAAAATCCGCGACGCCGGAATCCCCTATCAAGTGCCGGGCGCAGATGCCATCGGCGAGCGCATCGAGGCCGTCTTGACCGTCCTCTATTTGATCTTCAACGCGGGCTATACCGCAGCGAGCGGCGACGATCTCATGCGCCACGATCTATGTACCGAGGCGATCCGACTGACGCGCATCCTGACCACACTGCTCGCCGATGAGCCAACGCTCCGCGAGGATGCGGAGTCACTCGGCTTGCTGGCACTGATGCTGCTGCAAGATTCGCGGCGGCGGGCGCGCATCAATGCGGCGGGCGAGTTGGTCTTGCTCGATGATCAGGATCGCTCATTATGGGATGCGGCGGCCATCACCGAAGGGATCGCCATTTTGGAGCGTGCGCTGCTGATGGCCGATCCGGGTCCGTATCAGATTCAAGCCGCGATCAGTGCGCTGCACGCCGAAGCCCAAACCGCCGATGCCACCGATTGGGAACAAATCGCAGGGTTGTATGATGTGCTGTTCAAAATACATCCCTCGCCCGTCGTCGAACTGAATCGCGCGGTGGCGATTGCGATGTTCAAAGGCACCACCGAGGGGCTAATTTTGCTCGATCGACTGGCCGATCTTCATTTGCTGGACGACTATCACTTGTTCCACGCCGCCCGCGCCGATCTACTGCGACGCAGCGGTTGGATCGATGAAGCGCGCGACGCCTATGAGCACGCCCTCGCCCTGTGTCAAAACGGCGCAGAACGCGCATTTCTCAGCCGCCGTCTGCGTGAAATCGAGGAACGCGCTATTTAACCGAGCGGCGCAGTGCCTTTTCCGCCCGTGACTCTGGTATCGCCAGCTCACCATCATCTTCCAGGCGAAAAGCGGTACTGTCGCGTACTTGCTGTGCTGCATATTGGGGCTGACGCTTACTTTTTCCAGTTGGCAAGGCAGCGCTGTTGACATGGTGCAAACCAAGCGCCGTAAAGCGCAGCAGCCGAACCGTAATCAGCCGCATATCGATCGTCAGCGGGGCGAGCAATAACACCTCGATCGCCAGCGGCAGTACGATCACGCTCGCCGCCAGTAGCGCAAATAGCCCAAGCGGAATCTTCAGCGCCAAGTACAACAAGCTGCGCCACGTCAGCGGGCTACCCAGATAATAGCCCAACCGCTCGCCGAGGTTTGCACCCAGGAGGTTGGGGCTATCCGGGGCAGGCAACCCCTCGATCTCCAACAATGCATCCATGATTTGATAATCGAGTCGCGCGAGCGTGGGGATCGCGGCCAGCGTGAATAACATCAGTGGGATGCCAAAGAGTACCGGGATCAGCGCCAAACTAGTCATGAACATCGTGATCACGAAAGTCAGATACGTCCAACTGAGCGCAAAGCTCAGGATCAGGCTGAGCCACTGGCGAAACATGCGCCCATCGGTCAGCGCATCCAGCCACGAATACCGACTTTCTCGCATCTCTCGCCTCTTGATTAATTCCTCGAATCAAGTGATTATAGCCTGATATGGCCCTGTGTTTGCCTGCAAATGTGCAAGCGTCACCGAATTGCCAGGGATGATGTGCGAAATTGAGGCCGACATCAGGGTAAACGCCCGTCGCAATCCAGCGCTTGATGTCGAACATATCGCCGAAACAGATCGCGATTGCACCACCCCGCCTCGGAATCTTCGCAATGCCCGGAAACTGTGTCCATTTGCGGTGATTATCTGGCCTTGCCAATGACACAAACTGTTCTTGGCTTGGAGCATACTGAGGGCGCTTGAATCCTCCGAACAAACGAAATAAAGCGAAGGCGGCAAGCTGTCGTCCCAACAACAGTTGGTTAAAGCAGCGGATTGACCGAGCCGACATGTACTGGCGTTTCAAGTCCCATCGCCTGGAATAGTTTATCGGCCTCGAACAACAGCCCCGATCCGCGTGCGCGCACGGTCGGACGATTGGCGAACAGTTTATAGTGCCAGCCTAGCTCGAACAGCGCATCGGCCAGTTCCAGCCGCGAGCCGCGTGAACGCGCCACCGTCACCGCGCGGGTGCGGGCATCGGTTGCATCGTCGATCCGCTCGTGACGACGTTCATAGGCGGCAGCCATGATTCGATACAACGTGCTCAGTGCGGCGAGATCGCCATAGTTGTCTTCGGCGCTTAGTCCCTTCGCCGCGAATTTGGCCGCCATCTTATAATCCGCATCAACATACGCGGCGCGTGCTTTGATGGCCCACCACGCTGGACGAAACCACGCGATTGTGCGGATGCGTGCTATATCATCGGCACGCTGAATTAGATCGCTTGCCGCTGCCAGATTGCCTTCTCGAATGTGGATGTCGGCCAGCGTCAGGCAGCACAGAATCGCATGGTACGGCGTGCCACCCGCATCGAGTGCAGTAAGTGCCTGCAAACAGTGCTCGCGGGCGGACTCCAAGAGGCGGTGATCGCGTTCATACAAGGCAAGCGTCACCAGGCATACGGCATAGGGTTGGCTGCCCAGTTCTGGATCGGCGAACAAAGCATCAAGTTCGGTTTTTGCCTCGATATAGTTTCCGGCGCTGCGTAATGCTTGCGCCAAGCTGATGCGAATGCCCGTTCTGAGCGCGTCGGGCAGATCGGGCGTCCTGCACGACTCGCGCAGGATACTGATTGCGGCGGCATCGTCACCCAATACGAGAAGCAGCCGTCCGACCCGATAGCCGCACTCCGCAAACTCAAGGGCAAGCGTCTCGGACCGGAGCGTCGTTAGCTTGTCTTGTGCCGCAGCCAGCGCGTCATAGAGCCACGTCACCGAGATTTTGGTGGCGACGGGGTTATCAGATCGCACACCCGTTGGCGTGGCGAGATCGGTGAAGGTATCGAGCAGTTCCAAGATCAACCGCGCAGGTGAATGAAGTTCAATTGCGATAATGTGCGCACTTGCTGTTCGGCGCGATACGAACTGCGCACCAGCGGCCCGCTTTCGACCCATTTGAAGCCCAGATCGAGTCCGATTTGGCGGAGTGAATCGAATTCGGCTGGCTCGTAATAGCGATCGATCGGCAAGTGTTTTTTGCTAGGTTGTAGATATTGACCGAGGGTCAAAATATCAACGCTCTGGTTCGCCAGATCACGCATAACCTCAACCACTTCGTCGAAGGTTTCGCCCAAACCCAGCATGATCCCACTCTTGGTGAGCACCAGCGGATCCATCGCTTTGGCATTGGCGAGTGTGGTCATCGCCCATTCATAGTGATCCTGCGGCTGTACCTGTCGAAATAGACGCGGCACGGTTTCGACATTGTGATTCAGGATTTCGGGCTGTGCATCCATCACGATCTTGAGCGCATCGGGATTGGCCTTGAAATCGGGGATCAACACTTCGATACTGCAACCCGGCTGCACCTGCCGAATGCGTCGGATGACCATCGCAAAAATCGGCGCGCCACCGTCGGCACGTTCATCACGGTTGACACTGGTGATTACGACGTGACGCAGGTTCATGGCGCGCACGGCGTCGGCGATGCGGATCGGCTCACGCCAATCGAGCGGGTTGGGGCGTCCGGTTTTGATGTCGCAGAAACCGCATGAGCGCGTGCAGGTATCGCCCATCATCAAAAAGGTGGCCGTGCCGCGCCCCCAACATTCGCCAATGTTCGGGCACATGGCTTCTTCGCAGACTGTGTGCAGTTCTTTGCTGCGCATCAAGTCGCGCACTTGTTCATAGGCTTCGCCGCTTGGCGCCCGCACCTTGAGCCAGGGTGGGCGGCGTTTCGGGCGATCATCGGGATGATCGGGGACCATGCGCGCGCGCTCGTCACCGATTTCGCTCAACGGGATAATGGTGTCAGTCACCAGACACTCCTGAATTTGTATTGGGTGATCCGTTGCTTGCGAAGATTATAGCGCGTCCCTGGGGTAAATAAACTTCGGAGAGATCACAATTCTGAAACAAGGCATTGCGAAATGCCCGTGCATCGATTGGTGTCAGGACTTTCGCTTTAGTGTAAATGCTAGATTTGCGCGCGTACCTCAATCACATCTGGATTGACCTACACTGCAAAATCGGCTCTGACCAAGTCTTTTTAGTCAGTCAATGTCACCGTATGTGGCAACTAGCTTGAAAT
>JBBRMW010000321.1:0-5960 GCA_038230635.1 Aggregatilineales bacterium | reverse complement strand
CGTTTGAAACTGTCGGGTGCTCGTTGGAGCCAAGATGGCGCTCGTAAACTCGCTAAAGCCCGGGCTGCCTTCTTATGCGATAAGGTTAACTTTGCGCCTTTCGCCCTGCCACATGTTGCCTGACAACCTTTGCCTGCACCCTTGACGACTTAGGCATTGCCCAAATCTGCCGCGAGATGTATGAGCTTGTATACTCAGTGTAAATGTATATGTTGTACTCGATCCTTCGGCCTAATTGAGCCTCAGTGTACTAAACAATGGTGCAAGTCTCACTAGGCAAAAACGGCGTTGATCTGACCAATAAGCCATACAACGCTTTTGAGATCGCCTAATCCTTGCCTTCAGGAATGGCGTCAAAATGAGACTTGCACCATTGGTTAGTAGAAGGCCACGCTTGCCAATCCAGAGAAAATATACAATCGTTGTGGCACGATTGATAAAGTTCATGTAGTAACCAAGCGGTTTGATGCATACCCAGCGATGCAATAGTTGAGGCGATTGACGAGAAGAGTGGCAAGTTCCCTTCGCCAGTACGAGATCTGCTCAAATCGGCAGCGCTGTTCGGTTCCGGGAGAAATAGTGGAGCCTCGATACCTAAAGCAACACTATGGTGCTGCTTTAGATCCCCCTCAATCCACGTAACAAGCTTCTGAATATTCAGTCATTCCAGTCACGTCGGAATTCGATTCTGGCTCGACACGCGCCGATCCAAAATTGGATCGTTTTGTCGAACCTACATCGAAGGCATATATGACTCTGTTCACTACAAATACCTCTGCTGAAAATTGGGCGAAACAGAAAAGTTTAATTCACACTTGAGAAGCTACATTTCGTGATGAGCGTGGAGGTAGATTATAGGCGGGGAGGGGATGATCGGCAAGGGCGGACGCGGCAGGCCTCGTCCCTACGGGGATCCGTTAACCGCACAATCTGGGGTGGGGGGCTGTGCTATACTGGGCGGCGCGCCTCATCTGTGGAGTAATCGCCGATGGTTTTAGCTGCCTCACCTCAAAACCCAGTCGGGCATGTTTTCATCAGTTATGCGCGTGCGTTCAGCGCCGATCGCGGAGAGGTGCCCTCACGCACAGCACATTTCCCTCAGGTGGAAGGGGCGCAGGGCCGGAGCGCTGCAAGTATTGCGGGGTGCTGGAAAGAATCCCGATCAGATGCCTTTTTCCGCTCTATAATAGGGAATCTGTCCAATAATGCGGACTTGGGGTTCGTTGAACCTTGTAACCGCCAGCGTCAGTCAGGTTGCTTGACCCACTTTTCAGGAGTGCTTCAACGGCGTAAGGCATTTCGGATCGGCTCTACTCAATTGGCACTTGCTGTAAAAGAAGGGGTTATGGAAAGCGAATCACCAATCGCCAAATCAAGAACTCACGTTCCCAAGTTGGGCGTAAGCCAAGATAGTCGCAAGGCAGTGCATGGCGAACACCCGATAGGTCGTTTTAACAGCCGTCTCGCCGTACTCATTACCAAGTCAGTTGGCTCCATGTGGTGCGCCTATGTGTTCGCGCTGCTTGCTTTGGTCTCGTTCCCTGCTGCCATCAACTCGCATGATCCAATTGTTATTGTTTCCTGGATCGCGCAGACGTTCTTACAGTTGGCGTTGCTGCCCATCATCATCGTCGGACAGAATGTCCAAGCGGCATCAAACGATGCCCGCGCTCAAAGCGATCATGAAACCCTGCTTGCCATCCGTGCGCTGTCGCTGCTCCAACTTGGAGAACGGCAGCTAGAGGCCAGGAATATCCAATCGGCGCTGCGTACCTACCAGGAAGCTTATGCGCTTGATCCTGACAATCCCGCCACGAATTATTTCCTGGGCTATCTATATGCGGAGAATCGCCAGATCGAAAAGGGTATTGAACATCTGAAGCACGCCCTGACACAGAATGAACAATACCCGCCTGCCGAAGCTGCGCTGGCTTATGCACTGCGCTTACAGGCAGATCAGATCACCGATCCTATGGAGAAGAAACTGCGTTACTCGGAATCGGAGCAGATGTTTCTTCGGGCACTGTCGCAAGACCCTGCCATGCGCGATATTAACGGTGAATCGTTCCATGCCGCGCTCGGCGCGCTGTACAAGCGCCAGGAGCGCACGGATGAGGCAATCGAAGCCTATAAAGAGGCTGAATTAGCCACGCCGCAAAATTCTTACCCGATCGTCAACCTGGCAACGTTATACTACCTGAGCGGCGATCTGGAGCAAGCCAAACAGTACTACGAACGCTCGGCGGCAATATCCTCTCGTATGCTGGATGTTAATCCGTTCGACTACTGGGCGCGCTTTGATCTGAGCGCGGCGCAACTTGTCCTTGGGAACCTGGAACAAGCCAAGTGGCAGTTTAATCTTGCTGCTCAGCAGGTTCGGCAAGTCGGCCCGTTGGAGACTTTCCTGCACGATCTTGAACGGCTCAAGAATGCTCCAACGTCGCCCAAGGGTGTCGATGAACTGATTGACCTTGGGCGGAATGCCATTAAACGGATTCGCAACAGCTCGGATAAGGATACCAAGGCGTAAATAGAACCCGGATATTGTAGATCGGGCCGCGGTGTTGATGTGGTACGGGATTCATGGGTAGAAGAGCCGCACGCTCTTGATATAAGGTGGCGAGGGACAGATGGGGGGCGACCATGTAGGGCCGCCCCTACCCAAGACCGTCTCAGGACAGTGCCGCGAGGGCGCCTACCAAGTGATCGCCGCCGGGACAGCGCATCAACTGTTCGAGCAGACCGCGCGCATCGCTCAGGATGCCCGCCGCATCGCAAATGTCACGCGCCGCCCGATAATCCGCGATGGCTGGATCGAGCGATGCGCCCGCCACCAGTGCCAGTCCCGCGTAGGACAACGCCCGCGCATAGAGTGTTGCGTAGTAACCGGGCGTTTGCGCCAACAGCTTATCGGCAAACCCTATTGCTGCAGTAAAGGACTGGCGCGCGGAATCAACGTTGCCCAGCCGCGCCTCGATGATCCCGCGCATGGCCGCCGCATGGTAATTGTTTTCCGGCACATCGACTGCGCACGCTTCCACCGCTGCTGTGAGCGCCCTATCGAGATCGCCTGCTAAGATCAGTGCTTCTGCCAATAGAGCAGCTTTATGGCTGATAAACCGAAGGGCTTGAATATCGCGGACAATACTCAGTGCTTGGCGCAAGTTGGCTAAGCTCCCGCTAATGTCGCCTAGCCGGGCTTGTGCGATACCGAGGTTGCCTAAATTATTCCCTTCGCTGGGCCGATTGCCAATCTCGCGGTGAATGGCGAGCGCTTGCTGGTAATAGTCGATCGCCGTCTGCACATGCCCCAAATTGCTGTACCGGTTGCCGAGGTTGCCCAACCATGCCCCTTCGCTATCTCGATCGCCAATTTCACGGGCAATGGTGAGCGCTTGCTGATAATAGTCGATTGCCGTCTGCACCTGACCTAAATCGCCATAGGCGCTGCCGAGGTTGCCCAAATCATTCCCTTCGCCGCGTCTATTGCCAACCTCACGGGCAATGACGAGTGATTGCTGATGATAGTCGATTGCCGTTTGCGTCTGCCCCAAGTTGTAGTAGGCGTTGCCGAGGTTGCCCAACCATGCCCCTTCAGCTCGTCGATTTTTCTCTTGGCGTGCGCTCGCCAATGCTTTTTCATAGCTGGCAATCGCTTCGGGGGTACGCCCAGTATCTTGGTATGCCATGCCTAAATTGCCAATGCTCCACCTTGCCAAATTCGATTGCGTTATCTTCCCCTGCAAGTTTTCGTGCATGGTGATCGCCCGTAGCGCATAGCCCCACAGGTGCAGATAATTGAAATCAATATCCCTTAGCAAATCGGCGGCGGCGTTGTAATCGCCCATCTCGACGCGGTACTCGAATTCCAAAAGCTGCGGCTCTAGGTCGGTGATGCGCTTCCGTTGCTCCTTCGGCAGGCGCTGCTGGCGGTGATAAGCGGCGGCGCGGCCCAACAGCGCAAAGCGGGTATAGGGTTGCGGATCGCGTTCGCCATCGTCGGGCGCGCCTGCGGGGACGCGCGGGCGGCAAAACTCGCGGTCGATGGGGTGCAGCGAATAGACGTTCGTCGCCTTGTTGAAGCTGACAAAATAGCCCGACACCAGCCGATCGAGCAGACCGGGCAGGATGGCGATGTCCATATACGAGGCGAGCAAAAACTCTAGGCCAGCCTAGGAGAGCGGACGGCCATAGACGGCCAGCGCTTCCATCACGCGCAGCGAATCGACGTCCAGGCGGCGGATCGCTTCCTCGATCAGCGCGCGCACCCGGCCACTGACCAGAGCCGGGTCATTCAGCACATTGTCGAGCGTCATGCGCGGCGCGCGCAGTAGCGCAACCACCGCTTCGAGTGCGCGTGGGAAGCCATGCGTTCGATCCGCGATGGTCGTCAGTTTGGCACGCACGGTGGGATCGGCGGCCTGCGCTTTGATCCCGGCGCGACCATCCCGATCGAGATCGATCAACAGTTGGATCGCGTCCTCGGTCGGCAAGCCGTCTTCGAGCGGCACGATATGTTCGCGCACGCGCTGAATATCGCCGAAGTTGATCTCCTCGCGGCTGGTCGCCAACACGCGCAGTCCGCGGTCGGATGCGCCGCCACGCTCGAACAGCGTCTCAAAGAAAGCGATCAAATCAGGATCAGTGATCCGGTGCGTCTCTGTATTTTGGAGCGTTTCGAGGTTGTCAAGCAGCAGCACATAGCGGCCACCGGTGCCGATCAGCCCATCGAGCAGCGCGGCGGCTTTTTGGTGCGGCGTCGTCTTCGGATCGCGCCACGCGGCGTCTACGGATTCGCGGGCCGGGGCGGGTAGCGTTTTCATCAGATCGAGGACGATGCGCTCCAAGCTGATGCCGGTGCTGCTCTGGCTGCCCGCGCCGAGATAGACCATGCCGCTCCACGCACCCGCCTGATCGCGCTGGAGATCGCCGAGCACTTTGCATACGAGGGCGGTCTTGCCGATGCCGCCGCGCCCATAGACGCTGACCAGCGGCGAACCTTCGACCAGGGCGTTCACGATCTCCGCTTGTTGGGCGGCACGATCGCGGAAACGTTCGACCATATCGGACTGCGGCAGCGAGTTCACGATCTTCGCATAATTGACGCGGGAGCGGTTGGCGTTGCGCTGCGCCTCGTTCGCCACACTCTGGGCGGCGCGCGCTTCCTGTTCGCGGCGTTTGGCGTCGGAGAGTCCGAACGGATCATAATCTTTGAGCCTGCCGCGTAGATTGCGCAGGTGGCCTTCGAGCAACCGCTCGAATTCGGCGGGCGTGGGGTATGTGTTGACGCCGCCGATGATCGACTCGTCGGCGTTGGTGAACTGCTTGAAGAAGTCGCCGACACGCTGATATTGTTCGCGCTTTTTGTCGAAGTCCGTGTCGTCGAGTTCGATCTTCGGCTTTTCAGTGCGACGATAGATGAGTACGCGCGGCAGTTTGGGATCGAGCGCCGAGGCGTTGAAGGCGGTCAGCGCATCGTGATATTCCCACTCCGTACCCGACTGATAGCGCGAACCATCGGCTTTGACATATTCGGGCGGCAATGGCGTGCCCAGGCGCGACCAGAGGATCACCACGACGATCGCGCAGGTGGATGGCTTACGCAACCCCTGATTGATCGCCTCCTGCGGCGTGAGTCCGGCCTCCATCGGAACTTCGCTGCCAGGGCGATCCCAGGCGACGGCGGAGAGGACGATTTGATCCTGGAAGTCCGGTTCGGCGTTCAGGCGGTCAATCACGGCGAGCGCGCGATTGCGTTCATCGGACACGTCACCGGGCGAGGATAGGAAGACCGGGATTTGCGTTAGGCCATTCCAGAGAAGTCAATCACTACCAGCTAAAGCAGGTAGCTTGGTTCGCGGCTAAAGCCGCCTAAAGATCGGGGCAAATACCGTTACATTGACAACCTACCAGCGAATTTACCAACATTGAACTGTTAAAACCGATCAAACCAAATACCT
>JBBRMW010000320.1:0-5965 GCA_038230635.1 Aggregatilineales bacterium | reverse complement strand
TTCAACGTATCCCGCTCGCTGCGGCTCAAAGCAACTTTATATTTCTGGACAGGCATTTTCCGCCTCCATTCTGACTGTTTTCTGTCTCTTTATTCTACCCCTTTTCCTTGCTTATCTTTCCAGCGTTGCTCTACTAGGGTGCGGCGGTGGGCGTGGGGAGGCCAGCGGTGGCGATGCTGGCCGCCTGGGTATTGATGGCGATGACTGCCGTCTGGGTCAGATTCAGGTCGGGGATGTGTGGCGCATTGTGCGTGGCGGTCATAGCGGCAGGCGTCTCCGTGCCATGTACATCGGTCAACTCGGCGCTTACGATGACGTTGGATGTCTCTTGACGCACGACCTCGATCCAGGTGTTGCCGGGTTTCAGGTGTAGCGGCGTCTTGTTGTCGGGGTAGTAGAAGTACAGGCCGCCCTTATCATGGTTGCGCCGCCAGATGCCCTGATACCACTGGCCGTCGCGGAACAGCCACGCCTTATCCGTACCCCACAGTTGAATTTCGACGGCGGGCGATCCGTTCTCGTACTCGAAAATATCGGGGCGATTCTTGTGCGTCGCCTGCACGACGATCACGTTATCGGCGCTCAGTTGTAGGCCGTTGTTGGCGTCCATGTGCGGCAGGCCGGAATTCCAGCGATAATATTTGCCGTCGGTTGGGTTGTACTGCCAGCGCGCATCCTGATCGTGATACCACTTGATCGCAATATCGAGCGCGGGTTTGCTGCCCGCATCTGGATTCTGTGAGAATGCCATGCCTTTGGTGGCTGTTCCTGTGTTAATGTTGCGCTTCGTCGCCAAATCCCACATCTGGAAGGTGTTGCCGAAAAGCGTGTGCTCGAAAGCCAGACCGGGGCGCGGGAATCGGCAGAAGGGCGGGCAGTTGTCGCCAAACTGCGGCGTCATTGCCTGATAGTTCCAGCGGTTGGCCTTGATCAGATTCGGATCGGCGGTGCAAGGGGTACGCGAGCCGGTCGTTGGTTCAATGCACGAACCCTGCAAAATCATCGTTTTGATGTTGTCATTGGAACCGCTGTAAGCCAGGATCGCGTTATAGGTTGCGACCAGCTCAAAATCGAGCAAGCGGGCACTGCGCACCGAACCGACGTGATCGGCACCCTGGCTGCGATAGATCGCGGCGAAGCGGGTGACGCCGCCCTCGACTTCATATTCCCACACGATGTCGGCCTCGCTCAGGCCGCTCTGAGGGCGCACGACGGGCGTATAGTTCGAGACCTTGACGATCAAATTGCGGCGTTGGCGCGCTTCCAAGCTCGGATAGGGCAGCCCCGTCAGCGGATTCGTGTTATCGGGATAATCGATCGGGCCGATCGAGTCGGGCGTCGGCGACGGTGCGTTGGTATCCGTCGGCACGAGTGTCGCGGTGCCCGCACTGGTGGACGTGGCGCGCGGCGTATTGGTGGCGGGCGGGGCAGGGCGACTGGTGTTGGTCGGCGGCGGACCGTCAAGATTATCGGAGGCGGCGCTGCCCGTGATGGTGGGCGCGCTGCTGAATGCGGCGGCGGCCACGACGGACACCAGCAGTATAAACAGGGTTAGGCGGGCGATTCGATTCGTGTGCATGAGTCTCGTTACCGTTACATTTCTGAAGTTTTCGCGGGGGAACTATAGCCGATCCGGGCGCGCTGTGCGAGGTGCGTCAGGCTTGCGTGGGGAGATTATGGGGATTTACCTCACCCCCCAGCCCCCTCTCCGTATTCACAGAGAGGAGGAGTCGCACGCCCATGAGTCGGTGGAGGCTCAAGTTCCGTCGGCGTCGAGGTTGACGTGATAGGCGGGCGGCGTGTACCTCCACTTATCGACGATGGCGAATTGTTCGAGCATGGCAAAGGTTGACGGCTCGCCCGGAAAATTCGCTTTGTGCCATTCGTTGAAAGGATGGACAGCCAAACGCGCGGTTTTGTATTCTTCGATGACCAGTTGGGCGGTCGGGCCGCAGGAATCCACAAAGTTGAGGCGCGCGAATTCCGCGAAAATGGGCGCATAATCGAAAGGGACTCGGCGCAGTTCTGCGTGCCAGCCGCTTTTATCGCTTTTGAGCAGCATGTAACTGGCACTCCGAATGCCATCCAACGGCACGCCTACCGATCCCGGATTCAAAATGTGCCAGCGCCCAACCTGCCGATCCATCGCCAAATGCGTATGCGCGGCGACGATCGTGTTTTCTTCGACGCCATGCAGGATCGGCGCGAGTTCATCCTCGGTGGAAAGGGGAAAAATCGGCTCGAAATGGCTGCGTGGCGATCCGTGTACGATGCGCAAAGTTGGTGCATCCGGGAATCGTAACGTCAGCGTATCCGGCCATGTCGCAATCACGTTCAGCCAGTGCGCGCCCAACTGCGTGAGCGTCCAGGGCGGAATGGTATAGTTTTTCCAATGGGCGGGTGCGCGCGGTGTGTCGAGATCGAGCAGATAAAGCTCGTTGTTGCCGCGAATCAGAGCCGGGCGCAGCGCAGTCAGGCGCTCCATGACCTGTGCCGAAAAAGGTCCCCAGTTAACCACATCGCCCGCCACGACGATCGCATCCACATCGTTCGGCGAGAAATCCGCGAGGACGGCTTCCAGGGCGGGCAGATTGCTATGAATATCGGCTAAAAGCGCGATTCGAGTCATTGTGATAGTCTCTCTGACCTTTCAACTGATGCAATCATACAGGAATATCTAATGGATAGCATAAATCCCCCGGATGGATGGGTTGTTGACACGATCGACATTCCTGATATTCAACACTATTTTTGGAAAGTCTATTATGCCGCTGGTGAAGGTATCCAAGTGGAGGTATATGTTTTGAAAATTCAGGATAGTTATCAAGTAAAAATTTGGTCGGGTTCACGAACTCTTGGATACGATGAAACAATAGTGGCAAAAGTAAGCACACTCGATGAGGCGATCATTGCTGCTTTTCAAGAATGTAAAGATTGGGATGATCACATCGCAAAGGTACGCAATAAGCAGACTCAGAAACAATCTCAGAAAAACGAGCCAACGGCATAGCTCATCGCCGGTCTTATTCCCACAAAAAGTGAGCCGGGGCAATTGCTCCGGCTCAGGGTGTTTTGTTGGGGGAGCGGGGCGGCTTATTCCTTGACGTCCATGTCCATGGCGGCATTGATGTCGAGTTTCACGGCTGGCCCCATCGTCGTGGTCAGCACGAGACGCTTGACGTAGATGCCCTTCGCGCCTGTTGGCTTGGCGCGGCGAATCGCATCGAGCACCGCCGTCAGGTTTTGCAGAATCTGTTCTTCGGTGAACTGCACCTTGCCCAGCGGAATGTGCAGGTTGCCGGTTTTGTCGTTGCGGAACTCAACACGACCAGCACGCGCTTCCTGGATGGCGCGCCCTATCTCTTCCATCGGCACGACCGTCCCAGCTTTCGGGTTCGGCATCAAGCCTTTGCGACCGAGTACCTTACCCAGGCCGCCGACTTTGCGCATCATATCGGGGACGGCGATTGCCACGTCGAAATCCGTCCAATCTTCGTTGCGGATTTTGGCGATCATCTCGTCGCCCGCCACGAAGTCCGCGCCCGCCGCTTCGGCAGCACGCGCCGCTTCACCTTCGGCGAAGACGAGCACCCGTACCGATTTACCGAGTCCGGCGGGCAGCAAAACAGTGGTACGCACCTGCTGATCGCTGTGGCGCGGGTCGATGCCCAGGCGGGCGTGTAATTCGACGGTCTCGTTGAACTTGACGAAACTGGCGGCTTTGGTGGCTTTGACCGCTTCGGCCAATGAGTAATCGCGGTTGGCGTCCACCTTTTTGGCGGCTTCGGTATATTTCTTGCCGTGTTCAGACATGTTGTAGTTATCTCCGGGTGGTCATTACGGACGTTCAGCGCCCTCCCACCTGCTAAAATACGGGACGAAACTTTGCAACTTCCCCTAAAAAAGAACCTCACCCCCAACCCCTCTCCGCTTGCGGAGGGATTGTTCGTTGATTTCCCTCATTTACCAGCGACGAGGGGGAAATACTCGCTGCGTGCGACTCCCCCTCTCCGTGAGGACGGAGAGGGGGATGGGGGGTGAGGTGAATCCTCTTAGCCCTCGACGGTGATGCCCATATTGCGGGCGGTGCCCTCGATCTGCTTCATTGCGCCGGCCATATCGATGGCGTTCAGGTCGCCCATCTTGATCTCGGCGATTTCCTGAACTTGCTTGCGCGTGATCTTGCCGACCTTCGTCTTGTTGGCCGTGCCCGATCCCTTCTCGACGCCCGCCGCGCGCTTGATCAAAAATGTGGTCGGCGGACTCTTGAGGATGAACTTGAACGAGTTATCGCTAAAGATGGTGATCTCTGCCGGGATAATCTCGCCGATACGGTTGGCCGTGCGTGCGTTGTATTCCTTGCAGAAGCCCATCAGGTTGATACCGTGCTGCGCCAACGCGGGACCGATCGGCGGGGCGGGGTTGGCTTTGCCCGCGTTGATCGCCAGCGTAACGACTGCTTTGACTTTCTTTGCCATTTCCTAGATATTCCTTCTACGCGCAAACTGCGCGTCGATGTTCCAACAGCGGCACGATATTGGCCGCCTCCATCACAAATTTGTTTGCCCCACCCAACCCCTCCCCACGCTATGGAGAGGGGCTTTCCATCTTACTCCCCTCTCCATGAAATGGGGAGGGGCTAGGGGTGGGGCAGCATTGCTACGACTTTTCGACCTGCAAAAAGTCAAGTTCGACGGGAGTCTCGCGGCCAAAGAATGATACCATCACACGGACTTTGGCGCGCTCCATATCGATACTATCGACCAGACCCGGAAAATCGTTGAACGGGCCATCGATGATGCGCACCTTGTCGCCCTGCTTGAAGGCGATGTTGATGTGCGTCGCGTCATCTTCCATGCGCCGCATGATCTGGCTAACCTCTTCGGGACGCAGGGGCGTCGGCTCGTTGCCCATGCCCACGAAACCCGTGACGCCGGGCGTATTGCGCACCACATACCACGAGTCCTCGTCCATCTTCATCAGCACCAGCAGATAACCGGGGAAGACGCGGCGCTCGATGGTTTTGCGTTTGCCCTCGCGGATTTCGATTTCCTCTTGCGTCGGAACGACCACATCGAAAATTTTGTCCTGCATCCCCATCGTGGCGATGCGCTGTTCGATGGAGTGGCTGACTTTGTTCTCGTAGCCACTGTAGCAGTGAATCACGTACCACTGCTTGTTTTCATCGACGGTGATCTGGACGCTTTCGCCCTCGCCGTTGCTGCCCGTGAAGGTCCGGCGCTCACGTTTTTCGGCAGTCAGGCTGAGCTGCAAGTTGTCGAAATTGTCTTCCTCGGCAGGTTCGACAATTTTCGCACCGCGCCGACCCTTGCGACCTTTGGTGGGCTTCGGCTCGTCCATATAGACCGGATCAGGATCGTAATCGACCTGCGGACTCTTATCAGGCTTTTCGTCGTCATCGGCATCATACGGACTCAACATACTGCCACCTCGCGCTTTCCAGTTGGCTTATTCATCGAGATTCGGGAACAGCCGATCGCGCAGCAGCCAGCCACCGGTCACGATGATGATCAGGGCGATCACGGCGAGTCCGGCGGGGACGGTGCTGTTGACGTTCGTCATGGCGTCCACGAGCTTACCAAAGATGAGGCTGAGAAAGCCCAGGAAAAGCGCGGCTACAATGGTCACAGCCAGCACGATGTTGGCGAGCCGGGTCAGTTCGGGGCGGGCGAGCCAAGTCACTTTGCCAAGTTCGGCGCGCACATCATGGATATATTCGCGCACGTTTTCGATCGCCCGCGAGACGGCGTTCGTGCGGCGCGCCTCACCCTCGCGTGAAGGCGTCGGGCGACCTTTGGCAGGCGTCACGGCAGCGGCGACGGGAGCCACTTCCTCGACTTCAATACCCTGGGCGCGCAAACGACGACGGCGGCTGTCGGAGACGGCGGGCTGGCGCTTGACTTCCTCGACGGCGGACTCTTCGAGAAAATCTTCGTCTTCTTCT
>JBBRMW010000319.1:0-5975 GCA_038230635.1 Aggregatilineales bacterium | reverse complement strand
TGGCGAGCCACGATATGGAGATTCGCGGCGCGGGCGATCTGCTCGGAATGCACCAAAGCGGCTATATCGCGTCGGTTGGTTTCCACCTGTATACGCAGTTGCTCGCCCAGGCGGTGAGTCGGCTCAAGGCAGGCGGCACCGTCCCTACACCCTCGCTGACCAATGCACCATCGATCCCGATCGATCTGCCCGTGACGGCGTTCGTGCCAACCGGCTTCATCGCCGATATGTCGCTGCGGATGCAGTTGTATCGCCGACTCGCCAACCTGCAAAACGAGGCCGAACTCGACGCCATCCGCGCCGAACTGGCCGATCGCTTCGGGACGCTGCCACCCGAACTGGATGGTTTGCTGTTCCAACTGCGCGTGAAACTATTGGCCTATCAAGCCAATGTAACCGCGATCACATCCGACGATAGCCAGATCAGCATTCGGCTGCCGTATTTGGCAGAGGTCGATCGGGCGTCGCTGCAAGCCTATATCGGTGACAGCGTGCGCGTGAGCCGGACATCGGTGTGGCTGCCACGCGATGTGGAAACCCGTGATTGGCAGGCGCGGCTGGTGCGAGTGTTGAGCAAACTGGCAATCAACGCACCAGAGGCGGCATGAATAGCATGAATATATGACCAATGTCATATTGTGTTTGTGCCGCACCGCGACTATGCTGCCAAGAAAGCATTTATCCAGTCGGCAGTGCGATTCTCCGCGCAGGCAGACGAATAGGACTTCACAATGGCAACCTTCAAAGTCAGCAAACGTTTTTTTTTGAGCGTCCTCATGGCGGTGACACTGATCGGGCTGTTCGGCGCACAAGGCACGGCAGCGGCGCATCCGGTGGACAGTGGCACGATCGGCAGTTGCAGCGTGTTCCCGACGGATAACCCCTGGAACCGCGATATTACCAACGATCCGGTCGATCCAAACTCGGCGAATTATGTTGCCAGCGTGGGTGCCACGACAAACTTACACCCGGATTTTGGCTCAAACCCGACTTATGGCATCCCGTATATCACGGTGCCCGGTACGCAGCCCAAAGTGCCGATGACGTTCACGGCCTACGCTTCCGAGAGTGATCCGGGACCGTATCCGTTTCCAGCCAA
Organism: Aggregatilineales bacterium; assembly: GCA_038230635.1. GTDB lineage: Bacteria > Chloroflexota > Anaerolineae > Aggregatilineales > UBA2796 > JBBRMW01. The sequence goes on along the minus strand of JBBRMW010000319.1, from coordinate 4,876 downwards.
TGCGCCGGTCGAGGCGGGTAGTGACGGCCATTCATTGGTGATCGACCGCGACCATTGTATTTTATATGAGCTGGGTCGGGCGCAATATAATGGCAGCGGCTGGACGGCGGCAGGCGGGGCGGTATTCAATCTGAACTCGAACAAACTGCGGCCCGATACCTGGACATCTGCCGACGCGGCTGGCCTGCCGATTTTTCCGGGTTTGGCGCGTTTATATGAAGCCACACACGGGCCGATCACGCACGCCTTACGCTTCACCATCAATGCCTCGCAGGATCGCTTCATCCACCCGGCCACCCATAAAGCCTCGAGCGACAGCAATCCTAATTTACCGCCGATGGGCTTGCGCTTTCGGCTCAAAGCCAGCTTCGACCTATCGGGCTTCACCGGCGAATCGAAGGTGATCCTGACGGCGCTGAAACATTATGGGATGTTCGTGGCCGACAATGGCTCAGATTGGTACATTTCGGGCGAAACGAACCCGAACTGGGATGACAACGATCTCGATCAGATCAAAACCGTGCCGGGCGGCGCGTTCGAGGTTGTGCAATCGGTGCAAAATGCACCGCCCACCGACGGCATCGGCGTCTTTCGTCCGAGCACGCACACGTTCTACCTGAAAAACACGAGCGCGCCGGGTGGGGTCGATCGGGCGCTGGTTTTCGGCATAGGACCCAACGATTATCCGGTGATGGGCGATTGGGCGGGGATCGGTTTCGATGCGGTGGGCGTATTTAACCGAAACAACGGCGTGTTCTCGCTGCGCGACAGCCTGACGCCGGGTACAGCCGATCACGTGTTCGCGCTGGGCAACGCGGGCGATCAACCGTTCGCGGGGCGGTGGTCGGCGACGGCGACTCACGATGGGGTGGGGGTGTTTCGCCCGACGAATGGCTTGATCTATCTAAAAAATGCGCTCTCGACGGGCTTTGCCGACAAGGTGATGGTGCTGGGCATACCGGGTGACAGCGGCTTCGCAGGTGACTGGAACGGCGATCGGGTGGACAGTCCCGGTGTGTTTCGGCCATCGAAGGGGAATTTTTATCTCTCGAATAAGCAGTCAGGCACCGTATTCGCTGATATTGAGATGATTTTTGGCACGCCGGGCGATCTGCCATTTGCCGGAAACTGGACGGGGTTGGCGCACGATGGTGTCGGCTATTTCCGCCCCAGCACGCGCATACTATATCTGAAAAACAACCTGACCAACGGATCGCCAGACATCTCCATCGCGTTTGGCGGCGTGAGCGATATTCCGGTGGCCGGCCACTGGCAGGCGAATCTGCCGCCACCGTCGATCACGTCGCTGCTTCCGAGTGGACTGATCGTGCCGGGTGTGAGCGCGCCGCCGAGTGAAACGACGCCCGTGCCCAGCTTTGACGGGTAGCGTCATTGAAAACGGGATTTATAGGGCAGGCGAACCCCAGAACTCCATGTGGTCGCCCGTTTCTGGGATCGATCAGGGCGTTTGCAAAGTCGGCAAGAACCATGAAGACGCCCATTAACCCCTCTCCCCAACCCCTCTCCCACGCAGGCGGGGCGAGGGGCTTGACTCCCCTTTCCCCCACGCGGGCGGGGGGATAAGGGGCCGGGGATAGATGGGTTTGCAAACACGCCCTAGTTTCCAATCCGGCGGGCTTGTGCTATGATTTGCCCGTGAGTCGTGATGAGAATGTCCGCGCGTGCGGACAGGATCAAGGATTGGACGCATGGAAGAGCGCGAGAAACCCGTCGCTCCCCAAAAAATCAGCATCTTGATCGTCGATGATCATCCGCTCATCCGGGATGGATTGAAGCGGCTGTTGGCGTTCGAGAAAGACATCGTTGTGATCGGCGAGGCGGGTACGGGCGAATTGGCGCTCGAAATGGCGCGCGACCTGATCCCGAACGTGATTCTGCTGGACATCAACCTGCCGCATCTCAACGGTCTGCAAGTGACGGCGCGCCTCAAAGCCACCTCACGCTACAATTTCGGCGTGATCCTGCTGACCGCGCACAGTGATCGAGAGCAGATCATCCACGCGATTCGGGCGGGCGCGTCGGCTTTTTGCCCCAAAGAGATCGAGGTCGAAAAGCTGCTGGAAACGATCCGCTATGTGGCGCGCGGCTATTTTGTGGTGGACAACAAAGTCTACAACGAGCGCGGCATCCAGGATTGGCTGAATAGTCAGGTCGAGGCGCTGGCTGGGCCGTATGTGTCGGATACGGGCGAACATTTTACGCCGCTCAGCCCGCGTGAGATGCAGATTCTGCGATGCGTGACGCGCGGCCAGAGCAACAAGGAGATCGCCGCCGAATTGAAGATCAGCCATCAGACGGTGAAAAATCACATGACGAGCATTCTCGACAAGCTGCACGTCGAGGATCGGACGCAGGCGGCGGTGTATGCGCTGCAACGCGGTTGGGTGCGCGCCATCAATCGGACACAGCCGGGTGAAGAGTGAAAACGCGGATGGCATTGCAATCGCAGTGATTCTGCGATAAAAACAAGTTTTCTGTGATATAAATAGCGTATCGGATTTCGACGTGTATGCGACGCCTGGAGCGGCTTGAAATTTATGACAGTTGGCGTGACAAACCCCAGAGAAGCCCTGATTTCGGAAGTTCGCGGTGAATTTGAGCGAACGACGGGACGGCTGCGCGAGTTGCAATCGCTGATCGAGCAGAGCCAAGCCGAAGTCAAACGCCTGCAAACCCGCAGCATCGACATCAATACCCAACTCAAGCGCGTCGAGGACAACATCGATACGGTGCCGCGCGCCGACATCAAAACGGTGTATACGACGGCGCTGGATACCAAAACGCGCCTGCTCACCATGCAGGGGCAGCTCGAAAAAGTCCAACAGGATCGCACGCAGTTGGAGTCGTTTTCGGGGAGTCTCAAGCACATCCTCGATCAACTCGAAGGGGTGGGCGCGCTGCCCGTGCAATCCGTTGGGCGGCAGCTGCGTCAAACGGGGCCGCTGTCAGGCACGACGGTGGTGCGTATCGTCGAGGCACAGGAGGCCGAGCGGCAGCGGTTGGCGCGCCAAATGCACGATGGGCCAGCGCAATCGCTGACCAACTTCATTTTGCAGGCTGAAATCTGCCAACGCCTGTTCGATCGCAACCCAGACCGTGCGCTCGAAGAACTGGGCAACCTCAAAACGGCGGCCAGCACGACCTTTCAGAAGGTGCGTGATTTTATTTTCGATCTGCGTCCGATGATGCTGGACGATCTGGGACTTGCGCCGACCATCCGCCGCTATACCGAGGCGTTCGGCGGCAAGAGCAACATCGAAGTTCACCTGAATATCATGGGTGAAGAACGCCGCCGTCTCGAACCGCACTCCGAGGTGACGATGTTCCGAGGCGTGCAAGAACTGCTGGGCTATGCCCGCGACATCGCCGCCGCCAACAAGATCGAGATCGTGCTCGATATTGGGGGCAGCGAAGTGCGCATGGAAATGGTTTTTAGCGGCAAACCGCTGGATGAAACCGAGGCGACGATCGAGAGCAGCAATAATACCTCGAAGGTTTTCAGCCTGACCACGCTGCTTGAGCGCATTGAGCTGGTTGGGGGTACAATGGAGATGTCTGGCTCGGAAGGCGAGAGCAACCGTGTGCAGATTTCGCTGCCGGCCCAAGATCGTCCCTAATCAAAAGCGGCAAAACTGATACACTGTTGAGATTGCCAAGCGCCTCCAATTGATCTATCGTGGATGGGATATGCTGAGACAGATGAGCGGGCTATCGGATTTCGTCGTTCAAAAGCGGCCAGCACGAGGACTTCATGGCCCTCGGTTTTGTGTGGCCTTGAATTAAACTGGGATTCGCCGAATCACCCCTGGAGGGATTTTCATGAGACGTCCTGTACTAATTTTGTTGGTTGTCGTCCTGTTGTTGGTACTCGCTGGGGTGGTAGTATTTGTGCTGCTACCATCAGGCGGAGGCGGCGCAACCACCACTACGAACGGCACCACAGTGGCGAACACGACCGGCGGTCAGACAGTGGATACCGCCACCCCCACGATTGTGCAGCCGATTGTCGTCGCCGTTCAGTTATTGTCACGCGGCATCAAGATTCCCGAAAGCGGTATTGATGTGCGAAACTGGCCGAAGACGTCGGTGCCCACCCAGGCCATCGGCGGCGACCAAAAGAGCCTCGTGATCGGCCAGTATGCGAAGACCGACATTTATCCAGAAGAACCGATTCTGAATAACATGATCGTCGATGACATCACCAAAATCGCCGCCTCGGGTTCGGATGCAGCGCTCCAAATCCCACCTGGCCTGATCGCGGTCGCGGTGCCGATCAGCCGCAACACGGGCATCGCCTATGGCCTGCGCGATGGCGATCGAGTGGATATTATCACGTCGATGCTGCTGACCGATGTCGATCAGGCGTTCCAGTCGCGCACCCCGAACCAGATTTCGTTCACGTTCGTCAAACAAGATGGCACCATCGGCTTGGTGGCTGGTTCGCCGGGACGCCTTGAACCGAGCAGCTTCTCGCAGTTTCCAGTGCTGCTCAGCCCCTTGGAAAACCAGCGCCCGCGACTGGTGACCCAGCGCACTGTGCAAAACGCGCTGATCATTCATGTGGGCAACTTCCCAACGACGGGCGGCTTCATCAGTACGCCCACGGCGCTCGCCGCACCAACTGCCGTGGAGGCCAGCGCCAGCAGCTCAAACAACAATGCGTCGCCTGTCCCGACTGCGACGCCCGCGCTGCCCGACGTGGTGACGCTGGCCGTCTCGCCGCAAGATGCGGTCGCGCTGATTTTCTTCATCGAGCAGCATGTCCCGCTCACGCTGGCCCTGCGCAATGCCCAGGACAAACAGAAGACCACGACGGTGGCCGTCACGCTCAATTTCATCATCTCGAACTACCAAG
>JBBRMW010000318.1:0-5986 GCA_038230635.1 Aggregatilineales bacterium | reverse complement strand
GTGAATGCGATAGCCTTCTGAACGTATGGCTCATTATAGGTCTCCTGAAGTTCGCACCTTCTAGGGAGACCCTTATTACCTGCTTTTCACGGTAAAACCTTTTCCTTGCACCACTCCCTATGGGAGTGGTGCAAGTTCTTTGATCAACGATTTGAGCGAATTAGCTATCACAACGCCCCCGGCAGGATCACTCCTGCCGCGTGCCTTCGATATTGGAATTGCCGCTAAGTTAGCGATCTATGATTCGATCGTGATTGCATTGGCCGAACAACTTGAATGTCGTCTCATCACAGTTGACCAGAATCAGCTTGCGGCGGCGATTGCTAATGGTATCATTTGCAAACCCATTCAGGATTTTCCAGAATTCAATTTGAACGGCGGGGGCGCAAGATAATGGTCACTGATCGAGTAGCCGATCTGACGATGGATGAGTTGAAGAAACTCATCACGACACTGATTCAGGCCGAAAGACAAGTTTGGCCTGGACAGTTGCAAGGCAAGGAAGCTGATGAAGCGCTTGCTTGGACATTGCGCCATATTATCGAGCTTGAGCCGGGGCAGCCATCCACCCTCGAAATGCTGCGCGAAGATCGGGATCGATGAATCGGATTGAGGGTTAGCTTCATGCTCCGCACTGGCGTCGATATGATCGAGATTGCGCGCGTCGAACGGGCTATGCAGCGGCACGGTGAACGCTTCTTTCGGCGATTTTTTACGCCTGCCGAACGCGCCTACTGTGCCGATCGCCCGGAGCGACTGGCGGCACGGATCGCGGCCAAAGAAGCCGTCGCCAAAGCACTCGGCACTGGAATCGGTGACGTGCGCTGGATCGAATTGGAGATCGGCGCAGATGGGCGCGGGCGTCCCACCTTATGCTTGCATGGGGATGCGGCGCGCCTGGCCGCCGAGCTTGGCTTGACCGCCTGGGATGTGAGCCTGAGCCACACCAAAACCGACGCGATCGCATTTGTCGTAGCAACAAGCTAAGCTGGGAGCGTTGTGATGGGCAACCAAAATGATTTTCTGGTTACGTTTTTGGGCCTGTTTATGATTGGTTATGGGTTATATTGCAGGGCACGGCTGAAAATTAGAGTTGGTTTCAAGGGAATGTCAAAGATGATGTCACGAGTGAAGCCCGTCACTACAGCCTATATCATTGGTGGAGTGATCGTTGCCATTAGTTCGTTTTTATCATGGGCAAATGCTTTTCCAGTTCCTCGGTACCTGCTGTTAACAGTTAGTGCAGTTGGTGCTGGGGTTTACTTTGTGTCACATTTGATCGGCACTTTTCTTGGAAAATACGTGGATGAAGATTGATCTAGAAAAATGATCTAATCTAGCCATGTATCTGATTGGAATCGGTATTTATTGAATATTCCTGAAGGTGATTGCCATAAGCGACTGCGTTTGTCGTAGCAACAAGCCAAAACGACTAGGCATTGCAACAAATTTCCGCTACAATGCTTTTTGACTGTTAGACTGACTTCATCCCGCAATAAGGAGTTGTTTGTGAGCGCCATGGAAACAGCTAGCTGGGTTTGGCAGGATCAGCTCCTGTCATCGCTGCCGTGGGGGGCATCGACGCCGACCGCCGTTCTGAAAGATCACTTGTTTGATCTAAAGGCCGCATTGGGTGATGATGACCTCGAAGAAGATTTCGACGATGACGATGATCTCGACGACGATGATGATCTCGACGACGACGACGATTTCGACGACGACGAGGACGAGTTGGAAGATGACGACGACCTCGACGATGACGATTTCGACGACTCGATTGCCAATCGGCAATGGCTGACGGGGCTACCGCTCGTCGCCTGAACCGTTTCGCACCGTACTCACCACAACCGCCCGGTTTTGGATAATCATGTTGATCCCGCCGGGCGAGTCGGTGGTGAAACGACATCAATTTCACATTTACCCCCGCGCCGCTCAATGATCGAGGGTGTGGCGGGTTTTGCCTCCCCCGCGCTGGGTAACGGATAGAGGGTCGGGGGATTGAAATTCTGGGGGTGCGCTCTGAACGTTTTATTCGCTTCCGCAGAGATGAATCCGTTTGCCAAAGCGGGCGGCCTGGGCGATGTCGTCGGCAGCCTGCCCAAAGCGCTGCGTGCCGATGGCGTGGATGCGCGCGTCATCATCCCCATGTATGGCTTCATCGATCGGGCCGCCTACAACATTACGCCGTTGTTCCACTTCCAGTTCGGCAAGCGCAATGGTACCGCTGATGTGTATATCAGCTATACCGAATATGACGGTGTGCCCGTCTATTTTGTGGCGGGTTGGCCGTATTTCGGCGAGGGCAGCCAACTTTATTCGACCTGGGATTGGGATATGCCCCGCTATATATTCTTCAGCCAAGCGATCCTGGCGACGATCTGGCAGTTGGGGCACGGTGCGGGCGGATCACCCAATTGGAAGCCGGATATTCTCAACCTGAACGACTGGCACACCGGACTGGCGGCGTTTCTGCTCGCTGACAGCCGAGGCGATCCATTCTGGGCGTCGATGGGCAGCATCATGACCATTCACAACATGGCCTACCAGGGGCCGCACGCGGGCGGCTGGTTGTTCGATGCGGGTGTGCCCGGACGCACGCAGCCCGATCTGGTTTTTCAGGACAAGACGGATAATTTGCTGGCGATCGGCCTTGCCTACAGCGATATGGTGAGTACCGTCAGTCCGCGCTACGCCGTCGAGATGCAGCACCCGCGCTTCGGTGAAGGGCTGGAAGGGCTGCTGCGCGTCCGCAATCAGGGCGGCGACGTGGCGGGTATCCTGAACGGGATCGATGTGGATCGCTGGAATCCGGCCACCGACCATTTTCTCGTCAAAAATTTCGACGGCGACAGCTTTTTGAAAGGGCGCGCCGTCAACAAAGCGGCGCTCCAACACGACGCCGGGATCGAAGTGCGTCCCGAAGTGCCGCTGATCGGGATCGTCTCACGCCTAGTCGATCAGAAGGGCATCGATCTGGCGATCCCGGCGCTGCGCCTGCTGCTCGCCGAATCCAACAGCCAGTTCATCGTGTTGGGCACGGGCGACGTGGCTTTAGAGCGCGCACTGTGGCAGTTGGCCGAAGATTACCGCTGGAAGGCGTGCGCATTTTTGCAATATGATGCGCTGCTTTCGCAGCGGATTTATGGCGGCGCGGATTTGTTCCTGATGCCCAGCCGCTATGAACCGTGCGGGACGGGTCAGATGCTCGCTATGCGCTATGGATCGCTGCCGATCGTGCGCGAAACGGGCGGCCTCGCCGATACGGTCGAGAACTACGACAGCGGCGATGGGACGCGCGGCACGGGTTTCGTCTTCTCGTGGGAAGAGCCATCGGCGGTGCTCGGCACGCTGCGTTGGGCGTGCGATACCTATCGTGCGCGTCCGGCAGCCTTTCAGCGGATGCAGCGCCGCGCGATGGCGAGCGATTTTAGCTGGCACAGCAGCGTGCTCAAATATATCGAGATGTACGAGCGCGCTTTGTCGAAACACGACTTGAAAAAGGGATGACAACGCAGCGCCAGCGGAAAATCATCCATCACTTTTTTGTGGGATCAACTTAGTAGCCTGCCACAGTGAAGATCACGAGATCACAATGCCGGACGCGCAGAAGCGCGTCCCTACACGATACGATAGATCTGCCGTAGGGACGCCATTTTTGGCGTCCGCAACCTGCAAAAATCAGTCCGGTTTTACGTCAATCCGATCCGTTTCATGAGCGCTGGGTCTTCCATCGCGCGACCGGCACCTACCGCCACACATACGATCGGGTCGTCGGCGCGATAAGCAGGTACGCCAATGTGCTTGGTGATGTACTCATCGATGCCGCGCAGCAGCGCGCCACCACCCGTCAGCGTGACGCCGCGATCGATAATATCAGCGGCCAGTTCGGGCGGCGTGCGCTCCAAAACGGCTTTCGCCACACCCGCGATCAGCGCCAACGGCTCAGCAATCGCATCCACGACTTCACTGGTGTTGATCGAAATCGTGCGCGGCAGTCCGCCGACTTGATCGCGCCCCTGCACTTCCATCGTCATGCCTTCGACCGTATTAATCGCCGCGCCGATCTGAATTTTGATCGACTCGGCGGTCGGCTGACCGATCACCATGCTATATTTGCGACGCACATAGTTGATAATCGCGTCGTCCAACCGCATCCCGCCCACGCGGACGCTTTCCGCCACGACGATCCCGTTCATCGCCAGCACGGCGGCTTCACTCGCACCACCGCCCAGGTTCAGGATCATGTTGCCTGCGGGAGTCTTGACGGGCAAGCCCGCGCCGATCGCGGCTGCTAGTGGTTCCTGAATCATGATCGCCTCACGCGCACCCGCCTGGATCGTTGCCTCGTGGACGGCGCGGCGCTCGACGCTGGTCACGCCATACGGCACGCTGACCACTGCCTGCATTCCGCCAAATAGCCGCCCCCGACCACCCACCTTCTGGAAAAAGTGGCGCAGCATGGCTTCCGTCACCTCATAATCGGCGATCACGCCATCGCGCAATGGACGCACCACCTCGATATGTTCCGGGTGGCGTCCGAACATGTCGCGCGCCTCCTGGCCGATGGCGACGATCTTTTCGTCTTCGATCGTCAAGGCGACCATTGAGGGTTCTTGCAGCACGATCTGACCATCCCGATAGATGATGACGTTGATCGTACCGAGATCGACGCCCATTTTGCGGCCAAACAAAGCCATACGTCACACAACCTTACCATTCCAGCACACGAGCGGGCACAAATTTACCGTAATCGCGCGCTATTTGCAACGTGCGGTTGCCTGCGGAACGGCAAAGTGCGCATTTATTCCGGCATGACGGGCACGCCGCAGATTCGGTCGAAACCATGCTGCTGGAACTGCCGCGCTGAAAATAACTCGGCTTCGGCCATCTTGCGTAAACCACCCGCCAACGTGTGATCGCTTATGGCGTTGCGGAGGGCCGTTTCGGCTTCGCCATAACGCTGCAACATCAGCAGGCATTTTCCGATATTTAGCAGCGTGATCGGATTCGGGAGGCGCTTTTGCGCGCGCTGGAAAGCCGCCAATGCGCCTTCGTAGGCTTCACCGCGTGCCGCACTCTCCGCCGAGGTAAAAAATCCCTCGATGTGATTTCGCATCGCGCGCGGCTCTTTGGCGATCGTCGCGTTGTCCGTATCCACGTTGCTGGGCAGCGGAATGAAGCCCACCGCTTGGCTATTCATCAGTTGTTTCGTCGATTCCATCACTGCGATGGCGCGTTTGCGATCGGACATCGACAGTTCTGGCGCGACCAATACCATATTCAGATCGTGCTGCGCCTCCTGAAACATATCCAGGCGCATTTCGCACACGGCCACATCCAAGAGTGTGCTCATATTGTGGCTGCTGCGAAAAAGCTCGCGCAAAATCGTCAGCGCCACCCCATATTTCTTGCTCTTATAGGCCGTCAGCGCAGCCGATTGCAGCGAGTTGAGATTTTTCTTATCGTTGACCCCGACGATCTCGCCACCCGTATCCACCGCCTCATTGAGCGCTTGTTCGGTCTCCTGCTCGGCATTCTGGTCGTCGTTCGAATCACCGCCGTTTTGATCGTCCTGATCGCGCTGATCGGTCATGGCGCGCTGAATCAAGGTGCGCATCGCCTGCTGGTTGCCGCCTTGCTGCTGGATTTGCAGCAGACGTGCCTGGGCGGGCGTCAGATCGACGGCGGGCGCGGGATCAGCAGAGCGCAACGTGGCCGCGCGCGTCGTTTGAATGACCGTCGGTGGCTGATAATCTTCAATATGTCGTTGAATACGGATTCGTCTGCGCCGCATGGTTAACCTCCAGGTTTCGCCCCCGTCGATCGGGATGCCTCCATTATAGCCCCATCTGGCAACAGCGTATCAAAACCCACGATCCCGATAGGGCGATTGCAAAGTCGCGGAACATCACCCCCCGCCCCTCTCCGTCCTCACGGAGAGGGGTGCAGGACTCGACTCGGTCTCGATCTTTGGCGGATGCGGTGT
>JBBRMW010000317.1:0-6014 GCA_038230635.1 Aggregatilineales bacterium | reverse complement strand
GAGGCAGGCCTCGTCCCTACCCCAGACGCCGTTCCTGTAGGGACGAGGCCTGCCTCGTCCGTCTCGAAAGGGCATCGCCAGGGAAAAGCCGTTCGGTACGACTCGCCCCCAGCCCTGAATGCACCCTGTCCTGCGGAGAGGGGCGAGGTTCTTTGCCTTTCGCGGTATACTAGAACACGCGAGCTAAAATTGTGCGGCCTTCAGGAGGCTGTGTACCATGACCGTGACCGTCGATGCCTATATTCAGACCGAAATCCTCCCGCAGCATCATGCCATTGTGAACGCCATCCGCGAGCTGATGCGCACTTGCGCGCCACATGCCACCGAATATATCGCCTATGGCATCCCCGTCTGGAAGGCCAAAAAGATATTCGCGGTGATCACGCCTAACAAAAAAGACATCACCTTATCATTCACGCATGGCGCAGAATTTCACGACACTTATGGGCTACTGAAGGGTGCAGCAAAACTCGCCCGCCACGTCAAGATCAAAGATGTGGCGGAAATCCCGCGCCACGAGGCCGCCCTCCGCGATTATATTCAGCAAGCGTTGGCAATCGACGCGAAATAAACCCGCCTTGCCCCTTCGCCTTTTGTCTTTCCTCCTTTTGAACCGTTAATATACGACTTGAATTTCGTATGTTACCACGCCCCGATCAAGGGCGACTGATCTTTCATTACTTATCAGTCAAAAATAGCGCCGTTGCCACATCGCATTTTAGACAAATAGCGAGTCATCTATGTGCGACGACTTTACTGACACTGCTGCCGCGCCCCGATCCACAGGGCTGGTGCAAAGTCCAAGGAGGGCGTAGATCGGCTATTAACCCCACCCCCTAGCCCCCTCCCCACTGCCGTGGAGAGGGGGGATCAGGACATTCTGGACTCCCCTCTCCACGGCAGTGGGGAGGGGCGGGGGGTGGGGTGAACAACTTTGCAACAGCCGCGCCCCGATCCATACCGCGCTTCACATTCTCATAAAGATATGCTATAATTTACAAGATTTTTAGATCACACAATTCGCACTCAGCATGGTTAGAGTGCTTGCTTTGGCAGCGTCTAGGCATATATAGGATGCTTCGACAGCACCAAAAATATCGGCAAGGAGGCTTGCAACACGGTGATTCAAGAACTGGTCAACCGCGCCGACCGTCGTGGTTACGTCACCTTTGATGACGTCCTCGAACTCATCGAGGAAGACGGCGAAGAGGCTCAAACACTCGAATCGGTGCTCGATCAACTCGACGAGATGGGAATCGAACTCCGACAGGAAGAACTCCCCCGCGAAGAACCCGAAGAGACCGAAGACGAATTCGAGCTTGAAGACGAAATGCAAGACACCAGCATCGGCGACATTAATGCCGTCAGTGCCGATGATCCCGTCGGGCTATACTTTCGCCAGATGGCGCAAGAACCGCTGCTGACCGCCATCGAAGAGATCAATCTCGCCAAGCGTATCGAAACGGGCAAAGAATCGCAAGAAAAAATGGTCGCGCTGCGCCGTGGTGAGCGTGCCCAACGCTCGGAACTGCTGCACAGCATCGAAGATGGGCAAGCCGCCCGCGAACATCTGGGTCGCGCCAATACCCGCCTCGTCGTCAGCATTGCCAAACGCTATATGGGACAAGGGCTGCCGTTCCCCGATTTGATCCAGGAAGGCAACGTCGGCTTGATGCGCGCCGTCGATAAATACGACTACAAGCGCGGCAACCGTTTCAGCACCTATGCCACGTGGTGGATTCGGCAGGCGATTACGCGCGCACTCGCCCAGAAAACGCGCACCATTCGCATCCCGCTGCACATGACCGAGCGTATCCGCCAAATGTATCGTACCGCCCAGGTACTCGAACAGAACCTCGGACGCCGCCCGACACCCGAAGAAATCGCAGTCGAAATGGAACTACCCGCCGAAACCGTGCGCGGCATGATGGACGCCAGCCAGCACGCGATCGCTTTGGAGCGACCCGTCGGCGACGATGGCGACAGCGAGTTCGGCGATTTCATCGAAGATCAGGATTCGCCCAGCCCGGTCGAATCGGCGACGCAGCATCTGCTCCAGGAGACGATCGAGGAAGTGCTCAGCGAATTGACGCCGCGCCAGAGTCACATTTTGCGCTTGCGTTTTGGTCTCGGTGGTGGCGAACCGCACACCCTCGAAGAGATCGCCAACAAGTTCGGCCTGAGCCGCGAACGTATCCGCCAGCTTGAAAAAGAAGCCCTCCGGCGGCTGCGACATCCGCGCTTGGCACACAACTTGCGCGACTATCTGAGCTGAAATCCCGCATCGCACAACCTCATAGAACCCTACACAAGCCGGGGCGCATCCCCGGTTTTGTTTACTTCGTCGCTTAAGGCGATTGAACTATATTGCGCCCTGACTATGCCAATTGACCGTTGCCGCCCGTTGCGGAATCTTCTACAATGGGCGGTACTAACTAACGTTTGGTTGTGAGTGCCGAGGAGTGTCGATGTCTCCCAAATTCGCCTTTTTTGAGGGTCAGATTGTGCCGATCGAGCAGGCCAAAATCAGCGTGATGACGCACGCCCTGAATTATGGGACGGCGGCGTTTGGCGGTCTGCGCGGCTATTGGAACGACGACGAAAAGCAGATGTTCGTGTTCCGCCCGATCGATCACTTCACGCGGCTGCTCACTTCTGCCAAACTGCTCATGATGAAGTTTCCTTATACGCCGGAGAACCTCCGCGATCTGCTGCTCGAACTGCTGCGCCGCGAGGATTACCACGAGAACATCTACATCCGTCCGCTGGACTACTAAGCTTCCGAGGGGATCGGCGTGCGCCTGCACGATCTCAAAGACGAATTTACCATGTTCGCGTTCCCGCATGGCGATTACCTGAACAAGCGCGATGGCTTGCGTGTCATGGTGTCCGCTTGGCGGCGCGTGGACGATAACGCGATTCCCGCGCGCGGCAAGATCAGCGGCGCCTATGTCAATTCGGCGCTGATCAAATCCGACGCGATGCTCAACGGCTACGATGAGGCGCTCGTTTTGGCCGAAGATGGACACGTCACCGAGGGCAGCGCTGAGAACTTTTTCATCGTGCGTAATGGCACGGTGATCACGCCGCCGATCACCGCCAACATCTTGGAAGGCATCACGCGCCGCACGGTGATCACGCTGCTAACCGAAAAGCTGGGCATTCCGGTCGTCGAGCGCGACATTGATCGAACCGAAGTGTATATCGCGGACGAGGCGTTTTTCTGCGGGACGGGCGTGCAGATCGTGTCGATCGGCGAAATCGATCACCGCACCGTCGGCGACGGCGGCACGGGCGCGATCACCGGAGCGCTGCGCACGTTGTTTTTCGATGTGGTCAGTGGTCGTGTTCCCGAATATCGCCATTGGACGGAACCCGTCTACGCGATCGAGCCGTCGCTCGCCTAACGTATACGCGACGACCGCAAAACGGGGTTTGGTAGGGGCGGCCCGACCCTGACCTGAATAATTGGAACGCGCCCGATTACCGAACCTGAAAATCCATCGTCTGTAAGTGGATCGCCGGAAGGCTGGCATCACTGCGATCGACCACAAGTTGATAATCGCCAGTCGGCCACGCCACTTGCTGCACGCCGCTCCCCAGATCAGGCACGGTATATACCAACGCGATCGACTGTGTACCATCGCAGTTGAGCACCGCCGCGCCGCAGTCAATTTTGACTTGCCCATCGGCGACCGTGCGCCCGCTGATCACGGCGGTGATGTGGATCGTCGTGTGTGGAAAGCGCGGGCCAATCGTATAGTGCCAATTAACGGTGGCGATCAGTTGATCGGCGGGTGCGATGGTCACAATCGCGGGCATGGGCGTCTTCGTCAGTCCCAGCGCAGATTCGGTGACTGCCGCCGTGGCCGGAGCGACTGGCGTCAGCAGCCCCGCAACGGGGACGGGTGTTCCGGCGTTGGCTCCGCTCGCGGCTAGTACGCTCAGGCTGATCGTCACCTCGCGCCCGCGCAGCCGTGCCAGGGTCAGTTCCGTGCCAAACACGCCGATCATCAAAACCACCAAGGCGATGCTGGCGCGCCGCAACCAGATCGGATTTGTCGCGCGCTTCGCCGGGGGATTATTTTGCATGACGCTGTTGCCGCCTTCTATCATCGCTTTGATCCGCCTTTCACAATATCTCACCCGATTTTAGCATGATCGGCGTCCAGTCGGCGGACGGAAGGCCTCGCTACCCAAAACGCTTTCCTTTTTTGCGGGGGGTACTTATGGTCAAACCAATCAAAGGCCACGTATGTCTAGGTTTGCCTTCCGACTCCCCCTCTCCGTCAACACGGTCTGGGGGCCGGGGGGTGAGGTGAATGCGCGAAGTTTGATTGGTTTCACCATTAGATCAAAACGGACCTTACGATTTGACCCATCAAATGCCACAGATTTACCTCACCCCCTCAGTCCCCCTCTCCGTCCTCACGGAGAGGGGGAAGCCAACCCATACCCACTGCGCCTATCGCTGCATCATTTCGGTTGTAGAATTAGATCAAAACGGACGCAACCTACCGCGTCCGCGATTCGTCCCCGCAGATCGTTAATCTTCCTCGGACATCATTTGCCGCGCCAACGACAGTACCACCGAGCGATCTTCGGTGGTCAGGCGCGCCCAGAAATCGCGGATGCCATCGCGCCATCCATCAGCATACGCCCGATCGGTCGTTTCCGCGTCGTTCAGCAAAATCAGAGTCAGGTTGAGCAGTTCCTCGAAGTTCGATCGGATGCGGCGCGTTTCTTCGTAGGCGCGCATAACTTGTAATTTCGCGTCTTCCGCGTCGTTCTCGTTGAGCGAGTCGAGGATACATTGCAGCGACGACACCAATTCGTAGCGATTTTGGCGATCCAGCTTGACCAGTCGGCGCAGATCAGTCATGGCGCACCGCCCGACGCGGGATGCCGTAGGCTTGGCTCATCGCTTCGACATCGGCTTCGATCTCGGCATAGCGCGCGGCCATCCGGGCCTCGCTCCCCGCTAAATAGTCGCGCACGGCGGCATGGCGATCGGCACGTTTCTGACGGGCGCGCGGTGGCATCGAACCTTCGCCCAACACGGCGTTGCGCACCAGCGCCTCGGCATGGAGCAAGATCACTTCGTCTGCGCCCGTCAACAAACACTCCGCTGCCGCATCAAGCAACCCCGCGACGGCCTCGAACAGCTTGGCGCGGGTCGATTCGGGCAGTGCGGCGAATCCGGGATTCTCGTGGGAAAAGGTGACGGGCGGCTCCGGCGTGCCGACTCGCGCGGGCAGCAACCCAGCGATTTTCGGTGCGGCGAGCAATAGCGGCATGTTGGGCGGAAAGAGGGTAAGCGGAAATGACGGAATGTGCGATATACTATCCATGGGAAGGGTCTTGCCTTTCTTAACGGGCGGCGGATAGTCTTGTTAGGGGTGTCCGCCACCTTTTTTGATGAGCTAATCACTATTATCACTATCAATATATGCGATATTGATAGTAATGTCAAGTATCTCAGGAATTCAAAGGATGCCGTTTACCGGAGACCGGTTGAAAGCCGCGCGCGAACACAAAGGTTTTACCCAACGTGAGCTAGGCGCGCTCACTGGTCTCAATGAGACACAGATATCCCGTTATGAACATGGCAAGTGGGCACCCTCTCTAAAATATTTGGAGCAAATTGCCAAACACTTAGAGGTAACTGCCGACTTCTTGATCGGATTGACGGATGATCCCCAAAAGCGATTTACGGATACCGAACTTGCCATCGACGAACGGTTGATCCTCGAAACGTTCCGTGCGGAGAGTTGGCCGGGTATCATTCGATTGGGTGCGGATCGAATCGCACGTTAGAAGCGGAAATGATGCAGATTGGGGTACAATAGGCATGGGGCAAGTGTCCTTTCTTGTTCCAGCGGCGGTGTTCTTTTGTACGGATGCACCGCCGCAAATATCAACCATTACTGGTACAAACTATATTACGTAGTTTCAGTTGCATTGTCAAGATGTCAAATCAAACGTTGGGCGAATTGTTTAGTGATCAAGAATTT
>JBBRMW010000316.1:0-6027 GCA_038230635.1 Aggregatilineales bacterium | reverse complement strand
TTTTGTGGGGACGGTGGCCTGCCGCGTCCGTTCGGCTCTACCAAAATCGTGTACACTGTAAGACGTTCGAGTCATCAGTTTGCGTGATTGAGGGAAAATTGCCCATGTCGGATCGCCCTACGCCTCACCCCACCAGTGCCACGCTGCCATTCGCCGATGTACCGCTCGAAACCGGTCTGAGTGCGGCGCAGGTAACGGCCAGTCGCGCTGAGTTCGGCTCGAACGCGCTGCCGGCCTCTGCATCTACCCCCTGGTGGCGGCAATATCTGAGTGGTTTTCAGGACCCAACGATCATGATCCTGATCGGCGCGGCAGTGTTGGCAATCGTGATCAGCGTGTTCACCGGACATCCGCCGCTCGATGGCATTGCTATTTTGATCGCAGTATTCATTGCCACGACCGTCGGTTTTTTCAACGAGTACCGCGCTGAACAGGATTTTGAACGTCTCAAGGCCGAATTTGAGCGCAACCTTGCCATTGTGCGACGGGCGGGGCGAGTCGAAAAACTCACTTTCGATCAAATTGTGGTGGGCGATGTGGTCTTGCTCGAAAGCGGCGATCTGGTCCCGGCGGATGGCGTGCTGCGACAGTTCCACGATCTGAGTATCGATACCGCGCCCATCGACGGCGAATCGACGCCGAAAGATTGGGACGAAGATTCTGAAGGTGGGCTTCTTTTGCGCGGCTATCGCATCAGCAGCGGCACAGCGGTCGCGGCGATCAGTGCGGTAGGCACCAAAACGGTGATGTGGAAGGAAATCGTCTCACGCCTGGAAGAAGGGCGCGCCGCCGATTTGCAACAGCGCACGCCACTTCAGGAACGACTCGATTCGCTGGCGCAGTCGATCGGACGCTACGGCCTGTATGCGGCCATTGCGATCCTGGTGGCGCTAGTAGGGCGCTCGGCCTTGATCGCGTTATTTGGCGGATCGCTTATCATGGATGGCAACCCGATCGTAGCGGGGCTGAACGGTGATACGCTGCTGCTGTTCGTACAATATCTCTTGGTGGCGATCACGGTGGTCGTGGTGGCCGTCCCGGAGGGGCTGCCGCTCGCCGTCACGGTCAGTTTGGCATTGAGCGCCCGCAATATCGCGCGCGATAATACGCTCGTGCGCAAGCCCAAAGCCACCGAAACGATCGGCCAAACCAATGTGATATGCACGGATAAGACGGGCACGCTCACTGAAAATCGGATGACGGTACAAAGCCTTTATCTTTTCAATAACACGTTCGAGGGTGAACGTCTGACCGCGCTGTCCGATCACCCCGCACTATCGCTCCTGGCACTGTCGGCTTCGCTCAACGCGACGGCTGCTGTCGAACGCCGCGACGGGCGACTCGAATATATTGGCAATCCAACCGAGGCCGCTTTGTTGGCGTGGCTCGATGCGAATGGTCAGAACTACCGCGAATGGCGACGCGATACGACCATCGAGTCGCAGAGCGCGTTCAGTTCACTGCGCAAGTTAATGGAAACGGTGGTGCGCTCGAAAGGCGTGCGCTATCGCCTGATTAAAGGTGCGCCGGAAATCGTGCTGGCACGCTGCGCCTGGGTCGAGACGGCGGCAGGTCCAGCGGCCATCGGAGCCTTCCAAACGGCTATCGACGCGCAGATCACGCACATGTCGGGTTTGGCGATGCGGACATTGGCATTGGCCTATGAGCCGATCACGGATGATCCAACGTCCGCGCCACGTTTGCTGGCGATCTTTGGTCTCAGCGATCCGGTGCGAGCGGGTGTCGCCGAGGCCATCCAAATGTGCCGCGACGCGGGCATCGACGTAAAGATGATCACGGGCGATAACGCACAAACGGCGGCGGCCATCGCACAGTCACTTGGTTTGATCCAGGTACCGGAGCAAGTTATGCTGGCTTCGACTTTCCGCAGTTTGCCGACCGATCAACGACTTGCAGCCGCCAAGAGTTTGAGCGTATTGGCGCGCGCCGTACCCAGTGACAAAGAGGATTTGGTGGCTTTGCTGCAAAGCGCGCGGCTGGTCGTCACGGTGACGGGCGACGGCGTAAACGATGCGCCCGCTTTGCAGCGCGCCGATGTGGGTGTGGCGATGGGGTTGCGCGGGACAGACATCGCGCGGCAGGCCAGCGACATCGTGCTGCTAGACGATAATTTCCGCAGCATCGTGCGGGCCGTCCATTGGGGACGCGCGCTGTTCGAGAATATCCAGCGTTTCATCCAGTTTCAACTGACGATCAACGTTTCGGCATTGGCGATCATCTTTTTCTCGACGCTGCTCGGACTGACCGACGAACCCGGCCAACCGCCGCTCACGGTGATCCAACTTCTGTGGATCAACCTGATCATGGATACGTTGGCGGTGCTGGCGTTATGTCTGGAGCCGCCCGTCCCGGAGCAGATGCGCGAGGCACCCAAAGGCCGTACCGAGCCGTTTATCACGCGCACGATGTGGACGAATATCATGACGATGGCGGGCTTTTTCACGGCGGCGATCCTCGGTTTGATCGCATTTTTACATCGGGATGGGGTGTACGATTTGCGCGATTCGGCAATCGTGTTTGCAACCTATGTGTTTCTGCAAATCTACAACGAAATCAATGCGCGCTCAATCAATCCGAAGCGATCGCCCTTCCGAGGCTTGCTGCGCAATCGGACGTTCATCGGGATCGTCCTCTTGGTCGCGCTGATTCAGATCGGCATCACCGAGGTTGGCGGCCAGATCGGGGCGGAAGTGTTCCGCACCACGCCGCTGCCGATCGAGATTTGGCTTTTAATCGTGATCGGTTCAAGCAGCGCGTTAATTTTCGGCGAGGCGCTGCGGTTGATGCGTCGGACGCTGCAAATTGCCTGAACTTTTCGGTACAATGAACGCATTACGCCCTCACTATACGATTGGAAATGCACAATGTTTTTGACTCGTGAAGAAGCCTCCCAACTTGTCAACGAATGGACAAAAGCGCCGCATCTGCTCCGCCACATGCTGGCCGTCGAAGCCGCCATGAAAGCCTATGCGCGCAAGTTTGCGGAAGATGAAGCGGAGTGGGGTCTGGCGGGTCTGCTGCACGACTTCGATTACGAAAAATATGGGATGGACGGGCATGTGGTCAAAGGTGTGCCGTTGCTGCGCGAAAAAGGCGTGAGTGAGCCGATTTTGCACACGATCCTGGCACATTACGAGGCGGCGACCCATGTCAAACCGGAAACGCGCATGGACAAAGCGCTGATGGCTGTCGATGAACTGACAGGATTCATCACGGCGGTGACGCTGGTGCGCCCCAGCAAAAAGATCGCCGATGTGGAACTGAGCAGCATCAAGAAAAAGTGGAAGACCAAAGAGTTTGCGGCACCCGTCGATCGGCACGAGATCGAACACTATGCGAGCCAAATTGGGGTCTCACTCGATGAGCACATTCAGACGGTGCTCGATGCGATGAAAGGGATTGCCGAGGCTCTGGGGCTATAGGGAAAGAAATAAACCATGTCGGAACAAGCAAAAAACGGCAAAGACAAGGCTGTCAATCCCGGCGAGCAAGCGTCCAAGATCGTCGATATGTTGGCGGATGCGCTGCCCGATGAATCACCGGAAGATAAGCTGAAGTCACTGACTGAGACCGTCCAATTACAGATCAGTGAGGCGCAAAAACGTGCTGATGCGCTCAACCCAGCAAACGCTGCAAAGGCGACATCAGGTCGAAGCGCCCGACGACATCGGAGGCTTCCAGGATCACAGTGAAGGCCGCCGGATCGATTTCGGCCAGAATCTGGCGCAGTTCGACCAACTCGTAGCGTGTGATCACGCACATCAGCACCCGAAACTCGGCGTGCGTGAAAGCACCGGAGCCGTCCAGATACGTCGCACCGCGATTCATATCCTTCAAAATACGGGCGGCGATCGTCTCGTTCTGCGGCGATATGATGAGCGCCACGCGACGTGGTGCGCTGGACTGCATGGTATCGACCACACGCGACGATACGAACTGCATGATAAGCGTGTACATTGCCAGTTTCGGGCCGTTGACCAGCGCGGCCAATGCGATGATCAGCCCATTGAAAATCAAAAATACCTGACCGACTGACAGCCCCGATCGTTTGCTGACGATCAGCCCAATAATGTCGAAGCCGCCGGTCGAGCCGCCGGCCCGCAGGATCAAGCCATCGGCGACGCCCGTCAACACGCCGCCGAAGATAGCCGCCAGAAGCACGTCATCGGCGATCTGCGGGAGGTGAATATTGTCGAGCAACACCGAGAACGATACGACGCCCAGGATGCTGAGCAGCACGAAGCGCCAACCCAGAAAACGCCAGCCCAGCAGAAAGATCGGGATGTTGTAAATGGTCGTTTGCAGGCCGATTGGCAGGTTCAAAAGCTGATTGAGCAGCATAGCCGAGCCGACAACGCCGCCGCTCAACAAATGGGCGGGCAGGATCAGAATGCGAAAGGCGACGACGTTGAGCACCTCGCCGATCAAAATGATAAGCGCCGCTTCCGCAACCTGGATGGCTTGCCGCCGAGTCATTTTCATGCGCACCTCAGCCATTAACCAGACGGCAGCACATAAAATGCCAAGCCCAGGATCACGTACACGGCCAGCAATTCCGCGCCCTCCAGCCAGTTCGACTCGCCATCCTGTGACACGAGCAGCGTTGCGACTGCCGCTGTCGCCAATGCCAGCAGATCATAGCGATTGAAGACCAGCAGCAGATGGACGGGGAAGAGCAAGCTGATGAAGACCAGTACGGGCATCACGAACAACGCAATTTGCAGGCTCGATCCGAGCGAAATGCCCAGGCTGAGGTTCATCCGGTTTTCGCCCGCGAAACGCACCGCAACGACGTGTTCGGCCACATTGCCAATCAACGGAATCACGATGATACCGACGAAAAACTCGGATAGATTGAGTTGGTGGATGACGGTTTCGACCGAGCCAACCAACAGTTCGCTCATGACCGCAATGGCGATCGTCGAACCGATCAGCAGCAAAATGGCGGTGCGCAAATCGTGCGAATCGGGGATCGTTTTTTCTTCGTCGATTTCTTTTGTCTGCAACTCGGTGATCGGGTTTTTGAGCGAGAATAAGACGCTGATCAAATAGAGCACGATCATGATCGCCGCAATGCCGACGCTGAACAGCAGTTCGCGGTTGCTGCCATCGGCGGTGCCCGTTCCAACGACCCCGAGATCGAAGACGGAAGGAATCACCAGCGCCAGAAAAGCCAGGATCACCAAGGTGGCGTTACCGCTGGCCGCGCGCCGATCGAAGGTCTGGTTGCCATGTCGCAAACCGCCGACCAGGATGCTCATACCCGTCACCAACAGCAAATTGCCCAAGATCGAACCGATGATAGATGCTCGGACTAGCTCGACATAACCCGCTTGGAGTGCCAGGACTGTGATGATTAACTCTGCCGCGTTACCTAGCGTCGCATTGAGCAAGCCGCCTAACTGCGGGCCGATGCGTTCAGCGACGATCTCGGTGGCATCGCCGATCACGCTTGCCAGTGGAATGATCGCCAATCCCGCAAAGGCGAAGATCGCCACGTCGCTCCATACGAGCGCCTTACCGAGCAACGCCAGTGGGACGCCGATCAATAACCAGTTCAATGATAGCAGGGAGATGGGTCGTCGTGTGGTAGTAGCTGATTGCATGGTGTCCTCGCGGTAGGCAACAAGGGCGTCTGCGCCAAGTGTACCCCACGCAGCACGCAAGCTCGAATCGTCAGGGCAATTGGGGTGCATTCAAGGATGGGGGCAGACTATAGAACCCCTCTATCCCCCCACCCCTATTCCCCCCGCTGGCGTGGGGGAAAGGGGAGTCACACCCGACCGCTGACCGAGATAGCCACGTCCTTCAGCCAGCGGGTGCTCCCTTTGCCCGGCTGCGTGTCCTCATCATTATCGCTGCCCTGCTGATTGTGAACGCTTGCAGAAGCGTCTGCTCCCTTTCCCCCCGCCTGCGTGGGGGAAAGGGCTGGGGATAGAGGGTTTTGTCCATTCCCCAATCTCGCCCCCAACGTTTAATGCACCCGATACAATCCCCAGAGGGGCT
>JBBRMW010000315.1:0-6065 GCA_038230635.1 Aggregatilineales bacterium | reverse complement strand
GGAATAGTAACAGTAGCGCTTTTGCGGTGAGAATCGATAAGCCCAATTCCTTTGCATGGCTTGGGGGATACGTCACAAATTTTCAGGCAAATCCCGCAAACCTTAGACTTACACAATTTACAGATTTCAACCTGAATAACACTCCTTATGAAATCTATAATCGTGAAAATAACCTGGCTGTATATGGCATAGCGACAGATCAGCCGCTGATTTTAACCGAGATGACGAAAACACCTCAAGTATACACAGATAACCCGGAAATTCGGCTGGCGCTTGTAAATATGGATAATCCTGCGCAAACTCAATTGTTTTCTCAACTGGATGCGTCACATATTCCAGCGGCAAGTTTTTCAGCTAGCAGCGAGAATGTGTTATGGGTTATCACGCCACAAGGACTCATCACCTTCGATGTAAAATCGGGCAAAGAAGCAGTGGTTGATCCCGTTGTAAATTCGGCTTGGGCTTATGTAGCCGCGTTTTCGCCCGATAGAACGATGCTCGCAGTCATTCATGTGCGTGATGACGGTCAGCGCGAAGTCTATGTTGGGAAATTGCCGCTGGTCAACTAGAATGGATCAAACATAGAATAGATAGGTCGGCAGACAGTGGACGGACACAAAATGCGATTAGCGGTCGTTTTGATCGGCGTGGCGGCGCTGATTTTGTTGTCGCGCGGCACTCAGGCGCAAGCACAACAAACGACTAGTCCTAGTTTTATGAAGTTGGTTTATTCCGGATATTCGCCAGATTTTTTGCACTGGACTTGGGACAGCATGGCAGTCTATTTCGATCACAGTGCTCCCCCACCAAACAATGACTCGATCATCTCCCCTCAGCCTTACAATGGGTCGGTCATCTATAATGTAAAAAGCGCGACGACGAGTGTAGTGACTTCCAATGCTCAACTTACTCCCCTTAGCACACAAGAAAACACTGTTTTCGCGCCATTATCAATTGCCGGGCTTAATGGACCGGTTGATTCTCTGCAATATGTGTCACCTGATGGACATTACGTTGTTTATAGCGGCGGGTTACCGATAAAAGGGGGAGATTTTACACAATATTCGATACGGTTAGGAAACCGCCAAACACGGCAGAGCATCGACACCCAGATACGAACGGATGATCCAACGGACGAGTCTTCGTTCTATGTCGTCTGGAATTACAGTAGTACGGCATTCGCGGTACGAAATGCTCGACCCGAATTGTTTGCGACCTTTGGTGGCTATGTCACTGGGTTTCAGACAGATTTAACGAGTTTGACGGTTAAGCCGCTCATGGATTTTAGCCTGAACAACATTTCATATGAAGTCTATAATCCAAGCGCAAACTTGGCTCTTTATGGTGTGGCGGCAAACCAATCCTTTATTTTGACTGACCTTACGAAGACTCCGCAGCAAAACACGGATGATCCCGAAATTCGCCTGGCACTGGTCAATGTGGATAGCCCAGGCCAAACTCACATTTTCCCTCAACTCGATGCCACTCATATCCCAGCCGCCAGCTTTTCAGCCAGCAGCGAGAATATTTTATGGGTCATCACAGAAAATGGGCTTGTTATATTCGATGTAACAACTGGCAAAGAGATCGTAGTCGATCCCGTTGTGAACTCAGAGTGGGCCCACACAGCCAGTTTTTCGCCCGATAGAACGATGCTTGCGGTGATTCATCAGCGTTTTGACTCCTCCAACCCTGAAATATACGTCGGGAAATTGCCGCTGATCAAGTAGAATGGATCAAACATAGAATAGATAGGTCGGCAGACAGTGGACGGGTACAAAATGCGATTGGCGGTCGTTTTGATCGGCGCGGCGGCACTGATCTTGTTGTCGCGTGGCAATCAGGCGCAAGCACAACAAACAGAAGTTGCCCCTCATCAAGCGACCGATGCAAATAAAGGTTTGGTGGTGGCAAATTATTTTCGAGATATGCATATTTTTGATAACTATCTTTTTGTTTGCCTCCAACAATTCGTGATAAACGGCATTATGGCAGCCAACGCAAATATTTCTCCAAAAACTTTTAATATTGTCAATAACGCCGCAACAAGCAATCAGAACCTTGAAGATGTACCGCAGTATGGGAGTCCAACGCAATGTCAATAAAGACATTTCTCCAACACACCTGTGTTTTTGGATTTTGCACTATCTCTATTTTTATACTTCCACTTCATAGCGCAAACAGTAAAGACTTAAACGTAAGGTTTTATACGTTATCTGAAAATGCCGTGACGAGCCGATCAAGTTTATGGCAGATCACTGACCATGTGCCCGCAAAGGCACTTTTCACGATAAATTCTCTGGCAACAACAGAGCATGACATCGCTTTATCTGATCACGAACAAGGATTGTTGAAGAGTGCAATTAACAATGGGGGCTTTAGCACTGACGCAGCATATCCAAAGCGGTTGATACGAAAGATGCTGCGTCAATGGCCTTTAGGCGACAGTCATTTTCTATTGCAAATAACAAATGCCATCTGCGATCCCATATATTCCGCAATATGCTATGGATATGATGAACTTATCGATCTAGATGTCAATCAACCTCAGACTCCCAGAAGTCTCTTAAAAATTGATTACCACGACAAAATGTTAGACTCTTGGACTGGATGCTTGAGTAAGATCCCCCAAATTCATTTTTCAGTAACGGATGTAGTCCCTAATCCAACACAAAATAAGCTCGCACTCATCATTAAAGGAAGTGGTTGTTATAGCAACCTCCTGAATTCTTTGGTTTTCATGATTGATTTTTCCTCATCAGTTTTGAAAATTACACAAATGCCGTTGGCTGACGGATTATCCTGGTCACCAGATGGAACTCAGTTCGCCTATTTTAGTTTGACAGATTGCCAATATGAAATCTGCAATTTGTCTTTCAATGTGCTATCAGCCCAAAATGTCAATTCAGCGACGCTCGTTTCGGCACGCGCATCCCAACGGCAACAACAATTATTAAGTGGTTGGGTTAACAATAACCTTATAGTGTTTCGTTGGCCCAAACTCTTGGATTTGAGTTCAAATTATGACGATTATGAGATAGTTACAAAATATTTCAACTTGAAAATTGCTGAGCAACTGGAGTTGACGGGTAGTAATTACAGCGATCCATCAGGCGATTTTTATTTAATCAAAGGCTCGTTCATGTTTGTTGGAACATGGGGCGTGACCGGTAATAGTCCTGCTTCTCAATCAAGTTTAATGTCATCAATGGTCACAAATTTTGCCAATGCAAAACAGGTATTTTTCAATAGCAGATACCCTGATAAGGTCATCTTAAGTGACCAGCAAAACTGTATACAATCTGCAACAGTTATTGATTCTACGTTAACGCAATTTTCGCTAGATTTATCCCGTGATTTTCCAGCAAACGAGTGCGTTACTGACCTTTCTCTCGCAAGTAATTGAACGACGATATTGCAACATGTTCTGCTGAAGAAATTGCAGGATCAGAGTCTCGTCGAGGACACGCTGATTCTTGCGGCGGGGATTTGGCGCGGGCAGAGCGAGCCGACGCTAAATTGCGAATCCACTATAATAGGGGCAAAGCAATCAATCGCCCGTTCGCAATCCAGAAATGAGGCCACACCATGCCCGATCGCGCTATTCTCGCCAGCTATGCGCATCCCGACGATGAGCAGCTCGTCAGCGGCACGCTCAAAATGTACACCGATCTGGGTGTGCGCACTGCCATTCTGAGTGCCACGCGCGGCGAAGTCGGCGAAATTTCCGATCCGGCGTTGGCGACACCCGAAACGCTCGGTCAGGTGCGCGAAGGTGAACTGCGGCGCGCGGCAGCAATCGTGGGCGTGAAGGATGTGTTTTTCTTGGAATACCGCGACTCTGGCATGATCAACACCGCGCCGAACCAGGATCCGCGCGCGTTCATCAATGCGGCGGAAGACGAAGCGGTGGGCGGCCTCGTGAAGGTAATCCGGGCGTTCAAGCCGACGCTCGTGTTCACTTTCGATGAAACAGGCGGATACGGCCACCCCGATCATCTGGCGATCAGCAAGTGGACGGTGCTGGCTTTCCGGGCAGCGGGCGATCCGTCCAAATATCCCGAAGCGGGCGCACCCTTCGCGCCGAGTCGCCTGTTTTTTGCGTCGATCCCGCGCAGTGGGATTCGCATGTTGGGCGATCTGCTGCGTGCGAATGGGCTGCCGCAGCCATTTGGCGACCTGGACCCGGATCAATTCGGGATCGCGGATGAGCGCCTCACGAACCGGATCAATGTGCAGCCCTATGCCGATCTCAAACGTCAATCGCTGGAAGCCCACCAGACTCAGAACAATCCGAACAGCCCGATCGCCAAAATGCCGCCGGAGATGTGGGATACGTGGCGCGCGACCGAGCATTTCGTCCTGGTGGAAGGCGTACCGTTTCCGGCGGGCGCGGATAGTGCCGACCTGTTCGCCGGTTTGGCATAGGCGCGTTCCCCGGAGCGGCTGGGCCAGGGATCAGTTGAAGACGAGGCTGTTGATCAGCGCGTCGATATTTTTGGTTTGCGCCGTAAAAACCTCCTGGCTGGCCGCCTCGATCGTCAGTTCGTACAGTGTCAATTTATAGTGAAAATAGACCTGCGCCGCATAGTGTTTCAAGTCCGTGTTGCGGACGGGCAGCAGCATATCGCGTCGAATCGCAGCGATGCCTCCCGGCAATTTCAGGTTTTTCACGCTGAGGCGCTGCGTACCGGGTAACTGCTGCTGAAGTGCGACCAATGAGTCGGCTTCGACCTCGGTCAGATTAACCGATCTGGAACTGGGCACGCCACCCAGAATGGCGCTGACCGTTTGATCGTCATTTTGCAGCGCGAAATTGCAGGTGAAACCCGCCGTCTCCAACTGGGCGCAGCGCGGAATGGTGGCGACCGGGAACGAATGCCAGTGCGAGTCATAGTTCAGCGTGACCCCATTCAGGCTGAACGGCACCGTTAGTGCGGTCATCGCATTCTGGAACTGCTGGCGGACAAAGGTCACGCCGAGGATCACCAGGATGAGCACCACAAAAAAGCCGATCACGAGCAGCACCGTCTCGATCGGTATGATAGCTGACTTGACTGGTTGCGGCTGTTTGAGCGTGGTCAGGTCGGGCATATCGGTGAAACGGGGCTTTTTCGGCGGCGGCGCTTTACCGAGCAGTTCGTCGCGCAGGAACAGGTCGACTTCGGCAGCAGGGAGCGGTGCGGGTGGCGGATCGCGGCGCGGCTGGAAAGCACGTTGCAGCGCATCGGCATTTTGGCTGATGCGCGCAAGCACGGTAGGATCGATCGGGTCGGGCGTGGGCGAAGCGAGGAGCGTGCGCAAGGCATCTTTGATCGTGGCCGCCCCAAAAGCCGCCTTGACGGAATCTTCAGGATCGGCGACCAGCCGGACTTCGCTTTTGCCGTCGGGCGCGGCGCGGATCAAATAGACGAAGCCCAAATCGTTCTCGGTGAGGATATACAGGCCGTCTTCCCGCACGACGCGCGGCGCGGCTCCGCCCAAAATTCCGGCGCTGAGGTAAGTCCCGATGGCGTGTGGCACGGCAGCGATCACGAACGACTTATCGAAGATTGGCATGATCCCCCGACCATCAGCGACCAAATGGTTCAACCCTGATTTTACATCAAAATCGATCTGCCGCGCGCCGCCCTATGTCATTTATCATCTGGTGAATGGTGATTGGCTTCTTATGTCTTGAACAGCGGCAGCAAGCGCAATTATTACTGCGCTTTTCGCCCTGAAAAACGATATGACAGATTGTGGGTAAATTGGATCATTGGCGAGCTTATCAAGGAGGCTCAAACACTTTTCTTCACGTAGTTCTTCGCTGATTATCCTGAGTAAAGCTGGCCGGAACCGTTTTCCAAGTTCCAAGCTATCCCCAATTTCCCAAAGAGCGTGAAATTCGGTGAAAATTTCGGTTTCATAGACCTCTATCTTATACTGGACTTTATCCATATAGTAGACACGAAAAAAAAGACAGGATAAGCTGAGAACGATCCAATCACAACAAAGGAAGTTCAATGCTTGTCCTGCCGAATGAGATTATGACGTTATTGAGCCTGTTTTCGCCAGTGTTCAGT
>JBBRMW010000314.1:0-6142 GCA_038230635.1 Aggregatilineales bacterium | reverse complement strand
GGCAAAGAGTTCGTCATGCCGCTCAAATCCAACCGTAAAGTCGCCTTGAGCCTGGACGCCAAACACGCCGGACAGTGGAAACGGCTCGACCAAATGACGCTGGAAGCGCATACCCCAACCGAAATCTACCTTGAAACCGTCGATTTCCCGTTGACGCTGGTGAAACAAGTCTTCGCAAACGGAGATGGCAGCACGGGTATTCAATTTCTGGTATCCAGTCAAACCACCCTGTCTGCCGACCAAATCACCGCTATCTACCGCACACGGTGGACCGTGGAACCCTATCATAAATCGCTCAAGCAAAACGCTTCGCTTGAAAAATCACCAACCCAGATTGTCACGTCTCAATCCAATCACTTGTTTGCCGCACTTTATGCTTACATCAAACTCGAATGGTTGCGTAAAGCCACGCATCTCAACCATTTTGCCCTTAAAACCAAACTTTACGTGGGCGCACTTTATGCCGCCTTCGATTCTCTCCGTCAATTCAACCCAGTCCAGCTGCCTGCGTAAGGTGAGTGACCATAAGTAGAAAGGATGTAGCTTTGCGATCACTTTGCGAGGCGATGTCAACCCCGACCGCGTAGGGAATCACGCTGTTTTCGGTCGCCAACACGTCACCAATCGGCAAGCCATAGCCGGGATGGGCGTCGGGCATTAGTGCGCCGCGCACCGCGACGGGCAGGCAGACCGCACGCCGCATTTGTCCGAGCGCGCCGGGTTCGATCTGCGCCGCGCCCTATATACCAAACTCGGCAGTCAGATCGTTTCCGTTCATGGTGGATGTTTACCTTTGTTCGTAATCCACCATTTTAATTGACAATGAAAGTCATGTACAGACCCAGACGCACATCTATGGGTCAGTGCGGCTCAGTGTTTCAGACGCGATGCAAAGCCCTATTCGTAGCGGAGGACGTTGAGCGGCTTTTCGCCGGATGCACCCCAGGCTGTCGTGGCGGCGGCCACTAACGCGATTGCCACGCACAACAGCATGAGCAAGAAGGCTGAGCCATAGGGGACGCTCTGCACGAGCGACGGCGTGCCGCCGAGTGATAGCAAAATCACCAAGCCCAGGACACCGAGTCCGACGCCAATCAAACCCCCGATCAGGCCGAGCAGCCCATTTTCGATCAGGATCATGCCCAGCACGCGTTCGCGTTGGACGCCGACCGCCTTCATGATGGCGATTTCGCGCGACCGTTCGAGTGTCGTTAACGCGACTGAATTGGCGATCACCACGCCGCCCACGATTAAGCCCAGGATGGCGATCATCGTTGGGAAGGCGATGAATGTGCCGAGCAAGGTGTTAATGAGCTGAGTCAGCAGGGAAGTTTCGATGATGAACGCGCCGGGAATCGCGCTTAATTGGCGGCGCACGTTCGGAAGCTGATCATCCGCCACGTTTGCCAGGATTTGGATCGACGTTGGTTGAACCGTGGTAGGCAGCGCATCATACGGAAAGTTCAAGCCAACACCCAGGCCGCCCCCAAAGATCGAACTCTGCGTAATGCCGACGACCTCGAAGGTGACGGTCGGGGCGTCCGTGTTTTTGCCGAAGCGATAGGTCAGCTTGTCCCCGATATGCACTTTGGCTTCTTTGATGCTGGCCGAATCCGGCACGACGATGACTGGTTTGCCCACATCGGCGGCGGTCAGTGCGCGCCCCGCGATGATCGATGCAACTGTCGGTTGATCGGCTGCCTGACCCGTCAGCGCACCCAGGGCATCTACCTGATCTTGCGCGAGGTCGAAGGTCGGCGCATTGATCGTCCCGGTGCCATTGTCGCTTTGGCTGGTGCTGCTAATCGCGCTGTTTTGCTGTTGGAAGGTGAGATCGGCGCGGAAGCGAGCCTTGAGCTGCTGCGTATCCAATGTGGTGCCATCGGTTTGGGCGAGGCTGATAAATGTCCCCTGATACAAACGCTGCACGGTGTGGCCCGAAACACCATTTGCAGCGGTCAGGATATTCTCGACGTTGGCGAGCGTACCCTGCACGCCCAGCGCGATGATTACGTTGTTCCCGTTATATTGGTTGAGCGCGTATTTCAGCAGGCCATTGACCGCATCGGCGGACAGTGTGATCAGGCTCAGCGAAAAGACGCCGACCACCAACGCCAGCAGCGTGATCGCGCCGCGTCCGCGTGTCGCCAGCATCTGTCGCCGCGCAATGTGCAGATCGACGCTGCCGAAGGAGGGTAGGAAGCGCCCGATAAGCCAAATCAGGAGTGACAACACAATCAGCAGCAGCCCGGCAGCGATAAACGCGCCCACCGTCACCAAGATCGCTGCGCTCAGATTGCCGAGGATAGTATTCGCCACCAAACTGAGCGCCACAATGATCACGAGCAGTGCGCCGAGTGTGCGCAGGCAGCCCGCGCGCGGCACCATTTGACCCGTCGGATGCAGGACGACGCCTGGACGCACCTGCCCGGCGGCCAGCGTCGGAATGAAGCCGAAAATCGTGGTGATCAGCGTACCGACGATCAAGCCGTTCAAGACCGCGCCGGGCGCGACACGAAAGATCAACGGCTGCGCGACCAAGTTTTGCGCGACGCCCTTGACGATCAAGGTGGTCGCCCAACCGAGGCCAACGCCGATGACGCTGCCGATCACGCCCATGATGAAGGCTTCGACCAGGAATAACAGCGTGATTTGCAGCGCGCCGAGGCCGAGCGTCTTCAAGACCGCGATCTCGACCGTGCGCCGCCGCACCACGACCTGCATCGTGTTGATGATACCGATGCTGCCCAGCAGCAGCGATACCAGCCCCATAATTGTCAGCAGTTGGCTCACCTGATCGGTGATCGACTTGTTTTGCCGCGCGAGATCGCGGGTGGTCGTCGTGTGGAAGTACGGGAAGGCTTTGTTGAAGGCGAGTTCGAGCGCGTCAAACTGGGATGGATCGTGCAACTGAATGTAGCCTGTACCAACCGCTGGCTTGGCCGTGGTGAAATATTGGGCGGCGTCGGCCTCCATATAATAGAAGCCGAACAGTGAGGTCAACACGCCGCTGACCGGATCAGTGATTTCGGCAGCGGTGGGTACGATTCCGCGTACTGTGAAATCGGTGGTGTTGCCACCCGCGCGCACCACATCGCCGACTTTTGCGCCCATCTTTTCGGCGGCTTTTTGATCGAGCACGATGTCGGTGGGCGCTTTGATCAAATCGGCCAATGGCTGCCCCGTGATCGACGCGACATGGCCGTAGAATGGATACACCGTCGGATCGATTAAGATCGGCTGCACCTGCGAGGCTTCACCGCCGCTGCTCAATGCCGTTAGTGAACTGCCGGGGGAAGTTCCCCCAAAACCACCCGTCCCGCCCGTGATGTCGATCTGCGCGGTGAGCGCCGCCTGCCCTGGATAATTCGATTCGAACCATCCTTGGATTTGCTTGAAGCCGTTCGGATCGAGCGTGTAAACGGTAGTTGACCGCCCGAAAAAAGTGATCTGTGATTTGGTCAACAGGCCGCTTTGGACGCCCTTAGCCATGATGGTCTCGTCGTAACCTTCCAATACCGTGAATTGGACATCGCCCCGGTTGGACGCCTGCAAATTGCCGGTGAGCGTATCGCCGATCATGGCCGATAGCGTTTGCAAGCTGACGACCGCCGCCACACCCGCCGCAATGCACAGCAGCGCAAAAAAGGTGCGTCGCCCGTTGACGCGCAGATCGTTCAAGGAATGCCCGGCGTAGAAGCTGAATTGCTGGATCATGATATGTACCTCAGCTTCCTTGCGCAGGCGCAAATGATACGACGGCAGCCTGCTCGCCCGTTGCACGCTTTTCTTTGAACAAGGCGACGGCGGCATTTTGCGCGCTGGCGTGTGCGTCTATGTCGGTGGCGATGCGGCCATCAACAAGAGTCACCAAGCGATCCATTTGCGAGGCGATTTCCATGTTGTGTGTGACTACGATCACGGTCGTATTCAGACGCTTCTGCACATCACGGAGCGCGGCCATCACGGTTTCGCTGGCGCTGGTATCCAGGCTGCCGGTCGGCTCGTCACAGAGTAACAAAGCCGGACTGTTCGCCAGGGCGCGGGCAATGGCGACGCGCTGCTGCTGACCACCGGATAACTGCGCGGGGCGGTGATCGAGTCGATCGCCGAGTCCGAGCAGTTCGAGCAGGTCTTTGGCGCGTGCACGAGCGTCGAGTTTTCGGCCACGCGAAAATTGGATGGGCAGTGCCACATTCTCGCGCGCCGTCAGAGTGGGGATCAAGTTGAAAAATTGAAAAACGAAGCCTATCTTCTCGTTGCGAACGCGGGTCAAGGCGCGCTCGTTCAGGCGGGTAATATCCTGACCGTCGATCGTGACCGTGCCGCTGGTAGGCGAGTCGAGGCCACCGATCAAGCCCAAGAGTGTCGATTTGCCGCTGCCCGAAGGCCCGATGATGCCCAGGAATTCGCCGCGCGCGACGTTGAGCGAGACGCCCTCCAACGCCTGGACTTTGACCTCGCCAACCTGAAGCTGCTTTGCGACGTTATCCACCGCAAGGACAAAAGACATGTTATCCATGCAAAAATCACCCCTTCGAGATGCCCGTCAAACAAAAACTATACGCGATTGGAAAGCGGGAGTTGCGAACTCGCAGGGGTGTGGGATGGCAACGGGCGGCTGGAAGACACACCTCTCCGGAACGAGGGAGAAGGATGGCCTATTGAATCGGAAGGGAGCGTTGACGGCACGACGTTCTGCGGGGTGTGGCTTCCCCTTCTCTGTGATTACGGAGAGGGGGATTGAGGGGGTCAGGTAAATCGGCTGTTTAGCTTGTAGCTGTGCTGGCGCGGGTTTTGGCGTCGGTCTCGTCGGAGGCTAACGTCAGGCGCTCCATCAAGCCAACCATGTTGAACAGTTTGCGATAGTGCGAGGCGAGACCGAACGCATAGACTTTTCGGCCCGCCTGAGTCGCGTCTTCCACCAAACTGATGACCAGCCCGATGCCGGCGCTGTTCATATAGTCGGTGCTGTCGAAGTTGAGCGCGAGCGTCTTGACTTTGGCGCGCGCCAACTCGTTATAGGCGCTGTACGCGGTCTCGCGCGTCTGAGCGGTCACGTCGCGCGGGAAATCGAGCAGCCCCAGCGTCCCTTCCTGTCGAAACAATACGTCCCCTTTTGCCATGATGGTGTGCACCTTTATTTGCTGTGATCGGGCTGATTTGGCTGATGTGACTGATCGGCTGGCTTGCTCGACTCGTCGGGTGGGGTCAGAAAGATGACCATACGCACTTGATTGCCACCTTTGGGCAGGCGCGTGATCTCGACTTCATCGACCAACTGAGAGATGAAGAACATGCCCCAGCCGCGATTATCTTCTTCGACGCGCCCGGGCGTCGGAAATTCGGCGGGCATGGTGGTCAGCCCTTCGTCGGCGACGCTGATCTCCAACTGTTCTTTGGCCGCTGTGAGCAAGACCGTCACGGAGGCGGCTTTGCTCTCCTGGTTGCCATGCTCGATGGCGTTCATGCAGGCTTCGGCGACGGCGGTTTTCAGATCGTCGATACGGTCCGGGCTGAAGCCCATCTCCTCGGCGATCGCCTGCGCGGCGTTGCGGGCGACCTTTTCGTAGCCAAGCGTGCTCGGCAGGAAAATCTCGACTCGTTCGGAATTATGCTTGCTGATCTTGAACTGAGGTTCGGATGTTTCGGTCAACGTTGTTGTGTCCTTTCAAACTGCATCCATAATAAACCAGAATTGTTAAACTTCAACGGATTTGAGCGCAACCACTGTCATATCGTCCTGTGCTTCGAGGCCGCCGAGGTGCGCGCGGACGGCAGTTAGGATGCAATCGACCAGCGCATCGGCAGAGATGTCCAACGCGGTTTCGTTCAGGAGTGCTTCCAGACGCTCGAAGCCAAAAAATTCACCCGCCGCATTCTGTGCCTCGATCACGCCGTCGCTGATGAACAGGAGCAGTGCGCCCGGCGCGAGCGTCAAGGTTTTGGCGTTGTAACTGGCGCGGATCGATGCACCCAATGGGTAGCCGCCGACGGGGACGAACTCCCAGCCATTTTCCATCCGCACGTAAGGTTGCACCATTCCCGCGTTCGCCAGTTCGATATGGCGCGTGGTCGGGCTGAAGATCGCCACCAGCAGCGCGCTGTTCATGTGGTTCGATTGCATCCGGTCGAGCAAATT
>JBBRMW010000313.1:0-6145 GCA_038230635.1 Aggregatilineales bacterium | reverse complement strand
GGCCAGTGCGAACAGCAGCAGGCTCTCTGGCGCGGCACGTCCCGCTGCCAAGTCTTCAAACAAGCCGGTATCCGGGTTTTTCGCTACCGCCGTGGCCGTTGCACCCAGATCGTTTTGGTGATTGGCGTTGGTGGTTAACTGGAGGCCGATGGCTTGCAAACCTGCCTCAAGCTGCGCGTTTTCAGTCAAGATCAGCGGTGCTGGCGTACCCGTCACGAGCAGCGCATTGAGCGTAAGCTGCTCGGCCAAGCCATCCTGGGCGGCTTGAAGCTGCGCGGCCTCGGTGCTGAGCGCCGCCGATGTGCCCGTGACCGCGATCAAGATCGGCGAGGTGGTCGCTTCGCTGGGCGCACCGGGGGTGATATCCTGGGCGTGCGGGCGAACAGGCGCAGCCGCCACTGGTATATATAGCGCCTGTGCCGCACCGTCATAGACGCGACCCTGCGCCGCGCCCGATGCACTGGTCGGTGCGAGCGTGGCAGTTGTCACGGATGCGCCGCTGCTCGATTGTCCTTCGCCCGTCGCGCTGGGCGTCGGCGAGGCTGATCCAGTCGGCGTGGCGGAAAGGCTGCCACTGGGCGCGCCATTGCTGAGGATGTTTGCATCTAGCGTCAACTGCCCGGAGATGGCGGTGAGCGCGCCATTGAACTGGGCGTTTTCGGTTTGCTTGGCAGTCTTTGTCGCGGGCCGATCGTTCGGATTCGGCGCGATGACCGTCTGCTGGATGCCGATGGCCGTCAAGGCACCAAACAGCTTATTGACCTGTGCGCCCAATGTGCTGATCATTTCGTTATTGCTGGGTGGCGTGTTGGTCATCGATGGCGTGGCGCTTGGCGTAATATCGGGCGCGAGCGTATTGGCGATCGTTGGCACAGGCGTCTGAGTTGGTGACGGAGTAATGGTCGGCGTGGCCGAGGGTGTTTTGGTCGGGACAGGCGTATCGCTCGGCGTGGCCGTCCACGATTTGGCAGTGGCGGTAGCCGCGATTTGCGTGAATACGGCATTGTTAGTGCCAAATACAGCCGTCACCGTGTCTTGATAATTCTTATTATTGCCGCCGTTGACGCTCGCCACAAAAATGATCACCACCAAGCCCACCACCAGGATGACCGCCAACACGATAATTCCGATGCGAAAGGTCTGGTTCGGGCCAGCATTGCCGAACTGCGGCATCGCATCGGGGGTTTCGCTACCCTCGCCGCCGTATAGATCGGGATTATCGAATCCTGACAGTGCACCCTCACCGCCGAGGTCATCAGACAGCCCGCCGCCGCCGTAGAAGTCATCGTCGTCCGGGACTAGGTCTCTCAGATTGTCGTCGGTCATCAGCATCCCCCTGTGAGGTGAAAGTTAGAGTGAATCAGCGGCTGCTTGGCGCACGTCCCAGCAGCTCGATATTGGCGATAGGTGCAAAAACGATTTTGCCATCACCCAATTGTATGTCTGCCCCAGTCAAGCGCAAGCCGCTGTCGAGGGCGCGCGGCGTTTCGATCAGCCGTTTGACTGTGCCCGATAGTCCGCGATAGGGTGCGCGTGCCAGCCGTACCGCCATCCCGACCGTCAGCGGTTGATCGCGTTCGGGCGCGGGCGGCAAACTGCCACCTGAAGGCATTTTCACGAATAGCTCTGGGCGATCGGATGACCAGCGCGACGGCTCGACCGCATCGAGCGCGATGGGACGTCCGATATTGTCTCGGAGTAGATTGTACACGATCTGCGACATTTGCTCCGCGCCAAATCCATCGGTCAGCACGATCGCCATCTGCTGTGCCAGCGCCATCATCCGCAGTTCGGCGCGCATCCCCGGCGCGATCAGCCCGGCCACCTCCTGCACGCGCGCGACGTCGAGCGTTTGACGGGTAAGCGGGCGCTTGAGCAAGATGATCTGGCCGCGCAGCGACGTGACGAGCGACTCGTCGGCGAGCGCCTGGATGCCGCCTTCTGGTTCTTCGCGGTAAGGGCCGAAGGCGATCTTGCCATTGCCCCAGGCGGCTTGGATCAGCGCGCCGACCGATTCGATCTGCACGCTGCTTTTGCCCGTGACGTTCGTGACGGTGCCGGGGAAAGTGGCGCGCACATCGATGTCTTCTGGGTTCACCTGGATGATCAGGCGATCGGGATCGATGCGCCGCACGATGCAGTTATCGGGTGCAAGGATACGTGGCGATCGGCGACCGCTGCCGCGCTCGGCCAAAACGCGCCCTGGTTCGAGCTGATCGTTGACGCCAACCTTGATCCAGGCAGTGTCGATCGGATCGCCCCGGCGCACTCCGAGCGGCGCGTGCAGCGGGATCAGCCGATAATCGCCGGCGCGCGCACCGCGCAGCACGATCGAATCGGCATCGACGCTGGCATCGACACGAAAAGGCGCGTCCAGGCCATTGACGCCCGGCGGCAGTTTGCGCTCGCGGCGGATGGTCGTCATGGGCAAAATCAAATTTGCGTTCGGATAAAAAGGCATTGATCTACCCTCAAAATGATTTAATCAGGCGACCACAGCGAGTCGCCTGCACGCTCATTTGCGTGTGCTCGGCTTATCGGCGGGGCGCGCGGCGGCGGACGATCGGCGAACACCGGGTGCGGTTTCCATCGGAACGGGTGAAGCGGCTTCGACCATGACGGGTACACCCTTCGAGAGCGGCGCATTGGTGGCTGCCGTGCGTTCGGCGCGCACCGACTCCAGCCAGCGCGGGATCGTCTCTTTGCGATTCGCCAGATCATCGGGCACGATCAACGGTCGCCCGCGTCCATCGAACACGATTCCCGCCGCGCCGCCTTCAACGGTGAAGGTCTGATTGCGATTGCGCCGCCCGTTCAGGCTCAGGCCGCGCTCCAATTTCACAGTGACAGTCGCCTTTTGGCCGGAGGGCAACTCGATGGTGCGCAGGCTATCGCGGGCGATCGTGCGCTGCACCGTGCGTCCGCTCTCGTATTTGACGGTGACGGTCATGGCGTTGGCACCCGTCGCGTGCCCGGTCGGGCAGATTGCAGTACCCAGATCGAGCAGGCCGCCCGCTTCGAGCACCTGGACGAGCGCGCGCGGTTCGAGATACGCAATGCCGCCGAGCGCCGCGATCACGCCATAGGGATCGAGTTTGAGTTCGGTCACGCCAACGGGTTGCAGCGCATCCAGCAGCAGCAGCGCCGATACGCCCGGATCGACAACTTGCGATAGTGCCGCGCCCGCCCCGATGATCGGACGTAAGGCGGGCAGGTAGCCGCCGCGCTCGCTGCGTCCCCAGGCTTCGCGGGCGGTGTCGAGCGCGCTGCGGATCAGTTCGCGGGTGAGCGCATATTCCATTTCGAGTTCGGCGGCGGATTGCGGCACGGTCGCCGGGTGCAGCGTCTTGTTCCAGGCATAATCCAGGACTTCGACCTCGCTCGCGGCGTAGGTCAGCCAGCGCGCCACGTTTTTTGCGCCGATCTGATCGACGGCGCTTACGGCGCTGTGCCCCAAGCCCAGATCGGGACGGATACTGACGAACGGTTGGCGGCGGATCGTCGCACAAATCGTAACGGTACTACTGCCGACATCGACGCACAGCACGCCCGCACCCGCGTTCGCCAACTCGCCCAGATAGCGCATGACGGTACTGTAGCTGTTGGCCGTCGGCAGCACACCGAGGCGACTCATGAAACGTACTTCGCTGAAGCCGCCCGTGCTGCTGGCCTTGTACGCACCGTAGACCATCGCCAGTTCGAGCTGTGCACCACCGAGACGCTCTTCGTTCAGGGCAGGACGCACATTGGGCGCAGTGAAGACCTGGGTCTCCTCGCCAAGCAGGTCTTTCACCTGCGATTGCAGCGCCTCGTTGCCCGCATAGAGCACGACCGGGCGCGTGCCTGGCTGCAACGAAGCCGCGAGTTTGACCGTCTCCAACAGGGCGAGCATCGAGTCGTGTGCGCCGTTGTCCGTGCCACCCACAATGAAGATCAAATCGGGGTGGCTGTTCAGGATCGCGTTGACCTGCTGCTCCTGTGTGCGCACATCGCCGAGGCTGAGCGTATCCACCAGATCGATATAAATGCTGCCAAGCGCACGGCGGCCACTGGCGAGGCTGACATCGGGCATCAGGCCAACCAGCACAGCAGTCAGGGGACGCCCACCGCTGGCCGTCGCCACGAACAGATCGACGCCCGTGCCCATTTTGTCGCCGATGTTCAGCTTGCCGCCCGTCGTCAGCGCGCGCCCGGTCTGCTCGGCGAGTTGATCGACCGCCCGCAGCAGCCCAACGGTCACATCGCCGATCGGCGGTGCATCGGTGGTCAGCGCCTCCGCCCGCGAGATCAGCCGGAACTGCCCAGCCACCTGATCGAACAAAATGACGCGGGTATTGACGCTGCCGAAATCTGCGGTCAGGATCGCGCTGATGGGCGCATTTCTTTCAACGGCCATGTGTGTCCCTCAAAATCAATCTCAATTCCCCGGACGCAGCGGCAGTAGCCGATTGACGATTACGCTGGTGAACACCGTCAGCGCCGACAAAATCACGAGCGCATAGGTCGCGCCCAACGTGACGATGATGAAGCCCTGCCCGACCCGCGCCGCCAGCTTGATCGGCAGCGGCTGCTCGACCGCGCCCCATGGTCGCCGCACGCCGATATACGTAAAATAGATCAGCACGCAGGTTGTGCCGATTACGATGATTAGTCCGTCAAGCACGTTGGCGGGCGTGAGTGCGCTCGCTGCACCGTTCGCCAGCGGCAGCAGCGTGCCCGTGACCGCGCCCCAGATCGTCACCGCAGTACCGACCCCAAGCACGCAGACGAGTCCGAGGTTGCCGAAGCGCGAGAGGCGCGGCGAGATTTTGAACAGCAGCAAAATGCCGATCAGCACCGGCATCATGCCAATCGCAAAGTTCGGGTTGGTGAAACCACCGATCAGCGTCAGGTTGATCCAGGGGATCAGCACCGACTCGACGCTGACGATCAGAATATAGCCCGCCGATGCGCCGACAAAAAGCGCCACCGCCAGCCGATATAAGAAGTTGTCGCCCAACAGATAGCTGAAAATCATCAGTGTCAGAAGGGCGGATACGACCATCGCAATATTTTGCAGGTTCAACGGGTCACCCCTCGGCGGCGAACGGCTCCGATAAGGCTAAACATGCTGCCGACGAAGATGATCAAGCCAGCCACCAGCGCCCCCAACCCGACGCTCTGCCAGCGTTGATCGAGTGCTTTGGCGGCGGAGGCTTTGGCGGGCGGTTGGCGTAGCGCTCGGTAGATCGTGGCATCGCGCAGCCCGATTAAGGGCCCGATCATACCACCAGACAAGGCGGCGCTGTAGGTGCGGGCGGTCGCTTCGGCGGCGGCGGAGGCTGCCAGGATCAAGCCCGGCGTGCCCGCACCAGTTCCCGGCGCGCGATATTGCTCCGCCCAATTGCGGACATCTTCCGGCGATTCGGCCAGCACGATGGCGGGCGCTTTTGCCAGCGCAGGCAGGTCGGTATCCAGGCTCAAGCCGGATGGCTGCCCTTCCAGATCGGTGATGAAGGTGCTCTGCGCCGCAAAGCCGCCCGCATGGATCGCGTTAAACACGGTACGCACGCCCGCCGCACCCGCTGGCAAATAGCGCAGCACGACGTAATCCGTGCGTGCCTGCAACGGTTGATCGGTGCGACCGAGCAAGCTCAGCGTCGCTGCATCATGCCCAATCACGGATAACAGGGCTTCGGCGTGCAGCGCGCCTGCCGGGTTCGTGCTGACGATCACAGGTTTCGCGCCGCGCTTGAATAGGTCGATCAGCAGGGCACGCGCCATATCATCCAGTTCGCCCGATCCCGTCGGGCCGTACTCGAAGGCGACCAGCACCGGTTGACCGCCCTGGATTTTGTCGATCGCGCCGAAGACTGCCGTTTGCGGGGCGGTGGGTGCGGATGTATCGGGCGGCGCGACGAGGTTCACGGCATCGGTCAGGAACGGTATGATCAAGGCCAGCGCCAGGATCGCCGTGATCGCCAATCGATCGACCTTGATACGAAGTCGTGTGCGCGGCTTGACGGCGGTCACTTTCGCCGCATCGGTAGCCATCGCCTCGATTTCGGATGCGGCATCGGGCATTTCTTCGATTTCCAGCATCTTTTCGATTAGGCGGATACGGCGCGCCTGCAAATCGCTCATGACCGTCTGCATCGGTGCTGTC
>JBBRMW010000312.1:0-6193 GCA_038230635.1 Aggregatilineales bacterium | reverse complement strand
TGCTTGGTTGGGTGGCTACCGCCGTTTAAGCAAGGATTACGAAGTGTTACCGCGTGTGAGCGAGGCCTTTATCTATGCCGCAATGTCCCATCTCATGGTGCGTCGTTTGGCACCCTAACCCTTTTTAAACAGCCTCTTAGTGGCAAATTTGAGTTGCCCGACCGTAAACGAGCGATCCAAATCTCCGCTGCCGAGTGGCGTAATGATTTGAGGGGAAAGGCACTTCCAGTCCCCGGAACGGCTGTTATTATTTTGCGTATAAAGAGGCCAATTAGAATCGGTTTGTGGCGCTACCAAAATTTCGTGATGTGAGACATGGCATAAAAAATGAAGAAGAAGCGAGCCAATCAGTTTGTGGAATTGGAACTGAATCCAGCCGATGTGTTTCTGCTTTACCCATCCCACCGCTCGTTATTGACCGGACATGGCTCCGACCCCAGGTTTGTTTGGGAGGAAAAGCTGATACTTTATGTCGCGCTTGGCTTGTTCATGTTTAGTGTTGGCATGTATGGTGTTGCATTTGTTTCTACGCTGATGCCTGTGCTAATTGTCAACATGGGTAGCGGCATCAATGGGAAGGTGCTTGTTAGGCACAGCGATGCTGGATATTTTGGTACTGGACGTTATAATGCCGGTGATCTCGTCCCCCCAGTTTTTGAAGTTAGCTATCAATACATTGTGAATGGAAACAAATACACAGCGCAGCAGCCAGTGGATGAGTCATATTTCGATAGCCATCTACAAGGTGATGTAGCTAGTATTCAATACTTGCCGTTTTTTCCGACTCAATCAACATTAGTTGGAGCGACGAACCCCGAGACGACCGCGGTTTATGTCGCCAACTTTGTGATAGCGACCATTCCCTGGTTTCTGATAACACTTGTAGTTGGATGGTTCGCCAGATTTACGAATCGGCGAATAGAAGAACTTGCCACTGATTTTTCGGATGCTCGTTTTTTTGTTGGCGAAATCACCCGTTGTATAGGCTCAAAAATTGATGGTCGTCGGCAGCCAAAATATTATACTGTGCTTGTAACTTGTCGTTTTTTACCATCCAACACCGAAAAACCTATTGAGATTTCGCAATCTGCTGATCGGGGTGACCTTAGGGGGAAACCCCTTCCTAAACCGGGAACGTCCGTTATTATTGCGCATTTCGACTCGCCGATTCGGTTTGATTTTAAGACCTACCAATATTTCGTGATGTGAAACATAATATACAGAAAAAGAAAGCAAACGAAATCAATTATGACTATCGATATTCCGCGCCCCTCGCCGAAGGGCAAAAAAGTTTCCCTGTTTGTGACCTGTATCGTGGATATGATCTACCCTAACACGGGCATGGCTGCCGTCGAAGTGCTCGAACGGCTCGGCCTCACCGTCGATTTCCCCACCGATCAAACCTGCTGCGGACAGATGGGTTTCAATGCGGGCTATCGCGCCGATGCAAAAACCGTCGCCAAACAGTTCATGCGCGCCTTCCGCGACAGTGAAGTGATCGTTGCGCCGTCCGGTTCGTGTGTTTCGATGGTGCGGCACTTCTACCCCGAACTGTTCGCCGACGATCCCGACTGGCGCGCCGAAATGGAGCGGATCGTCGGCAATACCTGGGAACTGACCGAGTTTTTGGTCGATGGCCTGGGCGTGACCGATATGGGCATCCAACTCGAACAGCCGCTCACGGTGGCGCTGCATGATGCCTGTCACGGCCTGCGCATGTTGGAACTCGGAACGCAGCCGCGCGCCCTGCTCGAGCACGTCGGCAACTTGCAGATCGTGGATTTACCCGGCGCGAACCAGTGCTGCGGATTCGGCGGCTTGTTCGCGGTCAAAATGCCGGAGGTCAGCGGCGCGATGCTCGGCGACAAGATCAAAAATATCGACGCGGTGGCCGCCGACGTGATCGTCACGGGCGACGCAAGCTGCCTGACCCAGATCAACGGCGGGTTGAGTCGAAATCGATCGGCGCGACGGGTCGTGCATATCGCCGAAGTTTTGGCGGGGAGAGTAAGCCATGATTCACACGCCAGTACACACGAACACCGCTAACCATTTTGTCGAGAGCGCGACAATCGCCATCAGCGACATTACGCTGCAAACGGCGCTCGATCGTGGGACGACGCGCGGCGTCAATGGCCGGATCGCGGGCATGGCTGAGACGACCGACGCGAAAGCGCTCCGGGCACAGGCACGCGCCGCACGCTTGCGAGCACTTCACAATTTGCCCGATCTGTTGGAGCGGCTCGAAACGAAACTGACCGAAAAAGGCGTCACGGTCTTGTGGGCTGCCGACGCCGCCGAATGCAACCAACTCGTGATCGACATTGCGCGCGAAAATCATGTCCGCAAGATCGCCAAAGGCAAGAGCATGGCGACCGAAGAGACGCAGTTGAACCACGCGCTCGAAGCGGCGGGTTTGGAAGTCATCGAAACCGATTTGGGCGAGTTCATCGTCCAGATCGCGGGCGAAATGCCCTCGCACATCGTGTTTCCGATCTTGCACAAGACGCGCGAACAAGTCAGCGATTTGTTCGTCGATAAGCTGCACATGCCACCCTCCGATGATCCCGCCACGCTGACGGCGGCGGCGCGCGTCTACATGCGCGATCAATTTATCAGCGCAGATATGGGCATCACGGGCGCGAACTTTGCGATCGCCGAGACAGGCACGTTGGCCGTCGTCAGCAACGAGGGCAACAATCGGCTGTGCTCGTCGCTGCCGCGCGTGCATGTGGCCGTCGTCGGGATCGAAAAGGTGATCGAGACAGTTGAAGATTTCGGGGTACTGGTGCAGCTTCTCACGCGCAGCGCCACCGGGCAAAAGCTGACGAGCTACACGCACCTGATCGGCGGTCCAGCACTCCCCGGTGATCCCGACGGCCCCGAACACGTCTACGTGATCCTGCTTGACAATGGGCGCGCGCGCATCCACAGCACCGAATACGCCGAATCATTGGCGTGTATCCGCTGTGGGGCGTGCCTGAATATTTGCCCGGTCTATCAAAACGTTGGCGGCCACGCTTATGGGTGGGTCTATCCCGGCCCGATCGGCGCAATCGTGACTCCCCTGTTGGGCGGGATTCACAATGCCGCGCCGCTGCCTCATGCCAGCAGTCTGTGCGGCGCGTGCAAGGCAGCCTGCCCGGTGGACATTGACATCCCCGATATGCTGCTCAAACTGCGCGGCGATTTGGTTGCCGAAGGCGATACGAGCGCGCAAGTCACCGTCGGGATCAAAGGCTGGGCGGTGGCGATGGGATCGCCCGCGCTGTATGAGCTGTCCGGGCGGGCGGCGGCGCTCGTCACCAATGCGATCAAGGGCGGCGATGGTCAGCTGCATCGTTTGCCCGCGCTGCTCGGCCATTGGACACAAAACCGCGATTTTCCGCCCTTCGCGCCCAAGTCGTTTCGGCAAACTTGGCGGGAAAAGAACCTCACCCCCCAGCCCCCTCTCCGTAATCACAGCGAGGGGGAGTCGAATTCCCCAGCCGTGAGCACGGAAAGGGATGAGGTGAAATTATGAAATCCAACCGAACCGCAGCGACTCGTGCGAAAATTCTGGACGCATTGCGATCAAATACCGCGCCGTTCGCCGATGCGACGCCCCGTCCCGACGCCTATCTGCCCGTGACGCGCGTCGAGGGTGATCT
The DNA here is from genome assembly GCA_038230635.1 of Aggregatilineales bacterium. Taxonomy (GTDB): domain Bacteria; phylum Chloroflexota; class Anaerolineae; order Aggregatilineales; family UBA2796; genus JBBRMW01. The sequence goes on along the minus strand of JBBRMW010000312.1, from coordinate 2,543 downwards.
CCTGGAACGGTTCACCACCGAGCTAGAAAAACTGACCGGAAAAGTCCATGTCCTGCCCGATTCGGAGAGCGCGATCCAGTGCGTGATCGACATTTTGGGTGAGGACAAATCGGCGCTGGTCTGGGATGATCTGCCTTTGCCGGGTTTGAACGAGGCATTGATCGCACGCGGCATCACGCCGATCATGCCGAATCTGCGGGGCGACTCGCGTTCGGACGTGCTCAACCAGATCGAGCCGGTCCGTGTGGGGATCACAGGTGCGGATGCGGCGCTGGCCTCGACGGGGACGCTGGCATTGGTCACGCGCACTGGACATGGGCGGCTGGTTTCGCTGCTGCCCAGAGTACATGTCGCCCTGTTGCCACGCAATCGGCTGTACCCAAACCTGGAAAGCTGGCTGGCGGAGGCGGGTCGCGCCGCCATGCTCGAAACGCACAACACCGTCCTGATCACCGGGCCGAGCCGCACCAGCGACATCGAAATGCAGACGATTCTGGGTGTTCACGGCCCCGCGCAGGTGCATGTGGTGGTGTTTTGATGAAGACGGACGCCGCAGGCCATCGTCCCTACGGGAATGGCGGATTTTGTAGGGACGCGGCAGGCCGCGTCCGCTGTTCATCCACCTAAACCAAAATACCCACCCCTAAACGAGAATGGGTTGGGGATGAGGTTTTTTATACCTCGCCATACGGATACTTCGTGGCCGCCTCGATCAACGCGATCTCGTCGGGCGTCAACTTGAACGCTTCATAGACGATGGCGTTCAGGCGCGTTTCCAATCTGATGATCGCATCGGTCATCTGACTGTGTTTGCGCTTGCGATCGGCAAGATAGGCGTCCCAATCATCTCGATCGGCCAGCGGAATATCGCCCCGGAAGGCATTTCTGACCTCCGTGCGTAGCGCCGACACATCGGGCAGCAGCCACCATGCGGTCAGCTTCTCGTTGAGCTTGCCACCCGCGCTCAAATCTGCCGCGATCCGCCCGCGCATGGCCTCGTGCAGCGCGTACCGTTCGCGCGCCCCTGCCGTGATCTGCTCCGCAATCTCTGCCAATGACGAGTCTTGCGCGGCGGTCAGTTCGGGGATGGGCAGGCGCTCAACGAATTGTGGTATCGCGCGATATTGCCATAATCCCGCGCGCTTGCTGATCATGGTTGCCGTTTGGGTGAGGGCAAACCACGCTACCCGGCTTTGCAACAGTGCCAACCGGCTGTAACTACCGCTGCTAATCACAAAAGCCGTGTTTCCCAGATAGTAGCCTTCGTTCCGTGAAAAGCGCGGGAACTTAGAAATATCTGCCCACAGAATTTTGGGCTTCTCAAACACGTCATAGTAATCACAGGGGCGCAGTTCATACCAATCGCATTGACCGTCGCGCGTTTCTGAGCGTTTCGCAAGCGCGGAACGATACGGGAGCAAATGCCGTTTGATCGCCGGATATTTCTCTATATCGATCCTTTGCACGGAGAGCACCATGAACAAATGACTTTGCATCTGATACCAGGGGCGCAAATCCTGGCCGCGCCGCATGGGTTTGATAATCTCGGCACTCAATGGGTGCTCGTCGATCAGTTGTTGTCGTTTTTCTTGGCTGATGATGAATGCTTCATTCAAACCTGTTTTTAAGCCAGAGTAAATGCGCCCATCTGGCAAATCTCGCAGTAGCCCACGATTTTCTGTAACTTTTCGGAAAAGCTGAATAACTTCTGCGGGCTGGAAACGCCATTCAGGGCTGGCAATGGCTTCGGCTGGCGTATCGAAGCCGAATTCGGCCAACGCTTCTGTTAATGAATCAGGCAGACTTTCTTCGACGCGCAAAGTCCGAAAGTGGGCAGTTTGTGAGCCGCGTCGCATGATGACGACCGTTGAGGTGGTCGCCAAATCGACGCCGCTAAATAATTTGATGTCACCAAAATCGATCACGGTGTCAAAACTGGCACTATCGTGAATATACTTCCGAAATTCGGTCGCCGAGTTACTATTCATAAACGTACTAGACGTGATGAAACCCAGCCGCTGTTCGGGCTTGAGCAGCCGCAAACCTTGCTCATAGAAGTACAAAAACAGATCAGCCGTGCCCTGGTAAACGGTGTACTTCGCCGCCAAAAAGTCCTTGATCGGCTGGATGAATTCCTGCCGCACATACGGCGGATTGCCGACGATCGCGTCGAATCCGGGCGCGACTTTGGGCGTGCCATCCGGCTCGAAGAACACTTCGGGGAACACCAATTCCCAATGCAAAAAACGCTGGCTGCGGGCGATGGCATCGGCACGCGCGGCTAGTTCGGTCAACGCGGGCGGCACGCTCACCAGCTTCCCGCGCAGCGACTTGTTCAGCAAATCCCACGTCGGCTTATCGAAGGTGATGCCGAAATAGCGCGCCGTCCAGGCGTCCGCCGTGCGCCGCCACGTCGCCAGTTTGTCGGTCAGCGCGGCATACTGCGCCTCTTGCTGCTTGACCTGATCGATGTTTTCGGCGCGCGAGTGCTCGATCGCACTCATCTGGTCGATGGCAAAGCTCAGCGTCGGCGCGAAGTCCGT
>JBBRMW010000311.1:0-6249 GCA_038230635.1 Aggregatilineales bacterium | reverse complement strand
GTACTGGGCGGATCGCTCAGCAATAGGATCGGCTATCGGGCGACTGTGGCGGGCGGCTTGATGCTGGCGTTCGTCGGCTTGCTGGCCGCCGGATTAACATGGGGCGCGGATACATCGTCGTGGCTAATGGCGGGCGAATTGCTCCTGGTGGGCGTCGGGCTGGGCTTGACCATTTCGCCGATCGGGACGGCGGTCATCAATGAGGCGGGCGACGCCGAACGTGGCGTGACCTCGGCACTCGTGATTATCCTGCGGTTGGTGGGGATGACGGTCGCCATCGCCGCGCTGACGAATTTTGCATTGGCGCGTGTAACCCAGATGGTGAACGATGCGGTGGCGCAGTTCCCGGCGGGTCTGAGCGCGGCGGCTGTTCAAAAACAGTCGGAGACCGCCTATTTTACGGCGGGCGTCCACGCCGTCGATGAACTGCTGTTGATCGGTGCAGTGGCGTGTCTGCTCGGTCTGATCCCGGCGCTGATGCTGCGCGGCAGTGCGCTGGTCAGGCCGAAGGCGGAGAACCTCACCCCCCGACCCCCTCTCCGTAATCACAGCGAGGGGGCGTCCGCTGGTCATTAATATGGATGGCAGCAAGAAAACGGACGCCAGAGGAAAACGGACGCGGCAAGCCGCGTCCGCTGTTTATTTGAAATGCGCCTTTGCTCTCGCCGTTTTCGCACATCGATTCCGCTTGACGGGGGTTATATTTAGATTCACGCCCGCAGCAACGAAAGTACGGATTAGATTCACCCATGATTACCACGATCACCAGCCTGCACAATGATAAGGTCAAACAGATTCGCGCCTTGCAAAGCGCTGGAAAAACCCGCCGTACCGAAAAGCGAATCGTGCTCGAAGGTGCGCGCCTGATCGGCGATGCACTGGACAGTGGCGCGATCCCATTTTATGCGCTGTACGGTGGCGAGGCGGTCGAGACTCCGGCGGGCGCTGCCCTGTTGGAGCGACTCAAATCACAGGCGGTCGAGTGCGTGGAAGCCGCGCCGGACGTGATGGCGCACGCGGCAGATACGCAGACGCCGCAGGGCTGGCTGGCCGTGTTCCCATTGCCCGCGCTCATTCCGCCATCCGCGCCGACGCTCGCGCTGATCCTGGATGGCGTCGCCGATCCGGGCAACCTGGGCACGATTTTGCGGACGGCGGCGGCGGCTTCGGTCGATCTGGTGATCCTCGCGCCGGGCTGCGTCGATGCCTTCAACCCGAAGTCGCTGCGAGGCGGGATGGGCGCGCACTTTCGGATTCCGCTGCGGCGCATCGGCTGGAAGACGATCCTCGATGAGTACGGCGCACTGCCGATGTATTTGGCCGAGGCCGACGCGACGACACCCTATACGGCGGTCGATTGGCGTGCGCCGTGTGCGGTGATCATCGGCGGCGAAGCACATGGCGCGGATTCGGCGGCGCAAGGGGCAGCGGCGCAGCAGTTTACGATCCCGATGGCGAGCGGTGCGGAGTCGCTGAATGCGGCGGCGGCGGCGGCGGTCATCTTGTTCGAGGTGCGGCGGCAGCGCGCGGGGTAGATATTTCCGTTTGTTGGCTAGATGACAGACGCATTAAGTCGCTTCCGCCACCTTGAGAATATTCAGCGCCGATCACAGGCTCGGGTTAAACCAGAGTGCGCGGGCGCGCTATGCCTACTTTGGGAGTCGACTCGCGTCGATCGACAAATACCGATAAATCGGCACAAAGGGCGTCAAGCTGTAACCCTTGATATACGGCTTGACGAGCACGTAACTCAACGAATGGTTAAGGAAAATCGCCGCCGCATTATCGACAATCAGGTTTTCTGCCTGTTGATAGTCCTGAAGGCGGCGCGCACTATCCTGTTCTGTACGCCCTTGATCCAACAACGTATCGAGCGCCGGGTTGCTGTAGTGCCCCAGGTTTGCTTGTGCGCCCGTGTGAAACAGCGCATCGGCGAAATTCTCCGGATCGGGGTAATCCGCGCACCAGCCCGATAGCAGCATTTGGCCGTGATGTCCGCGGCGGATCTCGTCCGAATATTTTTCCGGATCGATATTCTGGACCTGGATCGTCACGCCCAGTGTCGTTTGCCACATATCGATTAAGGCGCTCGTCGAAAGTGGCTCCGAACTGCCGTAACCCGACCGCGTATAGACGATTGGAGGCATCTTGTCCGCGCTTCCATATTTCGACTCGGCCAAGCGCTGACGTGCCAGCTTCGGATCGAAGGGGAGTCCAGTCAAAGTCGCGTTGTAGCCGGGCAGCGCAGGTGGATAGAGGCCATGCGCGGGGATGCCGACGCCCGACAACACCAGATCGACATACTGTTGTTGATTGGTGGCGAGCGCAAACGCTTGTCGCACTTTCGCATCGTCGAAGGGCGGCTGCGTAACGTCGAAAAGCACGTCGCTCGTACACATGCTGACGCCTTGCAGCAGATCTTTGTGCATCGGTTCAGCCGGGTTAAGGTAGCGTTGAACGTCGAACGACGCGACTCCGGTCACATCGATTTTCCCAGTCTCATAAAGCCGTGAGCCGACTCCGGCATAAAGCTGAAGGACGATGTAGCGGATCGCCGGTGGGGGTAGATAGAAATCGGCATTGCTCTCATACACGATCAGCTTGGCGGGCTGCCAATAGACCAATTTATAGGGGCCAGTTCCGTTCGGTGTCCGGTACCAATCCGCGCCTGATTCGATGTTGGCTTTGTCCACCACAGCGGCCACGCCATAGGTCAATTTCATCAGGAAGTATGGCTTGGGTGCATCAATCGTCACCTGCAAGGTGTGATCGTCCACCGCTTTCAGGCCGCTGATCGACTTTGCTTTGCCGGTATGCTTGTCGGCGATCCCCACAATATCGCCCAAATACGTGAGCACCTCATCCGAGTTCGTTGCTGGGTCGGCAGCGCGTTCCCACGAATACGCCACATCCTGAGCCGTGACAGCACGCCCATTGTGAAAGCGCGCATTCGAGCGGATATGAAAGGTATATATGGTGCCGTCGGGACTGATCAACCAGGTATCGGCGAGATCGGGGCTGATCTTGAGCTGCTCGTTGAACGTTACCAGTCCGCTGTATAGCAGCGTATTGTTGCCGCCCGTCGCCGGATCGTAAGCGCGCGGATTGCTCGACTCGCCACCGAGCAGTTTGAGTGAATTGGCGCGTGAAAAATTGGGTTGTGGACGCTGGGCAGTGTCCGGCGTCCCGATCGCTGCCGAGGCGTCGCGGGCGGGCGACTGAGCGCCGCGAGTTTGCCGCCCCTGAAACACGATAAGGCCCATCAAGACTGCCACGGCGAGCAGCAATCCGACCTGAACTCGCCGGCGAACGAATGTCAATGCGATCACGATGTCTTGTACTCCTTAATCGTACAGCGGTATAAGGTCGCCGGTTCACCCAACTTGTACTATGCTCGGTTCACCCTCTCCGTAAGGACAGCGGAGAGCCGGACGTTGAGGTGAATCGGCTAGTTCGCGTTCGCGCTGGTAATCAGTTGATAGGTTGGAACGGCTGTGGGTGATGGGCTGACCGTGGGGGTGATGCCTGCCGCCAGATGAGGCACCGCACCGATCGAGTCGCGCCAACGCCGTTCCAGTTCGTCCAGGCCAACGCTATAGCTCCCCTGGAGTGCAGCTTCGATGACCATGCCCGCCCGGATGTTTTCCAGCAATTTGGTCATGTTCGCCTGACCGAACTGCTTGATCAGGTAATTGACGATGCTGTACGATTCGGAATAGGAGAGATCAGCGGTGCTGGCGACCTCCGAAAAATTACCGCTCAAACTGCGGATCGGCAGGAGTTTATCGGCGTTGACTGCCTTTTGAAATAAATCCTGAGTGGTGGCATCCAGCCCGCCTTCGTTATATACGGCCAGTCCCTCGTTTAACCAAGTCGGGATCGACGTCAGGCAGCCAAAGATCAGATGGCCGATCATCACATGCGTGAGTTCGTGCGCCTCGGTGCGCTTGCCCCACGCTTCCAGATTGGGGCTGATGCCGATGATGGTGATGTTGTAGGCGGGGAAAGCTATGCCGCCCGTCCAACCGGCTTGATACAGCGTCGCTTTATGCAGGTCATCGAAGCTGCCGTAAATGTACAGATTGATCGGCGAATCGGGTACAACGCCCGTCGTTTGGCTGAGTTTGTGGATCGAATCGACGGCGGAATTCAGCAGTTCGGTGGCAAATGTCGAGCTGCCATTGTACCAGTGAAGCGTCAGCATTTCGCGCGTGACGCTCTGCCAAGCAAATTGGTTATCCAGCCACACGACGGTCTGCTTGGGCGATTCCGTCACACTGCCGTCTTTGTCGGTTACCTGCCAGCGATACCATATCGTAGTACCGGGCGGCTCCGAACCAGATTTGCGCATATCCCAAGTCCACGTCGCATCAACCGTTTTGCCCACCGTGAAAGTCGGATATGCCTCCGCCGTGACCGTGCCACATGTGCGTTTTTCGACGCCATATTCCAGGATGACTTGCGTGATCTCGGTCGCATCAGTGATATGTGCCGTAAAAGTCGCTTGGTTCGGGAAGTTGAGTGTCGCCTTCTGATCCCCGATGGTGACAGTCGTTTGTGCCGACACACCCGTCCGACCGACGAACAGCAGGATCATCAACACCGTCAGCAGTAACCGGACGCCATATCGCATAAATTTGAGCCTTTCAGTATGAGCATAATTGGCGAAGGCTAGCGTACCAAAACAATTAGCAAACGTAAATATGGAACTTTGCGCTTACAACATTTTGATGTTTTTAAGATGTACAAGGGCTGTTAGGGCGCAAAAACACAGCAGATCACGATCCCGATGGCGAGCGGTGCGGAGTCGCTGAATGCGGCGGCGGCGGCGGCGGTCATCTTGTTCGAGGTGCGTCGGCAGCGCGCGGGGTGATCCTTTCCCGAAGTTTCAAGATATTGGATGATAGGAAGTTATCACTCCCGGCGTGTTCTCTGAAATCTGTTTAAGCGCCAATAAGTCGCTGATGTCATCACCTTGCAACTTTCGGGAATCTATAGCGATGTCAAAGTATTGAGCAATCGCCCAGCCTGTGACCATACTTCGATCAGACGTTTGCCATGAGACAAACAGCCACACTTCGGCGCGCGACGTGGCAGGGAGTGTGAGCATGGGTGTGTCAATTCCAACATCGTGACTACGTACTCCCATGATCTTGACCGTCGCTTGGCTCGGTGCGAGTGCAAGAGTGCGCGCATCTGTCCTTGGATATTCACGAATCTTGAGATTTACGCCTGGATTGGTGTTTACCAAGCCGATTACAATTGGGACAGTCGTTGGCATCGGCACGGACGGGGTTTGGTTAACTGCGATTTGATTCTGCGTCGCAACGGCCTGCTCCGTGCCATTCAGGTTGGCGGTTCCCGGAATAGCAGGAGGTATAGTAAAGGTTGCCGCCGAAGTATTCGACGGAGCGAGTGTGGGCGGGATCGTTGGAGCAGCGGTTGCGGGTTTCAGAGTCGGTGTCGGTGGTGTCGGCGTTGCAGTATCGGTCGAGCGTGCGGCGATCACCGTATTTGCAGCCGTATTCGCACTCGTGACAGATGCCGTTCCTGTCGGCGTTTGACTGGTGCTTCCACTCAATCTGGGCGACACAATCACGAGCGCAGCAATGAGCAGTGCAACGACCACGAGCGCACCAAAGCCAATCAGCGGCGTCCGACGGCGTGGCGAATTACCATCCAGGGTGCGGCGGATTGTTTGCGCCAAATCATCCATTGCGCGATCGATGTACAGGTTCTTTTGATCGAAGATGTGAATGCCGTCGCTCTGCAAAAGAGCGGCCACTGCCGGAGTCGGCGGTTCGGTGATCGGCACATAGTTTTCTTGGAAGATCGGCAGCATCGGCTTGCCGAGTTCGTGGGCATAGCGGATTTCTTCCAGCACCCATTTGGAGTCGAGCGTGGTTTCGCCGAGCAAGCACACAAAAACCTTGCACGCCTCGATCGCGCGATGCAGCCGCTCCGGGAAAGGCCCCGCGCCGTCCGTCATGCGCGTATCGACGAACACGCCGCGTAGTCCGCGCTTGGTCATTTGGCTCTCGATGTGCGTCGCCAACATCGCGCTGTTTTTGCGGCTATAGCTGACAAAGGCCGTAACTTTAGGCAGCGACGCGCTATCTGGCATCATAACCCCGGTGGTGGCAAGTCAAGTCAAATATGGATCGTGATTATAGCCGTGATTAGCTCTTTTTGCGCAACGAAACCCTCGTCGTCAGTGTGGTATCTGCTGATAGACCCCCAGCCAATTTG
>JBBRMW010000310.1:0-6312 GCA_038230635.1 Aggregatilineales bacterium | reverse complement strand
GTCAGCGGCGGCGTAGTGCATGGGTTTTCGCAGTTCGGCTCAGGAACGCTGGCGCGCGCCGGGACGATCCTGAGCCGATTTATGCTGTTCGAGCCGCTGGCTTTCTGCCGCGAAGCCAGCGACCTCTCACACCTCGGCGTTCCCGATCCCTTCTCTCTCGTAACGGTGAGCGCGAAGGCGCCGATCATCACGCAGGCGAACATCCTGGCGAATCGAATCCTGGAGGTCCATCGCGGAGAGGCCCGCCACGGCTCGTGCGGGCTGGGCATCGGGCTGACGCAGGGCGACGGGGAGGAGATTGGCGAACGGGCGCTGGTTGCGGCAATTGATCCAACGTTTGAGACGTAAATGCCATTTTTGAGGTATTTGTGGGAGATGACGGCAACAACAAAGTAATCGCATCCGTACCCATGTACAGCGTGCCACCCATTGCGCGCACCTGAAAGCGTACCGCCGCATCCGTCTGTCCAGCATTGGCGACAAAGGAGAGGGGCAGCGACGCATAGCCCGCTATCGGCTTCGCTATCGCGTTATGCGGAAATAAGGCCGATAACAGCGGCAGCCGTGACAAGCTGAATGCGACTGTGAACGCGAGGACGCCCACCATAACCAATTTGAGTACGGAGCGTGGCTGATAGGCGGGTGCTTGCAATTGCATGGGTGAAAACATCTCCCTAATTTCCAGATTAATTCTTACATCGGAATCGCGATTAGTCAATCTGAATCCCATAACAAATCAGGGCGATTGCAAATCAGGTATTTTGATTTAGGCGTCCGTCTTCATCGAAATACCTACCGTTAACAGGCTATACATTACGCACATCTCGCAGATGTCGGATTCACCTCACCCCCAGCCCCTCTCCGTCCTCACGGAGAGGGGTGCAGGACTCGACTCGGTCTCGATCTTTGGCGCATGTGGTGTGTTTGTCGCCCCCTCGCTGTGGTGACGGAGAGGGGTTGGGGTGAGGTGAATTTGTGGGTATTGCATCGACTTAACAGGAGGCGGGCGGGGGTGAGGTTTGTTCGCCCCCATTCGTCGCCAAAACACAGCGCGGCAAATGCACATTGCCAGCCCCTTGTCGGAAAGCGCTATAATGTCGTACTGGTTTCCTTGTGGGTGCATAGACATAACCACGACGCCCCACAGAGAACCCTTTTTTCCTCCATTGGCGACTATATCATGACAACATGACAACATGACAAGAGGACTCAGATGCCCCCCAAACTTTCGCGCGACTATATCAATGAACAACCTTCATCCCATATTGCACAGTCCAGTCCCCACTCCGTAGACTCGGACTTCGATACGGCGGGCGAGCGTTCGGAGCTTAAACCGCGTGTCGTATCACCTCATAATGCGTTGCAATTACAGCGTATGTTGGGAAACCGCGCCGTCACACAGATGATCAAAAACAAACAATCTGGCAAACCTCAAGTGGCAGTATCGTCTATTCAACGTTTGGTCGTGGGGAAAAAAGGACTCGCCAAGACAGCATTGGACAAGGCCAAAGGAGCGCTTAGCCAGGACGAGTCCGATATTGATGCCTGTATGGCATGGGCGAATGAGTTAGGGGATTTTGAGGCTTTCACAGCATCGAATGCAGCCTTTGACATCTTCGTGAAACTGAATGCCCTTGGCGCGGTGCCGACCGCCGTGGAAGTCCGGGAAGCGGCAGGGAATGATAGCGGTGAATTGGTATCGGCGGCCAAAGGTTTTATCACCGCCGCCTCTGGTAAGCCCCTCGTGGAGGCCGAAGCGCCCAAAGCGAAAAAAGAAAAAGAACCTGCCAGCAAAGTACCTAAGAACATCCCCAAAGAACTTGCCTTTGATGCGCCCTCAAAAGCCGTTGGCCCCGTCAGACCCGCTAATGGGAATTCCTTTGCCGATCTCGCCCTGATCGACAAAAGCAGTTTTCCATCGACTTTTGCGGCCACGATGTTCAATATTCATAGCCAAAATAGTACACCCATGACAATCGGCGCGGCGAAACTGCTGAATGGCAATAAAAACACTGTGAAGGAAACGGTCGAAGTGAAGGTTTCTATGTATGATAGAGATACCTCAACAAACTACTTTTTTGTGGTCCACTACCATCCAAAAGCAGCCATCCCCGATGGTCCTTTATCCGGCGAATCGGACATCCATGTCAAAGCGGACCAAGCGGCAAAATACAAACATGAAACCATGATCGAATCGGTGCTTACCGCCGCTGGCATTCCTTCGCTCGCAACTATTCAAGCCCAGTTCGGTGCCACGATTATTTAGTGCGTGTCTGCAAACCCATTCAAGTCACGGACGAGGCAGGCCTCGTCCCTACCGTATTCATTGACGGTCGGTGTAGGGACGCGGCCTGCGGCGTCCGCTTTGCAGTGCTGTATGCGCTATGGCAAGCGTGACAGGACACTTTGCAGACACGCCCTAGTGGGTCACTTGGCTTGCCGATGACTAATAAGGATTTGTGATAAATTGCATAGAAAACAGGTTATCTCAATATTGTTAATGTACATCCACGAACCAAGTGACCCACTAGTGTTATATCGAGACCGCGCCGAGTCCTGCACCCCTCTCCGTGAGGACGGAGAGGGGCGGGGGGTGAGGTGAATCTAATGCATAGCCCGCAGGTAGAAGGGGCGGGGGGTGAGGTTCTCCCGCCCGTTTTGGGACTTTGCTCGTGCCCTGGTGAGGTGAATCCCAGGTTCAACATGAGATGCAACCCTATGTACTACGCTCGTCTTTCACGTCCAGCACCTTCAGTTGATCGATCGTAACTTGGGCGGCGGCCAACGCGCCCGGATCATCGGGCAGTTCGCCATAGTGAACGTCGATATACGCGCCCGTCAGTCTATCCAGCTCGTGCGCAAAAGCCGGAAATGCCTTGATCAAAGTCGGCAGATACTCGCGCGGAGTCTGCGTTTCGGGGCGTGGATGGCCGTGTTTTTCGGCCAGCGCGGTCAGTTCCGCATACAGCCGCCGAATGGTGTGTGCTTCGCCCGCATTCAGGCCAAACCGTGTCAGATTGGCGAGCGCATCGCGGAGTGCGGCCAATGCCCGTTGAAGGGTCGCGCCCACACTACCCAGGATCGCCGTGCCTTCCAGCGATTCATGCTCCTCATCGGCCAGCAGCCGCGCCCGCGATCGGTTGTGCAGCACCAGCGCCAGGATGAGCACCGCCACGACGATCGAGCCGATCAAGCCCAGGATCGGCAGATACGACAGGATATGCTGCGCGGCGGGGTCTTGAGGACCTAACTTGAGCCAACTGGGACCGTTCGAGTTCGAAGCGGCTTTGGGGCGATTCGCCAGGAAGTCGAGCGCTTGGGCGAGCAGGTTGGCGAGCGGTGCGAACAGCGGATACAAAATCGAAAAAATCAGGCCCAGAATGCTGGAAATGGCGCTTTTGAGCACCGCCGCCACGCCGCCTGTATCCACGCCGCCCAGCCACAGCGCCGTCACGAATCCGATCAGGCTGATCGCCGCGCCCAGAATCGCCATGAACGCCGTCCAGCCGATGCCGAACGATGACCGCTGCTGGTCGCGGTTGATGCGCAGACTGGCCGATCGCGCCTGCCCGGTCGCCATCAGCCCGATGAAAAAGAAAAACGGCAGCGTCACCAGCACCGTATTTTGGACGCGCGCATTCGGCATCAACGCCGCGCCAATTTCGAGGATGATCCCGACTCGCAACGCATACGTGGCGCGCGCCGTCGTCACCGTGATCGTGCCGATCGTCAGCCCGCGAAACCACAGCATTACAACCAGCCCGACGCTGACGACAATCGGCGGGATAAACAACTTGCCGCCCGCGATCAACGGGGGCAGCGCGCCGACGCCATCCATCGGCAGCACGATCTTCACCGTGATCAGCGCCGCGACGATCAGCCCGACGAAAAAGGCCGCCTGCATCGCCAGATCGGATGCGCCGCGCCGTGTCAGGCTGCGCACGATCAGCAGCGCCGTCAGCACATGCGCCGCCACGAACAGGACGATCTGCGCGCCGTTCAGGGATTCGCCGCCGGGCATCAGCACCAGAAACCAGGGTGTCAGCCACAGAATATCGACCCAGGCCAACGCGAAATACAGCAGTTCAGAGCGCCAACCCGATGGCAGCAGGCGCGGGGTGTGGGCGACGGTCGTACTCATGGGATCACCACTTCCGCGCGCGCGCGATCACGTTCGGCGCGTTCACGCAGATAGCGCTGACGGGGCGTTTCGGTCGTGCCATTCGAGGTCGTTGGCGCGGCAGGTTTATGCGGAGCGGACGGCTTCGATGATGATCCGTTTTGGCGCAGATCGAGCACCGCGGCGACTTCTTCGCTCGGCTCCTCGGCCTCGACGGGCAAATGATAGGTCAAAATGCCAGCCGTTTCGGGCGGTGGCGTCTTGCCGACGCTAATGAGCACGATGCGCCGTCCGCTCCGCCGAAGCTGCCAGATCGCCGCCGACAGTTCATCGCTCAGCAAGCCCGTCACCAATACGAGCGTCGCACCCCAGGGAAGCCGTGCGCTTTCCGCCAGCAAGAAGCGCGGATAGTCATCGGTGATGAAATAGCTGATGCCCGCCAACAGTTCGAGCAGATGGGCGAGTTGAGCACGGTTGCGACTGGGCTGCGCGCGCAAAGACCGATCGGCGTGCGAGAGCGTCGCGTTGGCCGCGATTCCCACCGCGTACCCGGCGTCGAGTCCCCAGGCGACCAGCGAAGCCGTCACGACCAGCAAGTGCTCGATCAATTCCGGCCACACGCCGCGCCAATGCTGATCGAATGAGGCGATGTTGAGGCAGAATACGAGGCTCATGCTGCGCGTCGGCTCGAACTGTTTGACCTGCAAGGTGCCGAGGCGCGCAGTCGCTTTCCAGTGGACGCTGCGGAAGCCATCGCCCGATCGATAATCGCGCACGCCGATCATGCGGCTGGGGTCTTCAAATAGGCGCTGTGAGGTGCCTAGATCGCCGAACGGGTCTTTGGCGATCATGCCAAGTTCTTCGAGCGGCTTGATGACCGGATACACGATCAGCAGATCGCGCCGATCGTGGCGGGCATCGCGCTCGAACAAGCTGAACGGATCGCCGCTGATCAGATACGTTGGCCCGATCTGGTAAATGCCGCGTGACTGAGCCGTCAGCAGATAGCGGCGGCGCACCCGCTCGTACCAGCGCAGTGCATACACGTTGACCAGATAACCCATGCCCGTGCCTTCGGAGGCGACCAGCGTATCGGCATCGGCGGGACGGAAGCCAGTCGGCCACTCGTCTTCGATTTGCAACCAAGTCAACGGCAGCAGTTTGCGATTTTCGACGATGATCTGTGCTTCCACGTCTTCGCCGGGAAAGGCGCGCCGATGGTGGAAGCGTCGCTGATAGCTGACGCTGCCGAGCGATACGCGACTCCACAGCCAGCCGAACACGACCGAGGCGATCATGAAGCCCGGAATCGCCAGCAGCGCCGCATTGTGGAGCACCGCGCCGATCCCAAACACGACGATGCCCATCCACACCCACCGATGATCGAGCAGCGACTCCTGGCCTTCGCTGCTGGCCTGGGTGGGGCCGTGACTCAAATCTTCGCGGTCGATTTCGTCAAAATTAAACACGGAAAATAACGCCTGCTATTCAATGCCGATCCTACCAGTAACACTATGCGGCGCATGGGCAAAAGGTTCGATTCTTCGATATTTCAGCCGCGAATCGCGCGCACCAAGAGTGTACCAATACCGAGCAGTGTGAACACAATTCCCAGGCCGCCCAGGATGAGATAGAGCGGCTGGTTTTGGCCCCCGATGACGACGCGCTGCGGATTGGCCGGATCATAATAAATTTCGACCTTGCTGCCCACCGAAAAACTCGACGGATTGGAGTAGGTGTCGGACGCATACGAAATGTTTTGATTGTCAATCGTCGTGAATTGTACGACGGGCGCATAGCTGAGATCGTCGTGGCTATCGGTACTAATGCGCAGGCGGGTCACGCTGCCGGTGACGTGCGTCGCCGTGCCGATAAAGCGTTGTTCGTTACGAAACGTGACCAGTGCGCCGCTCAGCAGACCAATGCCCACGATCAAGAAAAGGATTCCGCCTAAGATAGTGTTGGTACGCTTCCGGGGCTGCATGGTATTTCCCTTTTTTGCATCGGTCATGCGTGGGCGCATTATATCCAAAAAAGTCCCGAAACAGGCGGGAAAGCCCTCGACGGGTGCATTCAACGGTAGGGGCAGATCATAGAACCCCTCTATCCCCCCACCCCTTACCCCCACGCAGGCGGGGGTAAGGGGTGGGGGGATAGAGGGGTTTGTCCATTCCCGAATCTCGCCCCCAACC
>JBBRMW010000309.1:0-6323 GCA_038230635.1 Aggregatilineales bacterium | reverse complement strand
CCACGGGCCTCAAGCTTTCTCAAAAAGCGATGTCTCTCCTTGAAACGCGCCTGCTGCGTTTACCCACCTTGCCCAAGTGGTTTCTATCCATTTCCCCACGCTTGTGTTGACTTTGGCTGCCCCATTTCTATGGCGCTCCCTTACTCAATATCGATCAGCATAGAGGCGGGCGAACGCGGTCGGAGGACGAGGCAAACCCTCGTCCCTACCAAAGACGCCGTTTGTTGTAGGGACGCGGCTTGTCTCGTCCGTTATTCGTCCACTATCGCGCAGGCACGTTGACCGGGCCGATCCCCACCTGGGTCGCGCGGCTGCCATCGGCGTTGATGACCGTCATAGGCAGCTTATCGAAGATTCCAACCAGCGAAAGGCTGAACCACCAATTGCCCGCGCGCCCATCACCACTCAATGGGACGAGCACCGTATCGACGATCTCTTGCTGGGATACCCAACAGGTGGGTGGGACGGGTGTTTTCCAACCCAGTGGTTCCCAGGTGATCCCGGCACGCACCGTTTTGTCGGGCGCGACCGATACCAGCGAAAAGACATACGGGCGGCGGACATACGAGTCGGCGCGCCAGTGCAAGTGCAGCACGACTTGGGTGGGGCTGGGGTCTACATCCAGCCCCACCAGCCGTATTTGATCGGTGTCGTTGACAAACAGCGCATCGACGGGGTAGGTCGCGGGGTGGTCCGCGGTGGGGAGCGTGGCCGGTTCCGTCAGCGCCGTGAAGTTCCCATGCAGCACCGCCGCCATGCACACCAATACGACCGCTTCGAGCATGAAAATCTGGCGCTGTTGACGCAAGCTGAAGCGTGTCATCCAATCGGCGGCCAGCAGCAGCCAGCAGGGTGCAAAAAACAGCCAGACGCGCCCGGTCTCGCCACGTGCCGTACCACTCAGAACCATGATGATCAGCGTCAGCCCGGTTGCAACCGCGAACACATTGGCCGGCGTCCACCCCCGCACGCTGATGATGCGCCAGATGCTCAAGCCCGCGATCGGCAGCCCAATAAATAGAAAGGTGTCATAGGCGTGCATAAACAGCCAGGGGAGATAGGGTCGATCGAGGTGAAAATGCAGGCTCAGTCCCAGTTGATAAATATCGATTAGCGTCACGCCCGTCAGCCCCGTATAAATCAGCCAGATGGAGCTGACACCCAATCCATACAGTGCCAAGTTTTGGATCAAGCTGCCGATCCGGTTCGCCTGCCGAGCGGTCATCAGCCAGTGACCCATGATGAGCAGCCCGCACAATAGGCCGAGCGGCACCACCGACAGATTGATAAACGTCCCGACCGACATCACGAACCCCGCCGCCACGATCCAGACCGGGCGCTTCTGATCGAGTCCGCGCCACAGCATGACCAACAGCACCACCGCCATCAGCGCATAGAAAGTGTTGAAACGCGGCGCGAACATATTCAGCCCCGGCACCAGCGGCCACAGTAGGACGGCCATGCCAGCCACCCGATGGTTGAACAGAACCGTGCCGAGCTTATATAAGGGCGCAACGGCAAGCGCCGTCCAGAGCGGCATGAACAACTGCGGCCAAGCACTGGCAAACTGCGCATCGCTCCAGGTCATCATCAGCATATTCTGGCATTCCAGCGGGCGCAGCAGTGCGCCAAACGTGTGCGCCAGCGGGGGGAACGCATCAAAGAACTTCTGGAAACTGTAGTCAACCACCACCAAGCCGGGCGGCGCGAGCGCGATCCCACCGAGCGGATTCTGTTCACGATACGAATTGACGAAATCGGTCCAGTGACGTAGCGGATAGCTGAGATCCGTGACGAGCGTCGAGGCAAATTGATAACCGCCTGTGACCGTCGAGGCCGAGCGGCTGAACAGCAGAAACAGCGGACTGTCTTCCAGCGTCAGCAGCAGCAGCGGCAGCAGTACCCCGCCAACGAATGCCCATAAAATCAGGCGAACCGGATAGCGCGGCTCGTCCGAAACCGTCGCCAACATGCGGATGGCCCCGACCGTATACAGCGCCACACCCAGGATACACGGAATGACCCAGCCCCAACGTGGCAGCGCATACGGCCAGCGCCACGCCGTATCACCCGGCAGCCAGGGCACATCACCGCGTAACCAGGGCAGCAGGTCGGTCACGAGCAAGAAGCAGAATAGCAGCGTGATCACGCTGAGTAGGGCGATCACGCGCGCATGATGACGCATGGGTGAAACCATCTTTTCCCAATCAGAATGCGATGATTATAGCCGATAATGGGGGTGTACTCACCTCCCGCTCGCCGGGGGCGCAGGGCAATTGCAAAGTCGCAGAATTGGGCAAATTTCCCCAATCCCTCGCCCTCAAAAAAACTCACGCGCGCCCGATGCCCAGAATGGGTTATTATTGGCATATATCAGGAGCGTTTTTTGATGAATGCCGAGATCATTTCGATCGGGACGGAACTGCTACTGGGCGAGATCAACGATACCAACGCCACGTATCTCGCGCAGCAATGCAAAAATATCGGCCTCAATTTATTCTATCGCTCGACGGTAGGCGATAATGAGGCGCGTATCTGCGACGTGATCAAACTGGCGATGAGCCGCGCCGATATTATCATCACGACGGGCGGCCTCGGCCCGACGGTGGACGATATGACGCGCCAAGCGGTGGCCTGCGCAGTCGGCCAAGAACTCACTTTTCGGCAAGAGTTGATGGACGACATCGAGAAAAAGTTTGCGGGTTTCCAAAGCCGCATGACTGCCAACAATCGTACACAAGCCTTCATGCCAGAGCGAGCGATCGTGGTCAATAACCCGGTCGGCACCGCCCCGTCGTTCATTGTGGAAACGGAACAGGGCGCGATCATCAGCTTGCCGGGTGTGCCGCGCGAGATGAAATACCTGATGGAAAACGCGATCATGCCGTATCTGCGCCAAAAGATCGGCGCGGTCGGCGTGCTCAAACTGCGCATTTTGCGGACGGCGGCGGCGGGCGAATCGTGGCTCGGCGAACAGATCGACGACCTGATGCGGCTGAATAACCCAACGGTGGGAACGGCCGCGCACGCCGGGCAAACCGACATTCGGATCACCGTGCGCGCCGAGGATGATGCGAGCGCCGATGTCCTGATCGCGGAAGTCGAGGCGAAGGTGCGCGCGCGTGTCGGCAAGTTCATCTTCGGCGTCGATAAAGAGACGATCGATGCGGCGTTGATCGGTGAATTGAAATCGGCGGGCTGGCGGTTGATCGTTAGCGAGACCGGCACGGGTGGATCGCTCAGCAAACGCCTGAATGCGCAGCCGGACATTGCGGCTGTCGTGGCCGCTACGGAGGGTTTCGCCGATTCGGATGCGCTGCGTGCGCACTTGGCGAGCGGCGATGCGCCGAGTGCGGTGGCGCTGGCCGAAGCCGCTGCGATTGCCGCTCGACGGGGCACTGAAAATACGCTGGCGGTGGCGGTCGTCGCCGACAAAGCGCAAATTGCGTTGAGCGTGTATGATGGCGAGGTGTCGCGCAGCCGTGCCTATGGTTATGGAATCGTTGGGGCAGATGCGGCGGATGCGGGCATTGCGGAATGGATCGGTGGCTGGGGCATTGCGATGGCATGGCTGCGTCTAACCGAGCGCGCCGAGAAAGAGCAGACACAACAAATATCATGACAAACGCGACGAATCTGACAAACCCAACCGATCCGATAAGCCCGACAACTCTGCCCAGCACGGGCACGTCTTCATTCAGCAAGCGCCTGCGTGCCGCTCAGGATCACACGCATTCCGCACTGGCGATCGGACTCGCCCCGCGTCTCGATAAAATGCCGCTGCCGATGCAGAAGCACGACGACTCATTTTTGCCATTCGGCAAGGCGATCATCGACGCGACGTGCGATGTGGCGTGCGCCTACATTTTCGATCTGGCGGCGTATCTGGCGTTGGGTGCGGCGGGTGCGATCGCCCTGGAACGCACGTTGGCTTATGTGCCCTCACCGTTGATCAAGATTCTGCACGGGCCATTCGCAACCGCTGATTATGTGCGCGCCGTCTCGGATGGGGCGTTTGCCGCCGATGCCGTGACGCTCAGCGCGTCGAGCAAAGATGTACTCGCGCCATACCTGAGCCAGGGCGGGCGCGGCGTATTCGTCAACGGGACTCATGGCTTGCAGGTCGCGCCGTTCACCGTTTTGGATGCCGCGTACCCCGGCCAAATCGGCGTGTACACGCTCGGCAGCCGTCCGCATACATTGGGCTTGCTCGATACCGCGTGCGCCGAAATGCGCTGGTATGCCGATGAAATCGCGTATGCCTCGGCGGGCGAAGATTTTGGCACGGCGGCGCATGAGGCGGCGGTCAAATATAAATCGCCTGCTTGAGCGCCGAAATGACCGTAAGATTCACCTTATCCCCTACCTCCTCTACGTCTTCACGGAAGGCGGCGGGGTGCGGCTTAACACCCCGCCGCTGTGATTACGGAGAGGGGTCTGGGGGTGAGGTTCTTCAATGAATCGCATCGATCGGCTGCTGGCGATGGTGCTCGAATTGCAGGCGAAAAAGTCGCAGCGCGCCGAAGACCTCGCCGCCACCTTCGAGATCAGCAAACGCACCGTCTATCGGGATATGCTGGCGCTGATGGAGATGGGTATTCCGGTCGTTTCGATGCCGGGCGTTGGCTATACGCTGGTCGAAGGCTACTTTCTGCCGCCGCTGACATTCAACGCCGACGAGGCGATCATGCTGCTGTTGGGAGGCGATTTCGTGGCGCAGCACTTCGACGCGCAATACCGAAGCGCGGCGCAAACGGCGGTCCGCAAGATCAGCGCCGTGCTGCCCGAAAAATTGCGTGCCGAGGTCGCCGATTTGGAACGGAGTATCCGCTTCATCGCCGACGATGCGCGCGTTTCGTTGGATATGCTGGCGCAGATTCGCCGCGCGATTATCGGGCGGCATGTCGTCGCCTTCGATTATCAAGCGCGCTTCGGAGCGACTGAACCCGGTGAGATCACGCACCGCGACGCCGATCCGTATGCGCTGACGCATGTCGGCGAAACGTGGTACATGACGGCGTACTGTCACTTGCGCCACGACATTCGCAACTTCCGCCTGAATCGCATTCAGGTATTGAAGGTATCTTCGGCAATGTTCGTGCGGCCAGTCGATCTCGATCTGACAATACGTGATCAGAGCAGTCGCAGCGTGACGATCCGCGCCCTTTTTGATGTGGAAGCCGCGCGCTGGGTACAGGAATCGCCATCCTATTTCCAGATCGACGCGCATCAGGATGCGGCTGGCTGGCTGGTCACGCTGAAGGTGCGGCAAATCGACGAAGTATTGGGCTGGCTGTTGGGTTGGGGATCGCGCGTGCGCGTGCTCGACCCCGCCGACCTACGCGCGAAAATCGCCGCCGAAGCAATTGCTGTGCGCGATTTGTACGTTTCCGGCGGACGTTGACGAGCGATTGAAAAGCCGCTTTATTCTCAATGATGGGGTCTTGAAAGGAATAGGTTTACTGCTTGAGGACAACAGCGGATTGGTGTGGCTCGATCTCGCGGCTCGACAGAAAAGCCCAATCGTAACAGGAAAACCTATCTCTCATCTATAGCGAGAGCGGGTTTTCTTTTGGCGCTTTTAGCCGATCGCGAGGCAGCAGCTATGCGCTGGGCTTATGGTCAAACCAATCAAAGGCCACGTATGTCTAGGTTTGCCTTCCGACTCCCCCTCTCCGTGATTATGGAGAGGGGGCCGGGGGGTGAGGTGAATGCGTGGAGTTTGATTAGTTTCACCATTGGCTATAATTATTTGCGGGCATCATTCAAAAAGGACTCTTGCGTTGAAATATCTAAAACTCCCGAATTACGATCTCGATGCGTCGGAAATATCGCTGGGCTGTATGCGAATTGCCGAAATGACGAATCAAGACATATCGCACCTGATCCATACCGCATTGGATGCGGGGATTAACTTCTTCGACCATGCCGATGTTTATGGCGGCGGAAAATCGGAAGCGAAATTTTCCGAAGCCCTGGATATGAATCCCCAGTTACGCGAAAAGATGCTTCTCCAGACCAAAGTGGGAATTCGCCAGGGTTCTTTCGATTTCTCCAAAGAACACATTTTGGAAGCTGTCGATGGCAGTTTGAAGCGCCTGCGCACCGATTTCGTCGATGTGCTCCTGTTGCATCGACCGGATGCGTTGGTTGAACCGGAAGAAGTTGCGGAAGCCTTCACGATCCTGGAAGACAGCGGCAAGGTCAAATATTTCGGGGTCAGCAATCAAAACCCAATGCAGATCGAGTTGTTGACCAAATTCGTCAAGCAAAAGATCATCTTCAATCAACTCCAATTCAGCATCACCAACACCACGATGATT
>JBBRMW010000308.1:0-6333 GCA_038230635.1 Aggregatilineales bacterium | reverse complement strand
GAGATTCGTGGTTGCAGTGGGTGCTCCTGCACTAGTAGGTAGATTGCTAAAGATGTCGGCATAAGCCGGATTATCTTTTTCCCCCTGCTCAATCATCACCCCGACGACTGCCAACGCACCACTGGCACTTTGGTGGACAAAGTGCAATTCCATCGCAAACGCTTTCCCATCAATCGTGTGTTCGCTTGGGTGGTGAAAGTGGAATTGAACGAGTTCATACGCGATCTCGTTGTAAACGATGAAACTACCTGCGTCATAATTAACTTGAATTGTATGACCATTGTTGAAGATATTGAGCTTAGAGGATTGATACTTGAACGTAATATCGGCTAAATCAAGCTTACTCTCATGGGTCAGATTGATCGGTGATTGGGAACGCCCAGCAGAGCAGGTAGCAAAACTAGCATCCAATGCTCCCCACTTATCAGGTCCTTCAGCGCCCGCATAGGTCCAATGGGGTGCAGCGAGAGCAGTTCCGGTTGCAGCAGCATGAGCTGCCGTCGAAGTCGGAGATGAAGAAGGAAAGGTGGCTATAAAAGCAATCGCAACGAAGGCGAAAAACAAAGATGTACTGAGGTGACGTTTCATAAATTCAGCGCAGGAGACCCCGTTTTCACGCGGGGAGGAATGCGCTTCTCCTTTCTGGGTTTCGTGATAGGGTTCCAGACGAACGGTACGCGTACCTTCTCAAAGACGCAAGTTAGAATACTTGGCCGATTTTGGGGTCGGTGGGACTCGAACCCACACGTCTTATTAGGACAGAAGATTTTAAGTCTCCAGTGGCTGCCATTTCACCACGACCCCGTGTCCTGGTTGGTCTGCATTGTACTATAGAACAAAAAGCGTGACAATCGCGGGCATCCAGAATACGGATGATTGCGACTCCTCCTCTCCGTCAGGGCGAGGGGCTTTCGAGCGCGGTTTTTCCCTCTACCTGCGGCAGACTGGGCAGGGGGTGAGGGTCTTCCAAACACGATCTTGCGGAGATCAGCCAACCTCCCCTCTCCGTGAGCACGGAGAGGGATCGGGGGTGAGGTGATATCTCACGGAATTTTCGTGGGTGGGAACAAGGATCGCATGGTGGGTACGGAACCCGCGCCGTTCAAGGTCGGCACGCCCTGGTTTGGCGCTGTCAGCGCTGACGAAGTAGGCGTCGCCAAAAGCGGCTGCGGCGCATTGGTATTGTTCACGTACACCGGGATCGTGAACAATACCGCGTGATTTTGATTGTCGTAGGCGTGGACCCGCAACAAATATGCGCCATCGGGGACGCTGTTCGTATCCCAGCCACCCAAGAACGCGCCTTCGACCCCGACGGGCGACTGCGTGCGCACGACATCCCCCAGCGTTGCCACTGCTGCCGGATTGGCCGCCTGTGCCAGTTCCAATCGGTAATAACCAAAGCTGGGGATGTTATTGACGACGCCCAAGATTTGGATCAATCCACTGACGGCTTGGCTGGCTACAGGCGACGTGATCTTGACGATCGGGCGCGGGGTATTCACTTCGCACTGAGCCGTCGGCATCGGCACGATCGGCAGCGTCAAACCACGCGAGATCGCCCACTGCTGCCCCGTCGAATCGTTGTTCAGCCAAGTCACCGCATCACTGTCGTTGACTTTCAAAAACGTCTGTGTCGAGGTGAAGTCGGGGCAGTTGCCATTGGCGATCAAACCCGTAAAGGTATCGACCGACAGCGTTTGCAGCACGCTGGCGATCGACGGTGGCGGCTGCGTATTGACGAACACCTCTTCACGGCGATTCTTGCAGCCCGCGAAATCGAGCGTGCCAAAATCAACACAAATGGTAGCTCGCGCGACATTGCCTGGCGCCGGGAAACTCTGGATCGCTTTACCATTCATGGCTGCGGTCATGATGTCATGCCAGATCGGGCCAGCCCCCGTGACGCCTTCAACATTGATCATCGGCGTGTTATCGGCGTTGCCCACCCACACGCCCACCAGCATATCGCTGGCCGTGTAGCCGATCGTCCAGTTGTCGCGGAAGTCATTGGTGGTGCCGGTCTTGACGGCAGCCGGACGATTCGCCAGTTGCAGCGGTGAGTTTGCGCCAAATGCGGGTACGCGGGCGGCGTTATCCGAGAGGATGCTCGTCAACAGATACACCGTGCCCGGATCGGCCACCTGCGATTTGTTGATCGGGTGGTCGTGCGAGTCCCAAACGGTTTGCTCCACGCCATTCACCGTCGTCGTGATCTTGTTGATTCCGTAGAACGAGTCGATACGTTGCCCCTGGTTGGCGAGCATCGCATAGCCGTGCATCAGATCGATCATGCGTACTTCGGTCGCGCCGAGCGCCGTTGCCAGCCCCGCCGCATCAGGCTGCGTCAATGGGAATTTGATCCCGGCTTGGTCTGCAATCGTCTTGAAACGATCGAGCGAATCGTATTGCAACGCTTTGAACGCCGGGATGTTATACGAGTTGGCGAGTGTTTCGCGGATGGTACGCGGCCCATGAATCCGCCCGTCATAGTCCACCGGGCAATAGTTATGCTGATCGCCGAAGCAGCTTTTCACATCCCACAGGATAGATGCGGGCGTCAGATAGCTGCCATCGGGCGCGGGCGTCAGCGCCGTGAGATAGACGAACGGCTTGATCGACGACCCCGGTTGGCGCGGCGCGAAGACGATGTTGACTTGGCCGCTGATATCCTTATTGTTGAAATCAGCGCTGCCCACCATCGCCAGGATCGCCCCGTCTGATGGGCGCACCACCAACGCCGCTCCGTTCGTGACGTGCCGACTGGCGAGCGCCGTCACTTGGTTCTTCACCGAAGTCTCGGCAGCCGTCTGAATGACTGGATCGAGCGTGGTGTACACCTTGTAACCCGATTGATAGATCGTACCTGCGCCGACGATCTGTTCCAACTGCTGCTCGATGTAGTTCACAAAATGCGGGTGAATATAGCTATTGGAGGGCAGGTGATAGTTCGCCGTCTTGACGAGCGCGATCTGCACTACCGAACCGTTGACAAGCGCTTGATTGATACACAACTGCGACGCTGGCTGATTCGGAATGAGTGTGTTAGCAATCGGCAGGCAACCTGTCTGCTGCATCAGACGCAGTACATCGTTCATGCGCGTAAAAGCGGCTTCACGGTTTTGCACCGGATCGTATTGCGCGGGCGCTTGCGGCAGTCCTGCCAGCAGCGCCGATTCGGCTAGGCTGAGCGTAGCCGCAGTTTTATTGAAGTAGGTTTCCGCTGCTGCCTCGATCCCGTAACTGAAATTGCCATACGGAATCTGGTTTAGATACATTTCCAGAATTTGATCTTTGGTGTAGCGACGGCTGATCTCTGAAGCAACCACAATTTCGGTCAGCTTGCGACCCGCCTGCGAAGACGATACCGAGTTTGGATCGAACACGAGCGTGCGCGCCAATTCCTGGGTGATCGTGCTCGCCCCCGACACCACATTGCGCGCGAACAAGTTTTGGATCATGGCGCGTGCAATGCCGATCACATCGAAGCCCGAATTTTCGTAGAAACGCTGATCTTCGGTCGAAACCGTCGCATGGATCAAATACGGCGCAATCTGTGCGAGCGAGACCCGTTTGCGAATGCCGCCTTTGGTCGGATCATTCAACTCCGCGATGACCGCACCTTTGCCATCGAGGATGCTCGTCGTCTGGAAGCTCGTGGCCGCGGTCGTCTGCAAATTAGCGATGCCCTGATCGAACTGGTTGACAATATTCATGTAGCCGATCACAGCCAACCCGATCAAGCCTAGCGACCCAACCAGCGCCAATACCAGTGCCACGATTGCGGCCCGAATCACACAGCCCGCGTTGCGCTGCCGCCCCGCCACCACGCTGGTTGAAGCGGGTCCATAATCGGGCTGATACGCATCTGGCGTAAAGGTGTTGATCGGCGCATCGGCAGCGGCATAGGCGGACTGCGCGGCTCCCGCTGCGCCCCCAGAATACGCGGTCGCGGTGGGCTGTGTCACATCGCCGGCGGTGCTCCGTGTCGCGCCCTGATAGATCGGGTTGGAGCCGGTGGCCGCATTCGGCAGCGTGTTATCCAGATACGGCGCGTTTTGACCGACGACCGTGAAACCAGGGTCTTGATAGGGCGCTTTCGCGGGCAGCGGCATCCCATAATCGCCGAGTGGAATGCTGGGGTTGACGGGTACGGGGGTCACACTGCCCGACATGGTGTTGACGGCGGTCATGGTCTGCGTACCGGTGAGCGGACCCGTGCCTGCCTGCGGCGCGCGTCCCGGCGGCGTGGCAGCGATCCAATCTTTGCCATCGTAGCGATACCAACGATCGCTCTCCATGCCGATCATCCACCAGTTGCCGCTGTCATCGGCGATCATCAGCTTGCGCAGTTCCGCCCGCAGTTGATCGCCCGTCAGCGAGCCAGCCGTATAGCGCCGCCGCAGCACCTGAATCTGCTGCTCGACATCGGTAAAGCGCTGTGCCAATCCTGGATCGCCGCCGCCAGTCGCGCCGACGGGTGAGACTCGCGCCGCCGCTGCAGTATTTCCTAAAGGGGCAGCGGCAGGTGCCGACCGCAGCGACGGCGTGGGGATCGAACCGGGCGTCGGGGTGGCTTGTGGCATCCCGCTCGTCCCCCCGCCCGGATTGCGCGGCGAATTTGGCAACTGATCGACGGGCTGCACCACCATCGACTCACCGCTTATGGGTTCAATACGTGGCGACACGCCCGAAATGTCGAATTCAGACGTGGTTGCGCCACCGCTGGGGCTTGTCGCATCCGCGATCGGCTCAGCCGCCGCACCGAACGCTTGGCCCGGCACGTAGTTTTCATAATCAATCTGACTCGACAGGGCAGCACCAGGAATCGCACCGACGGCCTGGGGCGTTGCCGTGCTCACTTCGGCAGTGACGATCGCTGGTTCGGGCGATGGCTCGACTGCCGGAATCGTTTCGCTGATGGGTGATTCGTCCGCCGCGAGCAATGGCAGCGCGATCTCGACGGCATCCTCGACCGTCGCCGGGACGGGTGTCGGTTCGGGGGCAGGTTCGGTGAGTGCCCGTGCGCCCGCTGGCACATACCAGCCGCCCGACCGCTGCGGCGTGCTATCCGTGATTTCGGTGCCGCCACGCGGTGCGGCGCTCACGGGCGGGTCGGCAGGTGCGTCGGCGGGGATGAACCAACCGCCTTCGCCGGGAGATTTGGAAATATGACGCCGATTGCCAGATTGGTCAGACATAGCACCTCAGTGTTTTCAGGCCGCTTTAAGTTTCGAGTCGCGCAAGCGCGGCGAAGGTTTATATTAGAATCAGGTTGATATTGTACACCGTTTGACAAACATGGGTAGTTTTATGGAAGCTGAGCGTAAGGCAATTGCACAATTGTCCCTCTGAACTGACAACGAGCAAATAACGGAAATCCTCCGCATTATGAATATTGGCATCATCGGCGCGGGCACAGTCGGCCTCAGCCTCGGTAAAGCACTGATCAAAAGTGGTTTAGCTCGCGCACGCCCACGGGCGATCATGCGCAGTCTATAGAACGTGAAACGGGCGCTTCTGTCAACACCATCAAGAACGCAATCAGCGCGAACGATGTGCTGGTGATTGCGCTGGCTGCTTCCGCCCTGCTCGAATCACTGGCGCGTGTGTGGGTTCATTTAGCGTCGCGGGGCGATCTGGGTCGCCAAATCGCGTTCAAACTCATCCAGCGCCAGAAATAGCTGCGTAACATCGCCTCAGGTGAAACCAATCAAACTTCGCGCATTCACCTCACCCCCGGGCCCCCTCTCCGTCATCACGGAGAGGGGGAGTCGGAAGGCAAACCTAGACATACGTGGCCTTGATTGGTTTGACCATCAGGTGATTGCATCTCATTTTGTTTTGTGCACAATTTTATGCGGCAAGCTGCGTCCCAACTTTTGTAGAGACGACAGACTGCGGCGTCCATCTGAACCTTCGCCCCTCTACCCATAGGCGCGAAGCCAGAGCAAGGGTGAATCAGTCGCGCTTATCGATCGGTGCGTACACCAGATCGCGCGCGCCGACGTAATCGACATCTGGGCGAATCAGGCGGTTATCCGTCCATTGTTCGAGGATGTGCGCCGTCCAACCGGGCATCCGCGCGACGCCGAACAGCGGCGTGAACAAGTCCATCGGGAAGCCAATGCTATACAGGGCGACCGCGCTGTAATAATCGACGTTGGCGTACAGGTTGCGCTCGATGAAATACGCATCGGCGCGCGCCCGCTTATCCAGTTTCGAGGCGAGGTCGAACCACTGCACGTTGCCCGTCTCGGCAGCGGCATCGTGTGCCTTTTTATAGAGCACGGCGGCGCGCGGATCGAGCGCTTTGTAGACGCGGTGGCCCAT
>JBBRMW010000307.1:0-6337 GCA_038230635.1 Aggregatilineales bacterium | reverse complement strand
TAACTGCGCAAGGCCTCGATTTTCTCGTTGGTCTTGGTCGTTTCATCGAGCGCTGTATACAGAGCGGCAAAGGCTTTCATGGATTGTCTCCGATGGGCTGTTCACCATCGAACATTTCCGCGTCGACGGGTTCGGCCTCCGTGTCTCCTTCACCATCGAAGCGTGTTTGGAGTGCTCGCGTTTCCAGGCCACGTTCGGCCAACCAACGCGCTACCACCGCCGTATAACCATGTGTTACCCATATCCGCGTGGCCTCCGTCGCCTCGATAACGTGCATCAAGCCCGGCCAATCGACGTGATCAGAAAGGACAAAGCCGCGATCAACGCTACGGCGGCGGCGTGCTCCGCGAATTTGCATCCAGCCGGAGGCGAATCCCGTTGAGAGCGAGCCGAATTTTCGCATCCAGGGTGTCCCATGTGCCGAAGGGGGCGCGACGATCAGTGCGCGACTCCAGTCGAAACGACCAATCCCACCGACATAGGTTGTGTCGGGCAGCCGAACACCCGCCTCTCGATAATCGCGGTTGAGCCGCTCCAACGCACCATGGGTAAAAATTGGACCAATCGATGGATCGATGCCCGCCAACAGACGCTGCGCTTTGCCCAGCGCATAGCCAAAGAGCAGACTGGCCTTTCCGGCGGCTTGATTGGCGCGCCACCAAGTGTTGACGGCGGCGAATATCACCGATGGCTCCGGCCACCGATAAATAGGCAGTCCAAATGTTGACTCGGTGATGAACGTGTTACAGCGCACGATTTCAAAAGGCGTGCAAGTCGGATCGGGTGCGACTTTGTAGTCACCGGAGGCGACCCACACGTCGCCGCGATATTCGACGCGCGCCTGGGCAGAGCCGAGAATATGCCCCGCCGGATGCAACGAAACGCGCACACCGTTGAGGTCGAGCAGCTCTCCATAGGCCAACGTCTGAATCCGCGCTTCGTCGCCGAGCCGGGTACGAAATACGCGCTCGCCCTCACGCGCCACGAGATAATGTTGATGGCCTCGATAAGCGTGATCGCCGTGCGCGTGGGTCACCACGGCGCGTTCGACGGGTGACCAGGGATCGATATAAAAATCCCCAGCCGCGCAATAGAGGCCGTAGCTTGTCAGGGTGATCAGCGGTTCGCGTTCCATAAATTAGATTTGTAGCATACAGTGCTTATGGAAGCAATAGATGAAGCTGTATTACGTGAAGCCAGTCCTGAGTCATCAATACCCACGACAGGCATTTCGTTTGTGACCACTATCTCGGCAGTTGGTCATGTGGTATGTAGATTGGGGTATCGGCGAGAGTCACCAAAAAACAGGTAACTCAAACGACGATCGTCATTTCTGATGTTCAGGGGGCACAATGCCCCTAAAATACGAAGAAAATCTGGCTGTCCCTCGGGGATTCGGATTTGATGCACAGATCATAGAAATATCGGGCGGCCTGGCCGCCAGCCCTGAATACGCCCGCCCCACACCACCGAAATATCAGGGCACGTGCAAAGTCGGCAAGAACCATGAAGACGCCCAATTACCCCACCCCCTAACCCCCTCCCCACTGACGTGGAGAGGGGGGATCACCGCCTCCGGACTCCCCTCTCCACAGCGTGGGGAGGGGCTGGGGGTGGGGTTAACGGACTTTGCACGTGCCTTGGACCGAAATATTGGTAAGGCAGCCAAATACTGGGTAGGATTGAATTGCGCAATCAAAATTATCTCGAAGGTCAAACTTGCAACTGCAGCTTGTGAAGCGTCCAAGGAGTAAGGAAATGGCGGCGAGCATACTACCAATCGTCCGGGAGAATGTGGCACGTCATTGTCCATAGGCGCTCATTCGCCGATAACGGTTGGTGTGGACGTGAACGATGCGGTATCCGCATCATCTTTCTGGTCGCCAACCGCCAGCCCCGCCCATATACGTTGATCCGCCGGAAGTTTCGTTTATGCCAGTAGTTCGTTGATTTTGCTAACGACTTCATTACGTGCAACCGTAACCTCGATGCTGTCGCGCAAGCGCTTGATCTTCACCTGACCGGTGCGCGCCTCGTCTGGCCCGATGATCGCAACCAGCGGAATACCTTTTTTATCGGCATAGTTAATTTGCTTGCCAAGCGCTTTATCCTGCATATACAGTTCCGTGCGGATACCCGCTGCTCGGAGCGTCGTTACTAGCCCCAGCGATTCGGCGTGTGTCTCCGGCGCAAAGACCGTTACCAGCGTTTGCACGACGGTCTGGCTCAGGGTAGTCGGATAGAGGCCGCGTTGTTCCATTACGTCCATTAATCGCTCGATGCCCAAGCTGACACCGACCGTCGGCAGGGAATCCTTGCGGAACAATCCGATCAGATCGTCGTAGCGACCACCGCCGCTGACACTGCCGACGCGCTCTTCGGGGTCATCGCTGACGAGTACCGTCTCGAAAATCGATCCGGTATAGTAGCTGAGGCCGCGCACCATCGTAAAATCGAGGCCGAGTTGGTCACCGGGCGTGCCCATCGCCTTCAAGTTGTCTTGCAAGCGGTCCAGTTCATCCAGGCCAGCCATCGCCGTCGGAAAGTCTTCAAGCGTCTCGCGCAGTGTGCCAATCATGCGCTCACCCGCCGAGAATCCCGTCGTATTCTGCGCCGATTCGAGTAGATCGACGATTTTGCTGATCACGTCTTCGGGCAGGCCATTGGTGCGGAATTCGGCACGTACACCATCGAGTCCGATCTTGTCGGTTTTGTCGATCGTGCGATACAAGCTGCTCAGCGCCGCACCGCTCAAACCCGCATATTCGCCGATCCCGGTCAGGAGCTTGCGATTGTTGATCTTGACCACGAAATCGCTGAAACCGAGCCGCCGAACTGCGGTCGCCACGAGACTGATGATCTCCGCGTCGGCATCCATCCCGGCCACGCCCACAATATCGGCGTCACACTGAAAGAACTCGCGGTAGCGGCCACGTTGCGGACGCTCCCCACGCCAAACGGGGGCGATGTGATAGCGTTTGAAGGGCAGCGACAGCTCGTTTTCGTGCATACTGAAAAAGCGCGTGAGGGGCACAGTCAAGTCGTAGCGCAGCGCCAATTCCTCTTTGCTGCCGGGATGCTGCGCATTGTAGATCAGTTTTTCGGCGTCTTCGCCATATTTTCCCATCAACGTTTCGCTCAGTTCGAGCACAGGCGTCTGGATCGGCTCGAAGGCGAACGTCCGAAAAACCTCCGTCACGGTGTCGATGACGTACTGGCGGCGCAGCATGTCGGCGGGCAAAAAGTCGCGCATCCCCTTCGGCAAGCGGGGTTTGATCGGGTTCGGCATGAACGGCTGTCCTTCGTGCGGGTAAACGATTTCGTCAAGTTGGCGGCGCACAGTGTAGCGCGAGTCCGCTGATCTGAGCCACAACCAGGGCGATTGCATCAGGGCACGTGCAAAGTCGGCAAGATCCATGAAGACGGCCATTTACCCACCCCCTAACCCCCTCCCCACTGGCGTGGAGAGGGGGAATCACCGTCTCCGGGCGGCCCCTCTCCATGAAATGGGGAGGGGCTGGGGGTGAGGGCTTTTCCCTGACTTTGCAATCGCCCTGGCGCGGGCATACTTTCAGCCTACCCGTTCAGGTCAACGGATCGTGAAGTAGCCGCTCAGGATCGTTTGTGGCAGGCCATCGAGAATAATCTGTACGAAATAGTCGCCGGGCAGCAGGCCGTTAGCGGTTGTGAAATCGTAGATGGAAACGTTCACGGCCATTCCGGTTCCGGCCAGAGTCCAGGGTTCACGGCGTTCCAACAAGAGCGCGCCGTTGCGATACCAACGCCGTATGACCGTGAGTCCACTCGGCACGTTGCTATAATTCCAGCGCGCAAAAACTTGCTGCGTGCCGCGTAGGAAATACGCAGTGGGTGATCCATAGGGCGTGTCGCTGAAGGTGAGCGCACTGAACACCCCCGGCGTATTGTCCCCAATGGTGAAGCCCATTTCTGCACGCACTGCTGGATTGTTGACCAGCGAAACCACCAGCCGATACGTGCCGGAAGGCAGCCCGTTCTGATAGTCGTACAGCGCGATGTGGGTCAGGCGGCCACTGGACGGCCAATTTGGACTCCAGCTATCGGCCACCGAACGAAACAAGACGCCATTGAAATACCAATCGCGTTGAACGAGTGTGCTCGCACTGACCAGAATGTTAGCATAATCCCAACGCGCACTGACGAAGGGTGTGCCTGCCGGGAAAGCCGCCATCGAGGGGCCAGCGGGGCTGCTGCTGACGCTCAAGTTTGTGAAGATCGGCGCTTGCCCCGGCGGAACGATCACAATCGGATTATCCGCGATCACGAAATCGCCCGTGATCTGGGCAGCGGGATAGCCGGGCAAAGATACGACAACGTGATAGTAACCCGGCGTCAGGCCGCTAGTATAGTCGAAAATCGAAATATGCGTGAGGCGTCCGCTGGTTCCCCACCCATCACTCCATGCGTCTTCTTTCTGGATGGCAAGCTGTCCGTCACGATACCATTGACGTAACAGGGACGTTCCCGACGGAATGTTGAAGTAATTGAAACGCGCGAAAACTTCCTGCGTGCCGGATGGGAAATTGGTCGTGGGCGCACCTACATTCGACGTGCTGAAAGTCAAGTCGGTAAAGGCAACATTGACATTCAGGCCGCTTGAGAGATCAGTACCCTGACCCGGTGTGGGCGTTGTCTGTTGTGCATGAGTCGGAAGAGGCATCGACAACGCGAGGGAAAGTACGATCGTGGCAACTATCAGCGCTGCGGATAGCAGACGTCGTGTTTGGGCAGTTCGTAAAACCATGCTGTCTCGCTCCCTATCTGTGTCTTGTGAAAACGTTCAGCAATCCAAGGTACATTTTATATGTATATCTGCGCGCGAAACTAACCGTTTCGCCTTCGCGTGCCCTACTATTTCCCACGCTGGGCAACTGATTGGCAGGTAACGCGCTGCCATCCATCGAGTTTGCGTCCTCGCCAAATGCGGCATTGCGATATATTAGGAACGTCCAAATAACATTCGCTGTCGCACATTACCGCGTATACTGAACTTCACTGGCCTTCCTGCCAAACTCTGACAAGAAATGAGGCATTCGTATGACCATTCCGCTGTTTGAGGACTATCCTGGTTTAGCAGCGACACTGCCACGCACCGAGCTATGCGATCTACCCACGCCCGTGACGCGCCTCGAAAAGATCGGGAGCGCCATGCACGCGCCCTCCCTATTTGTCAAACGCGACGACATCAGTGCGGCCATTTTCGGTGGCAACAAAGTTCGTGCCCTGGAATTTTTGTTGGGCGATGCCCTACACGCCAAAGCGAAACGCGCCATCGTGATCGGCTTGGCGGGGACAAGTATGGCGCTCGCCTCGGCCATCTATGCCAAGCAATATGATCTCAGTCTCGCCGTGATGTTGATTGATCAACAACCTACCTCAGAAGCGCGGCGCAATCTGCTCATTTTCAAGAGTTTGGGCGCGGAAATCTATTCTATTGCGTCGGTGCGCGCGATCATGAGCCAACTGCTGCGTTTGAAAGTGACCGGATTCCTGAAGTATGGCAGCAATCCCAAAGTGCTGGGTGCGTCCTCCCCATTGGGCATGGCGGGCTATGTGAATGCCGCTTTTGAACTCAAACAGCAGATCGCGGCGGGGATTCTCCCCGAACCCGATCGGTTATATATTGCGATGGGGCTGCTGGGCACGGCCACCGGTTTGACGCTGGGGCTGCGCGCAGCAGGACTCAAAACGGAAGTCGTGGCCGTTGTCAGTCATCCGATGGATGCGGCGGGGATTGTCAGGACGAAAGCAAATATGATCAAGCTGTTCGGCAAGGCCAATCGCTTCTTGCACGCACACGATCGACGCTTTCCGCTGCTTACGCTCGAAGCCAGTGCGATTCAGATTCGCTGCGATGCGCCGGGGCAGACCGAAAACACCTTGCTGCAAGCGGCGCTCGCACAGATCGAACCTGTGCGGCAAACAGAAGGGTTGGAACTCGAGCCTACTTGGACGGCCCCAGTAGCGGCAGCACTGGGGCGCGATTTGGAGGCAGAACACCTTCAGGACAAGACGCTCCTATTCTGGCATACCGCTAATTCGCGCCCGCCCGCAGCCAATACCGAAGGGATCGATTGGCACAGCCTGCCCCAACCCTTCCATCATTATTTCCAGGATGAGATGGCGTTGATCAATAAACCCATGCACATGTAAAAGTTTGGGATGTGTTTGCATTGGCATCATCACGGGCGACTACACGGGGTTATAGGCGTAAAGCTAAGGGGAGACGGTGCGAAGGGTGCGAGGTAGTCATCA
Organism: Aggregatilineales bacterium; assembly: GCA_038230635.1. GTDB lineage: Bacteria > Chloroflexota > Anaerolineae > Aggregatilineales > UBA2796 > JBBRMW01. The sequence goes on along the minus strand of JBBRMW010000307.1, from coordinate 43 downwards.
TTGTGAAATGGACGAGGCAGGCCTCGTCCCTACCCCAGACGCC
>JBBRMW010000306.1:0-6351 GCA_038230635.1 Aggregatilineales bacterium | reverse complement strand
TTGTTCCCTGTGATTACTTCCGCTCTGCTGTACTAGTCGAACAACGCGTCATGAGAAATACGTACAGTCCAGAATTCAAAGCAAAAAGCGTCCGGGAGGTGCTACAGGATGATAAGACACTCAGTCAGGTGGCCGCAGCGCACGGGTTGTATCCCAATTTGGTGTCGCAATGGCGCGACCAAGCGTTGCTGCCCTGCTAGACAGTGCCAAGCCGCGCAATCTGATGCTCGCTTACCAATCGGCGCCGCCGCCTTCATCATGAACGGAGAAGTAATGCCATGACTTCCGCGCGGCTTGGCATTGATGGCTGTGCGCCGACTCGAGTCACGGAAATTGCGGCGGTTGCCAATCCCCACTGGAGGGCGTCTTCGAAAGGTTGTCCTTCGCTTAAAGCGGCTGCCAGTGCGCCATTAAAAGCGTCGCCTGCGGCCACCGTATCGACACTTGGTACGCCGGAAAAAAACGTCCGCCCCCGTGTTGCGCCCAGTAGACGCCCTTACCACCCATTTTGATGATGACATTGCGTGCGCCGCGTGCCAATAGTATCTTGCCAGCGGCAGCCGCATTCTGTTCATTACTAATTGGCTGACCGATAAGTTGTTCCGCCTCGGATTCGTTCGGCGTGAGCACATCGAGCAATTGATAGAATTCAGGCGGCAATGGCTGCGCGGGGGCAGGATCGAGAATCACCGTGACTCCCTTTGTGCGAGCGAGCCGCGCGGTAGCAAGGCTCTCACCAATCGGTACTTCGAGTTGCAACAGCAGCACGCGGGCATCCCGGAAAGCAACTTCAAGAACATTTAAGTCCGCCCTGAGCATACCGTTTGCTCCGGCTACGACGACGATCGTGTTTTCGGCGCGGTCATCGATGGTTATTAAGGCCACGCCAGATGGGCCGTCGAACTCAGTGACGGCGGAAACATCGACCCCATAACCTTTCAAGCCCTGCCGAAGCGTTGCCCCGAACGCATCCATTCCAAGACCGCCAATCATCCGGGTCGATATGCCGAGTTGCGCGCAAGCCACCGCTTGATTCGCGCCTTTGCCACCGGAGGCGCTGAAAAAAGTATGCCCGGTAAGGGTTTGACCCGGTATTGGTAGGTGCGGTGCGCTCACTACCAAGTCCATATTGATACTGCCAAATACTACAACTGACATGCGTTGCCCGTCCCTGAATTTAGATCGCTAAATAGTGCTGGGTTGCGCCGACTCAGCGTGAATGACTAGGCCATTCACCGGGGCGCAGCTCTCACGTATAACCAACTGCGGTAAGAGTACCGTGCGTTGCGGAGCCTGTTCGGGGTGCTGCATGGTTTCGATTAACATTTTCACGCAAAGTTTTCCTAATGCTTCGATCGGTTGCGCAATGGTGGTCAGAGGTGGCATCGTGGTGGCCGCATACGGAATATCATCGAACCCGATCACCGACACGTCTTGCGGAACGCGCAGCCCTTTCGCATGTAAGATACTGATGGCACCCATCGCCATCAGATCATTGGCGGCGAACAGCGCCGTAAACTGAATGCCCCGCTCCAACAGTTCCTGGACGGCTTCCTGACCACTCAGAAAGCGAAAATCGCCCCCGCAAATGGCCCGCTCATCAATGGTTAGGTCGGCTTCCTTCAGTGCTTGCTGGAAACCGCCGAGTCGATACGCGCTCGGACTGAGTTGGTGCGGCCCAGCAATATAGGCGAATTGGCGATGTCCTAGCTTGAGCAGATATTCGCCCGCAATGTAGCCGCCGTGCCAATGATCGACCAGGAGTTGGGCAATGGGCGAATGGGAAAGCTCGCGGTCGAGTGCGACAGCGGGCACTTTGGCGCTGAGAACGCGTGCCAGCCCCTTGAGGCGATTGCTGGAAGCTGCAAAAATCAGCCCATCCACCTGTTTGGCAAGCAGCACACTAATATATGTATCCTCTTTGCCCTCTGAGCCATCTGAATTGCACAGGATCACGCTATAGCCGGCGTTGAAGCCCTCGTTTTCCACGACACGCGCGACCTCCGCAAAAAACGGATTCGCGTTATCGGGTACCAGCAGGCCAATTGTGTGGGTTTTGCCATGCCGCAAACTGCGGGCAAGCGAATTGGGCTGATAGTTAAGTTCTTCGATGGCTTGCCGCACACGCAAAACCGTCGCCGGTTCGACATGGCGTGTTCCATTGATTACGTGTGATACGGTCGATACGGAAACTTGGGCGATCCGCGCAACATCTCTAATACTTGTCATGAGTCCAATGTTTTCTAGCTGAGTTCAAGGGTGCGCAAGGCGCGCGCGCGATACGTATCCAAAATCACGGCCAGCACAACGACCGTACCGATCACGACGGGCTTGAAATTGTCTCCAACGCCCAGCAGTTGCAAACCAGTAGTCAGTACCTGCAAAATGCACGCACCGATCAGCGTACCAAAAATTGAGCCTTTCCCGCCACTAAAACTGGTGCCACCAATGATCACGGCGGCGATCGCCGTCAATTCGTAACCGGTGCCGGCGATCGGACTGCCAATATTGAGTCGCAGCATATAGACCATGCCGCCGATACCTGCCGTCAACCCGCACAACATGAAGGCGGCCACCTTGTAACGACCCGGATTGTGCCCCGATAGCCGAACGGCTTCTTCATTGGTGCCGATCGCGTAAATCATGCGTCCAAAGACGGTGCGAGTCAAGATCAACCAACCGATAAAAATAATCACGACCGCGATCAGAAAGATCGTCGGGATCACGCCGCCGATAATCAGATCGCCGAAATCGATAAACGATTGCGGAAATCCGGTAATCGTGCGATTATCGCTGACGATGCGTGCGACCCCGCTGGCAATATTCAGCATTCCCAGACTGACGATGAACGAATGTATTTTCCAGCGTTCAGAGACGAAGCCATTGATGAATCCGCACGTTGCGCCGACGCCCATACAAGCCAACACCGCGAGCAGCACAGCCACCCCCGGTGAAAAACTCTTGTTGGTCATAATGAGTGCGCCTACGACGGTCGCCAGCGAAAGCACCGAGCCGACGGACAGATCGATGCCACCGATCAGAATTGCGAACGTCATACCAGCGGCCAGTACCGTGTTGATGGCAATCTGGCCGAAAATTTTCAGAAAATTCTCGCCTGTCGCAAAGTAGGGGGCCGTGACCGAAAAGGCGAGTGTGATGATGATCAGCGCCAATGCCACGCCTGCGTCCCGAATCAGAAATCGTAATACATCCTTCCGCCATGATGATGGAGCCGTGCTGAGTGAGTTTTGAATGTCAGTTGATTGAGTCATGCGCGAATATATTCCTGATAGGCGAGTGACAGGATGTGCTCCTGGTTGAAATCGACGCGCTGGACTTCACCCACGATTTTACCTTTTGAAAATACCAAAATACGATGGCACAAACCCATCAGTTCTAACAGATCGGATGAGACGATGATCAACCCTTTGCCCTGCGCCGCCAAATCCCACAACAGTTCGTAGATTTCTTGCCGCGCGCCGACATCGATGCCCCGCGTTGGTTCGTCGCAAATCAGGACGTGCGATCCCCGGAACAGCCACTTGGTCAGCACGACTTTCTGCTGGTTGCCGCCCGATAGAAAGCGAACATATTTGGCGATCGAGGATGTCCGAACATGCAATTCGCGTACCAGCCGGGTTGCTGCTTCGGCTTCTACGCGATATTGCAGCCAGCCAGCCCGCGAAACTCTGGCAAGATCGGTAATTGAAATATTCGTGCTGATCGGCAGATCGAGCATGAGTCCCTGGTTTTTCCGGTCTTCGGTGAGCAGGCACAAGCCATGGCGAACCGCATCCCGTGGCTCTCGGATCGATACGGGCCGCCCGTCGATGCTTATGTGACCTGCCGCCTTCCGATCCGCGCCAAAAATGGCACGCATCGCCTCGGTCCGGCCCGACCCGACCAGGCCCGCAATACCCACGATCTCGCCCGCGTGGGTCGCGAAGGATAGTGGCGGGCTGTGCGGTGTCAGTTTTAAGCCGTCAACCCTAAACACTTCTTTGCCAGGGATTACATTTGTCCGGAAGCGGTGTTCGTCGGTGATGTCGCGCCCCACCATCAGCTTGATCAGTTCATCCAGGCTAACGTCGGCGATCGGACGCGTGGCAATATGCTGACCGTTGCGCAGCACAGTCACCCGATCGCCAATGTCGTAGATTTCGTGCAAACGATGCGAAATATAGATGAATGTGACGCCCTTCGCACGCAGTTTTTTTATGATAGTGAACAACCGCTCGATCTCGCGCGAAGTGAGCGTGGCGGTTGGCTCATCCAGGACTAGTAACTTACTCTCATAGCACAAGGCTTTGGCAATCTCCAGAAGCTGCATCTGCGCGATGCCGAGCTGCTCCACGCGCGTTCCGGGTGACACCTCCAGACCAACCTCGTCAAGCAGCGCTTTGGCGCGCCGATACATGGTCCCGAATTGCACGATGCCGCCGTTCTGAGGCAAACTCTCGAACAGCAGATTTTCGGCGACTGTAAGATACGGTAGCAGATTGAGTTCCTGATGGACGACCCGAATCCCGGCACGAAAGGCATCCACCGGAGTACGGGGTTGATAGGGGTGCCCTTCAAAGATGATCTGGCCTTCATCAAGTTGATACACCCCGGCCAACAATTTGACCAAACTGGATTTACCAGCACCATTTTCGCCGACCAATACATGCACTTCGCAACGTTCGACGGACATATCGACCCCTCGAAGTGCCGTGACACCTGGGAAATGCTTGGTTACATGGCGAAGCTCAAGCAAATTATTCTGAACCATATAAGGCCATCTCAAAGCAACTATTCAGCGTTGGAAAACCAGTTCCCGGCCTGTTTGCACCGGGAACCAGCGCGGATGAAAAAAGGATCGAGCGATTCTTTGTATTACGGTGTGGTGGTGGCTGCCATTGTCGCGGCCATCGTGCCCGCCGGTGCGGCAGCTGTTCCAGCCATCGTCGCCGCCATCGTCGCTTCTGGTGTGGAAAGTGAAGGCAGTTGCAGCGGCTGATCGACGTTAGACTTGGTGATCAGTTCGAGCGGGGTCTGCACCCAGCCGGTGAACTTCTCGCCGGCCATTGTTCGCAAACCATACTGAATGCCGATGACTGCCATGAATGAACCATACTGTTCAACAGTTGCCAGCAGCTTGTCCTGGCGGATGAGCGCTTGCGCGGCGGGGATGTTGTCGAAACCAACCACGTTAACTTTACCCGTCTTGTTGGCTGAGTCGATGGCCTTTACCGCGCCCAGCACCATTGAGTCGTTGGCGCAGATCGCACCTTGCACATCTGGGTACTGGGTGAGGAAATTGGTCATCAGCGTGTTGGCTTCGTCGGTGTCCCAGTGTGCTGTCTTGGAATCGAGCAGCGTCAAGCCACCGTCTTTGATAGCGGCCAGCGCGCCGTTTTTGCGCTGTGTGGCGTTATCAGCTTCCGGGTTACCCTCAAGGATAACGACTTTGCCGCCTTTGCCGAGCTTAGCTGCCAATGCGTCGCCCGCCAGTTTCATGCCCTTCGCGTTGTCCGGCCCAAAGAACGCCAGATCGATACCTGCCGCTGTCTTCGAATCCTTATCCAGTTCGACATCGATGTTGATGACCACTATGCCAGCTTTGATCGCCTTGGCGAGCGGCGTCACCATCGCCTTGGAGTCTGCCGGAGCTACGACGATGATGTCGAATTTCTGCGTGATGAAGTTTTCGACTGCATCCACCTGGGCGGCAAAGTCACGTTCGTCCTTCATGCCGACGGTCGAGAAATCAAATTGATCGGTGTGCTTGGCAGCGTAATCTTTCGCGCCTTTATCCATTTGCTGAAAAAATTCATTCGCCAGCGACTTCATCACCAGCCCGATTTTCGGTTTTTTGGTTGTTTGAAACGCGAAAGCCGGTGCACCATGGCTCGCGACAGCCACTGCTGCGGCTCCCAATGCACTGGCGGCGAGAAACTGACGGCGGGACATTGGCTTACTTAAAATGCTCTTGGACATTGCTGATCTCCTGAACCAATTGAGACACTGTTTTCTGAGAAAAACGTTTGCGCAAACGTTTTTATACTATAGAGCGATAAATTCGACCTGTCAAGATTTTCGGTTTGGCTCGCAGACATGGGCGATAATTCAAAATGTTCTCCCGAATGGCATGGTTGACCTCAAAACCTGTCCAGTGAGGCCGTAGGGTCAAAAAACCTCATCCACCGGAGGAATGCGCGCTCGGCGGCGCGGTAATGGTCATAAATAATGCCGCCCAAAACGGGATGACAATGTACGCTGCCTACTCGGTCTGGAGGCGGGAGCGGAATTGGTTGGTGCTGATCAAGCCCTTGGTGGGGACGCGATTGGTTGTAGTAGGCGATGTATTCG
>JBBRMW010000305.1:0-6440 GCA_038230635.1 Aggregatilineales bacterium | reverse complement strand
TCATCATCGTCAGCAACACACCGCACGGGTACGCGCAGTAGCGGGTCTCGTCAATCGGCAAATCGCCGCTCGACTGCCTTTTTGACAAAAAGTGAAATAACCCGTGCGCTTGCACTGTCCGCTAATTCAGAATGTTATCCAATGATATGAATGGACTCAGAGCCTATCCGAATAACTGGTAAAATGGGGTCATGAGCAAAACAAAAGCAGAACCAAGCGAAAAAATCGTTCGAACGCGTGAACGCACGAAAGATAACACGACCACGAGCGCTTATCATGTGAGCGATGCGCTATGGGCGGTGCTGGAACCGCTGTTGCCAGCCCATGTCAACACGCATCGGTACGGTGGCGGACGCCCGCGCGTGGCTGACCGAGCGTGTGCGGACGCCATCTTCTACGTGTTGCGAACGGGTTGTCAGTGGAAAGCGTTGCAGGAAACGAGACTGTGCGCCAGTTCGACAGCCCATGACCGTTATCAGGAATGGGTGGCGGCAGGGGTGTTCGAGCGACTGTGGGCGGTCGGGCTGGAACGTTTTGATGAGATCGTGGGTATCGATTGGGAATGGATGAGCATGGACGGGGCGATGACCAAAGCGCCACTGGGTGGGGAAAAAAACCGGGCCTAATCCCACCGACCGAGGCAAACAAGGCGTCAAGCGCAGTGTGCTGGTTGAGGGACACGGCGTGCCACTGGCAGTCAGCATCGACGGGGCCAACCGCCCCGACATGAAACTGGTCGAGCCGACATTTGACGCACTCATCCCTTCCCGCCCAGCCGAAGAAAGACTGGAGGGCATCTGTCTCGACAAAGGCTATGATTATCAAGCCGTGCGTGACTTCTTTATGGCGCGCCAAGTCGCCACTCACATTCGCTCACGTTGAACGACTGCACAGTTGGATGAACCGCTTTCGTCGTCTCCTTATCCGCTGGGAAAAGAAGTCCGCCAACTATCTCGCCTTTGTCCATTTTGCCTGCGCCCTCATCGCTTTCCGCGCCGCTGGGTTATTCGGATAGGCTCTAAGCCATAATCGGCTATCAAACCGCTATGTTTCGCTTCAATAAAAGCGATTGGCTGGTAATGTCGTCGGTTCTCATCGAGAACAGAAAGCACATAATCGACTCGCCTACGTCTCTCATCAACCTCGCTTGTGAAAGTCCATTCGCGGTTGATCATTTCGTCTGTCCAACCGCGTTCATCGAGCGCTGGGTCGATCAATTCTTTGCGGGTTAAGGCTTCGGGTTTATCATCGGATAGTGGGAGTTCGTTGGCAAACTCCTCGTGCCATTGTTTGATATGTGGCGGCCACTCTTGTTCGCCAATGTTATAGATTTTCAAGGAAAGGCGCTTATCATCCACGATCACTTCAAAGGTAAAAGGCTCAATGGGCTGCACCCACCAGCGCGCATTGCAGTCAGGCAAGTAAATTGCGAGCGTACCTTCCATTGGATCGATTTCATCGACATAAACTGCTCCAGGAAATTGATAGGTTTGACCATCCTCAAGATCGAGAAATGGGCCAAAGAATACGCAGAAAAGCCCTTCCCCATCATCGATCTTTCTGAAATAGTTCACAACTTCAGTCAGCGTTGGATTATCTTTGCGCCAACTGATCAAATCTGGCGATTGTTTTCTCTTCACAGGTGTCTCCAGCACATTGGAGGAACTTATTGGTATGAACCGTGATCCACCAGTTCGTTAGTACGGCATCGCTCAATATAATAACAATTGATGTGATGACACTATTCCATGTTGTGTGTAGGAGTCGAAGCCGGGTTGGCTGTTGCCGGCAACGGGAAAGCACCAGAATTTGCGCGTGCCGAGTTAATGGCTGTTGATCCCTTGATCCGATTGTTATTTGCGTAGATCAATTAACAATTCGAGCAATGGGACGGATTCACCTCACCCCCCAACCCCCTCTCCGTAATCACGGCGAGGGGGAGTCGAAGGCGGCTTGGCTGTCGATCCCTTGATCTGATTGTTATTTCAGTAGATCAATTAACAATTCGAGCAATGGGGGCGGAATTTGGGCATAGGCGGACTCCAAAGAAATCCATTGAGAAAGTGTATCATAGAACGCATGTTCTGTAAAAGTGGGCGGCAAAATTGGGGGGGGGAGGCGATCAAACCGAACTCTAACCCGGATGCCACGACTTCACTACAGGCGCAATCTATCGCCCGCCGCGCGCTTATGTTATTCTTAAGGGGTGTATCAAGGACACACCACCCCGTGACCGCCGACAACCGCTATTCCATTTGGCTATCCGATTTACTGAGACAGCGCTGCGGCCTCTCGATCGCGCCCGATCCATTGGCGCAGCATATCCGCCACCTGGGGTTGATCGATAATGATGAGACCCGTGAGCGCCTGCGAGTCGAATCGATGGACGGCGCAACGTGGAGCAAAGTCCTACGTGAGATCGCCATTGGGGAGACGTATTTCTTCCGCGAGGTCGAGCCGATCGAGGCGGCGCTGACGAGTTTGATCGCGGGGCACAGGTCATCGCGCGATTTATCGGTGTGGAGCGCCGGGTGTGCAACGGGCGAGGAAGTTTACACATTGGCCGTGCTGATCCACGAGACGCTCATTGCTGCCGGGGAATCGCCCGATCAATGGTCGATAACGATTTTGGGGACTGATCTCAACGCGGGGGCGCTGACAACTGCGGGGCGCGCATTGTATGGCGCATGGTCGCTGCGCATCCCGGCGACATTGGCGCGGGCGGGGTTGATCGCGCAGGGCAGCCGTTGGCGTGTGCCGGATACATTGCGTGCTGGCGTCACATTCAAGCCGCTCAATCTGGCCGACGAGTCGATTGCATATCCCGCTGCCGATTTGATCGTGTGTCGCAACGTGTTGATGTATTTCGATCCCGGAGCGCGAGCGCGGGTAACGGCGCGGCTGCGAACGGCGCTGCGTCCTGATGGTGTGCTGATTATGGAAAGCGCGACGATCCGCGCGAAGGGCGGAGACATCGCCGCGCCGACACCCATCGATCCGCAGGATTGGTTCGCGGTCACGAAACGCGAAACCCGCGAACCGGAAGAATCGATCCTCAAGCGGGCCGAAGCCGCCGCCGCCAACGGACAAACGGATGAGGCGCTGGTAATCTTGAATGATGCGCCGCCGCTCGATCTGCCTTGTGCCTGGCTGCGCACGTTGATCTATCAGGGGCGCGGCGATGCGGAGGCGGCGATTGGGGCGGTGCGCGGCTGCCTGTATATCGATCACGGTTTCGTGTTGGGGCATTTTGTTTTAGGTAATTTGTACGCGGCAAGCGGCGATTTTCGATCGGCGCGCCGCCATTGGGTAAATGCAGTCAAACTCGCGGCGGATTTCGCGCCGGATGGGCCGCTGCCGCTGGGTGATGGCATGACGGCGGGCGATATTCAGAGCCTAGTCGAATCGGCGACGGTGGGTGCGTCATGAGTTTCACCGAACTGCGACGACTCCTGAATGAGACGGCGGCGCTGCTCGAAGAGGGCGCGATCAATCACGCCGATCGGATCGCGGCGCGCACGGCCCAACTGGCGCGGACGTTCGAGCGCGTCGATGCTGAGGGGACGCGCAATGCGTTGGTCTTTCGGTTGGGCAGCGAGCGCTATGCGTGGCCGGTCGAAAACGTGCGCTCGATCGGCGAACTGCCGCATGTGACGCCCGTGCCGTTTGCGCCCGCCCATTATCGGGGCGTGATTAGCCTACGCGGGCAAGTGCTTTCGGTGTTGGATTTGCGCGTCTATCTCGGATTGCCACCCGTTGACACGCCGCCAAACATGATCATCGTGATCGGTGATGGGGCGGCGGAATCAAAATTGGAGATTGGCGTGTTGGCCGATGATGTCCACGATATGACGCCGTTTATGCGCGCCGAAGTGACGGCTTCCGTCTCCGACTTGATCACCGGGATCACGGCGGAGGGCGTCAGTTTATTGGATGCTGATGCGCTGCTCGCCCGTGAATGGCGACGGGCACAGGGCGTCATCGAGAACGATCGATGAACGGACGACGCGATTATTTGCTGGGTGAGATAGGCTGGGCGTTGATCGTTGCGGTGGGTGGACTCGTGCTGCATAGCGACGTGGCGCTGATCGGGTTGATCGCGGTGCTGCCATTGGCCGCGATCGGGCTGTGGACGCTGATCGGCCTCAAGCCCCCGATTCACCTCACCCCCCAGCCCCCTCTCCGTCATCACGGAGAGGGGGAGCAGGACAAGCGCAGCGCGCGATCCGGGCGTTGGGATAACTTCGCCCCTCTCGGAAGTGTTAGAGAGGAAGCGCAAGACACGAGCGTGCCGCAGTTGGAGCGAGTCACGCGTGAAGTGGAACGCGCCGCCGGAACGCTCATCGCCCTGACCGCACAACAAAAAAGCGATGCGGGCGAACAAACCCGCCTGATCCAACAATCGTCGCGGCTGCTCGAAGAGTACAACGCGCTGGCTGATCGGGCGCGGCGCGAAGCGGTCGGGTTGGCGGCGGCGGGCATCAAAACGCGCACCGTTACGCAAACCGGACGCCAAACGATCGGCGCGGCCATTGGCAGTTTGAATGGCGCGCGCGTGCAAACCGAGGCGATCGCGTCCACGCTGACGACGTTGGCGCGGCATGTGCGACGGATCAACGAGATCGTGGCGGCGGTCGATGAGATCGCTACACAATCAAACTTTTTGGCGCTGAATGCGGCGATCGAGGCGGCACGCGCGGGTGAGGGTGGCAGCGCCTTCGCCACCGTCGCCGAAGAAGTGCGCGCGCTGGCCGAACAATCGCGCAAAGCCGTGATTCAGATTCGTGCGGTGTTGGTTGAAATTCATAAGTCGATGGCGCAAACCGTCGATACGGTCGAAGCAGGCGCGCAAAGTATCGAACAGGGGATCGCGCTCACCCGTCAAGCCGAGAGCGCGATCGGTCAGTTGGAGGCGGCGCTCGATACGAGCAGCTCCGCCGTGCAAAAGGTGACCGCTGCCGTCGATCGGCAAGCGGGCGGGCTGGAGCAAATGGCGGAAGCGGTCAACGGCGTCGGGCGCATGACGTTGCAAGCGCAGGCCAGCCTGCAAATGGCCGATATGGTGGCGAGCGAAATGGACAAGCTGTCGCGCGAACTGCGCGGGGATCAGGTGGCATCAAAATGATCGATGTGAAAGCGACGCAAAGTACAGGGTTGGGGCTGAATATTGGGCGCGCACCCTGGGTGGCGTTGGTTGCCTTTGTCCCTTTGATCGGTTATTGGGCGGCGTATCGCGCCAACGTGAACATGGACGTCGCGTTGATCGGCGCGCTGCTGCTGGCGATCGTGTTGATCGTCCTGATCGAGGTGCTCCGCCCCGGTGGTGAAAGCATATCCCTGATCGCACAGTATCGAGAGTTTGCGCGGCGCGTGGCGACAGGCGATCTGACGGCGCGGCTGCCGCTGGATAACATACAAGGCTCGGCAGCCCTGCGCGACCTGGGTGCTGATCTGAATACGATGGTGACGGGTCTACATGATATGGTGACGAACGTTCGCAGCAGCGTGCAATCGGTATCCGACGCGGCGACGGGCATTTTGCGTTCCACCAATGAGCAAATCATCACAGCCAGCGATCAGGACAGCAGCGTGATGCAGACCAGCAGCACGGTCAACGAAGTACGTGCCACCGTGACCGAAACGGCGGAACGTGCGCAAGCCGTATCCGAGATGGCGATGGTTTCCGCCGCCGTCTCGAAAGCCGGACAAGAAGCGGTCGCCAACACGATCGAAGGCATGGCGCTGATCCGCCAGCGGGTCGAGACGATCGCGGACAATATTCTGATCTTGTCGGAGCGCACGCAGCAGATCGGCGAGATTATCGCCACCGTGAACGAACTTTCCGATCAATTGAAATTACTGGCGCTCAATGCCTCGGTCGAAGCGGCGCGGGCGGGCGAAGAAGGCAAAGGCTTCGCGGTCGTGGCGATGGAAGTGCGCAGTTTGGCCGCGCAGAGCCGTGAAGCCACCACCCAGATTCGGGAAATTCTGAGCGAGATTCAGCAGGCCACCAACGCCGCCGTGATGGTCACGGAGCAGGGCACAAAGGGCGTCGATAGCGGTGTCTCGTTGGTCGATCGGGCAGGAAAATCGATCAGCGGCTTGGCGAAGACGATCGAAGAAGCGACGCAGGCCGCCATCCAGATCGCCGCTTCGACGCGCCAACAGACGGTTGGCATGGATCAATTGACCGACGCCATGTACAAAATCAAGGAAGCGACCACGCAGACACAAACCAGTACCCGCGATGTCGAACGCACCGCCCGCGAGCTGAACATCGTCGCCCGCACGCTGGACACGATGTTGGCGACGTACACACTGTGAAGAGATTTGCCGCACCCCCCGACCCCCTCACCGTAACAGGGCGTGTAAACGCGGACGTGGCAGGCCTCGTCCCTACACCAGACGTTTCTTGGGTAGGGACGAGGCCTGCCTCGTCC
>JBBRMW010000304.1:0-6465 GCA_038230635.1 Aggregatilineales bacterium | reverse complement strand
TTTTCGATAATTTCAAATTGGCGGTTGAACACGGGCTGCTGCTCATCGATGTTCAACACGCCTTGCAACGCGATTTGCACCCACTGCGCGTCCGAACTCACGTTCAGCAACTCTGGTTCCACCGCGCAAACGGTAAGCAGATGCTGAAGCGCCTCCGCCAGCAAGTCATTGACGTGGGTAGCATCGCCGCGTGTGACAAATTGTAGGCGCAGCAGGGGTTCGACATGCGTCCAACGCTTCGCAAAGGGGACAGGCTGCGCGGTGACTGACGCTGCGGCTGACGTGTGATAAACTGTGGACATGGCGTTTCTCCTTCATAGAAATGCCAAAGCCGCCTGGGTACGTCGAATACCCAGGCGGCTTTGATTCGGATCGTCACCCGGTGCAGCGCAGGTGTGACAACGCCTCAGTCCACGCGATCAATTGAAGATCGCAGGTTAAAAAGTACATCCTGCTCTGTTTGTGGTCAGTGGATATATTTGCTCAGCAGAAGGACGTTGGGTGTCACACTGTCACAGGTGTCACAGACCAGATTCAGCCCATTCAGAATCTATTTTGATGTGTTCACTGTCACAGGTGTCACAACTGTCACAGCACGTATTTTGAGCTTTTGAAATATAAAATGAGACACACGCATTTTTTGTTTTCTGAGGAAAATTCACTGTCACAGCCTGTGACACCTGTGACAGCACCTAAAAAACACGAGAGCTGCGGCATTCTGGCTGTCACAGGCTCTCGTCACACCTTCTATGAAGTTGTATGAGGTACTCAACTCACCCGTCGTCAGCCCCCTCCATCAAGAAATCAGCCTTGAGCTGCCAAACGCGCGTCGTGATGCCATGTACTCGCCGCTGTACCGTAAGGGCGCTTGGACCGGGCAGCAGCCAACCGTCTTCCTTCAACTGCGAGCCGATGGCTGAGGCACTGAATTTGAACGACTGCACCCGGCTCACTTCGCGGTAGGCGACCTCCGGCAGCAGTAAGATGTGTTCACCGCTCAGATAGCCGATTATCGTTGCATTGGGGCGGGTCGCTTCCGGATCGCGCCTGTCAGCGGCAAGGATGGCCTCGCCGCTGACAATAATTTGTGCCAGGGCATTGAGGAACAAGTCGCCAGCGCGCTCATGCTGCACGGCCTGGATCGTCTGCGCGATGACGTCTTGCCAGATTGGGAGTATTTGCTCTGCCTGATTTTCAGCCAAGAACTCACCCAGGCATTGGTAGACCGTGCGCAAGACTGCCCAATTCTGGATCATGCGTCCGGTGTTGGCTTGTTTGCCACTCGCAGCGTTCAGCGTCTCACGGTAGTCTGTCACGTTGGCATCGAAGCCTTTTGCGACCCGCTTGGTCAACGTGCCTGCATCAGCCCCAGCCGCTAGCCATTGGGCAAAATGAGCCGTGAAACCCGTCAGAGCGTTGCGGAGCGCCTCGGCATGGGCGAGCAACTTACCACCTGGATCGCGGCGTTCCCAGGGGGGTACTTCAAGAACGAGCATTCGGGCGATAACCGATGCCTCACCCTCAATCGTTGTCTCGCCCGTGCTGAGCAATAATCCGCGACAGGGACGTTCCTGGCGGAGCTTGGAGTCGCGGGTAAGTCTGCCACGCCCCATTCCACGCGAATAGCTTTGCAGGAAGCGGGTGAAGGTGCGTTCGTCGGCATAACATGTCTTGTAGTCATCCACCCAATACAACGCATCTGCCAGTGGAAAGCCCAGCGCCTCGACCGTATTCACAGTATCTCCCCACTGGCTGGGCGGGGTGTCGCGGGTAAACTGACCATAGAAGCTGGTCAACAGCGCCGCGATTTCGGATTTGCCGCTGCCGGTCGTGCCTACCAGATGCACGGCTGGTCGTGGCGCGGCGGCAGGGAAAAAGCGCTGCATCAGTGGCAGTAGTGCAAAGGCGACCAGCGCCGGGGCCAAGTCTTTAGGCAGCGCAGCGAGTGCAGCGGTGAACGCGACTAAACTGCGCGCCCCGTCGGCGTTCGTCAAGCCATAATCGTGGAGGCGGGTTTCCAGTTCGACGGCGGGTGGCTGTGCCAGCGCACCGTTGGCTGTGATGCTGGTCGTTGGAGACACGTACACCCACTTGCCATCGACTTTTGTCCAGCCGATGAAGCGATAGGTGGTGCGCTGCGGCGGCTCGCCGGACAAGCTGAGCAGCGCTGGCACCAAATGCTTGTTCATGCCCGCTCGCACTGTGTACAGACCACCCGCTCGCCCCGCGATAAAACGGGTCAGAGCATTGGCATCGCCGAACAATTCGCTGGGCACATCGAGGGTCAGGTTTCGTCCGGTGTGGGCGAGTTCCAGGCGCATGATGTGTTCGGTTTGACCGTCATCATCCACACCCGTGACCCATTCCAAAATACGTCCTGACCAGGAAGCTACCACTTGCCGTGATTTACCGCGTTCGGTGTGCCGTTCGTAGACGAGGCAGCCATCCTCCACGAAGTAGCGCTCAGATGCAGGCGTGCCGGTATTTATAGCGGCTTGGCGCGCTTCTTTCTGAGCACGCTTATACATGCGATCCAGATCAGCTAACCGGAAGTCTTCCCCACAAGCGGCTTTGATGCGTTTGCGCTCGGCGGCCCAGGCGATGGGGTCAAGATCGGCACACGCTCGGATGGCCGCGCTTAACTGTTCGGGGTTTGGATGTACAGGTTGCGCATCCGATACCGCATAATGAGTCACCAGGGTGTTGACCTGCTCATGGGCCGTCGTTGGCGTGTTCGGTGTTTCGGCTTTCGACGCTAATGGATCGCGTGGTGATTGCTTGTAGGCGCTGGCAATCGTCGCCTGGGCTTCCAGTTCACGACCCGTTTCGCCCGAACCGTCGGCGACATAGCGCGCGACGAGCTGCGTTTCGGCCTCGGTTTGTGAGTATCCTGCATCGCGGAACTGGCAGGCGGCTTTAAACAACGCCCGATTGCGGGTGCCGTTAACCGCGCCCTGCTCCAAATAGGACACGGTGGCACGCGGTAACTTCCCTCGTCCTGACTCAGCACTGGTCGGAGATTGCTTGATATGAGACGATGGCCGAGGGCTGGTGATGAGCCAATCGAACGCGCTCAATGGATAACGCAAGGCGGCATCGAGATCAACAATGCGGACCAGCGCACCGTTGCGTTCGGGCTTGGTGTTGACCAAGCCAGGCAAGCGCATGATAGAAGCGACTGATTTTACATAACCTGGATCGCCGCCCAGCGCATCAAATAGACCTTTCAAGAGCGCGGCAGCTTGCTTCCGTTCAGCATCGCCCGCCAAAGGGTAAGGTTCGTCCAACAGCCAATAGCCATGCCAACCACCACCGCTGTCGATGATGACCGATGGCTTTGGTTCAAAGGCGTGCAGTTTTGCCAGCGCCTGTTCACGCTGAGTCAGATCGCCATCGCAGTCAATATCAACCCACAGCGCAGGCAGAACAGCGGCTTCCTCGGCACTGCCCTTTTTCGCGCGGCGCGGGCAGGGTGCAAAATAAGCGCCGTAGCCACGCTGGTTCAGCGTTTGCACTTGCTTGAGAGCCGCTGACGGCTTGGCAGGCGGCGTCCAGCGAATTTCAGGCTTCTGTTTGCCCGTCGGATCGATGCAGCGTAGTTCGAGCCACAATGTGTCGTCAATGCCACGGTACAGCGTAGTGAGGAATTCAGCGCAAGTGATTGAATTGGGTGTGCCATCTGGCACCGTTTGCGATATACTGTCTGACATTGGGTAATCACTTTCTCAAGCAGAGGGTACGCACGGGCAGTCGCCAAACATTCCGTGCGCACCCTCTGCGGCTTTTTAGAGGTCAAAAGAAATCGATGTCTCTATCGCGCTGACCTATCGATGGCTTCGCTTCGGTTTCTTGCTCAAACTCCTGGCTTTCCGTCACCACCTCTGGCTGCGCCGTTTTCCCAGCAAAGAAGTCATGACGCTCTCCTTCGGTCATGCGCCCCACATCTTTTGCCAGCCCGAATAGTCCTGTTAGCCCTTCATCTGGATTGTCGTGGGCATAGCGCCGCATCCATTCGCCCAGCCGCTCGGCTTGCTCGTGTGCTAGACCGCTCGCCAGGGGTCGAAATTCGATGGTTAGTTCATCGGGCGCGAAGCTGGTTTGCTGGCTTTTCGGGTCGGTGGGATAAGCACGGTAGTAACCGAGCGTCGTGTGCGTCTCGTCGGTGATGCGGGTGCCTAACCAGATGTCCCAGGTACGGCCAGCCTCGTCCGTCGCTATACCTTGTCGCGGCGCTTCGATAATCCGCTTCTGTGCCTCGCGGACGGCTTCCAGTGCATCGAAGCGCTGTTCCCAATCCAGACCGACCGCGCGTTCCAACAGCTCGCGCAGCGTTTGTTCGGTGGTCTGGTGCAATAGTTCGATGTGATTGACGCTCTTGTTGCGGCTGAAATACAAGGGTACGCGCTCCCCTGCGCCTTCGTCATAGAAGCTGCCCGGCAAAATCACATGGGTATGCGGATCATGTAAGCCCGGCGACTGCGGATTTTCGCTTTCGCGGTGATGCAACACGTAGCCGAACTCGATCCCGCCTTCCACGCCGCGTGCCTCAAAGAAGCGCTGCAACGATGTTTCAGTGAGTTCCTTGACCAACGCCTCGCGCTCCGCGAACGGCACCATCGCCATCAGTTCTGGATTGGGATTGAAGACGAGCGTGAAAGCCAACACATGCTGGCTCTGATAGTCGTCGCAGCGCTTTGCAATTTCACCGACCGACGCACCCATGCCGTGATCATGCCAGCGTTCCATGCCCGGCTCTTGTTGGATGTGGCCGTAGCGGGCATCTCGATAAGTCAGGTAACGCAGCAAGCCTTTGTTGCGCTTGGCATCGTCTTGGGTCGGCTTTTTGTATTGCACGTTGGCGACGACCATCTGCTTATGGTTCATGGCATCTCGCAAGTCAGTTCACTCGTGAGGCGCACGTCGCCGCCGGGAAATAGGTTGGGCAGCAGCTCATCGAGGATGTATTGCACTGACTGCCGCGCGTCTTGCTCGGTCTTGGCGGGGATACGCATTTTGCCTTTGCGGTAGGGTTGATCATCTTTCCACACTTCCCAACCGATGACCCATTCGGGCAGGGCTTTAGGAATCGCCCATTGGATTTTGCGCTGATGACGGCTCATTTGCGCACCCGCCCTTCCAGCCAACTGATGAACTGGCTCACTTTGCCATCGAGCCGCTCGACCTTCGCATCAATTTCGGCGATCTTGCCCTCGACGGCTTTGGCGATAGCCTTGCGCGAACCAGACAGATCCTCTTGATGCAGCAGGTAGAACTCGACCGAGGCGCGGACAATATCGGCTTTGCTGAGTGGCTCCCCTTTGCGAGCACGCACCCGCGCGATTTCGTCCAGGCGGCGCACCTGGTCGGGTGTAAAACCCACTGACAAGCGCTCGGTAAATTTCGGGTTGCTCATGGTTTTCAGTCCTCTCTCGTCTCATGTTTCACGGCGTTCCGCAGTGCCTCATATGGTCGAAACCGAATCGAGCGGCGTTGAAGGGTCGTGGGTGCAGCTGTGCCATATTTCTGTTGCAAAGTCGCGCGGATCACGCCGGTGGTCCGCAAGGGGTGCGTTTCCACGTACAGTGTCCCCAGACCAGCGATATGGATTTCGCCGTCGGGTTTTGCCAATTCCTCACGCCACAATTCGGTCAGAATGTCGAGCACTTCTTGCACGTCGCGGCGATGCCAAACAGGCAGCCGACGAGCAATTTGGACAGCGGTTTGATGGGTATTCATGGGATCACTTCCTCGTTTCTGATGCATTTCTGGTGTACACCAACGACCAAAGAGTCGGGTGTCGCGTGTGCGCCGCATACCTGATGCGGCGTCTGGCCTGTCACCGCGTGCAGCAGGTGGCAGGCGCACGGGTGGTGCTCGCCACCCGTGCCTCGGTGGAGCGACGGGTAGTCGCTCCGCCGATTTCCTCGCGCGCAGCGCGAGGCCAGCGATTTAGCTGGCTCATACCCCCGCGCGTAGAAACTTGTCAGCCGTGACCTGGTGCGCGGGGGCATGAGCGGTTCGCATAGCGAACCGATGGGCGGCGTGCGCCGCCCATACAACGCCGGGACGTCATCACGCTTAACTTCCCACTCGTCGAGTAGCACTTGGAGTGGCAAACCCGCTTTCAAGTTCATGCGTTCACCACTCGCTTTGCTGCATATGCGCGCGACGGCGATCGATAGCCTCGGCGGCCAGCCGCTGTCCGACGCCTTCAACTTGT
The DNA here is from genome assembly GCA_038230635.1 of Aggregatilineales bacterium. Classification (GTDB taxonomy): domain Bacteria; phylum Chloroflexota; class Anaerolineae; order Aggregatilineales; family UBA2796; genus JBBRMW01. The sequence goes on along the minus strand of JBBRMW010000304.1, from coordinate 245 downwards.
ATCCCTTCAGCCACTATCAGCGGGTTGCTGCCTACCACATTGACTCGCATCAGCATCTGCTCCAGGTAACTGGGGAGTTCGGTCAGCGCGCTGCGTATCCAGGCGGTATCGTCGCAAACTCGCATTAGCTCAATTCCATCTGGCACATTGGCTTGCTTCACTTCTGGTGGCTTTGGGCCACCCAGTGCGTTGCGGATAATCTGGCGTAATACCTGGCTGCGGTTGCCTGCCGGGAGTGCTTCCCA
>JBBRMW010000303.1:0-6502 GCA_038230635.1 Aggregatilineales bacterium | reverse complement strand
TGTTGACCGTTGTCTGGATCGGTTGGGCGCTCACTTGGCCGGTGATTCCGGCATTGAGTCCGTTTTCGTTGGAAGCTCCGTTCCGCGACCTAATCATCGCCTTATGCAACTTGCCAAGCGTCTTGGTTCAAGTGTACCGTTATCGTTTTTGGTCTAGCCCCACACAAAAGCAACAGACGAAATGGGCCGTCTTTGGGGGCAGCGCCGCCCTTACGCTCTACGTGAGTTCTATCTTAATCGATTCGGTTTTGCCCTGGTCGCTTTCGATCGATTCACCCCTCGCTGCCCTTATCATGCACTATCTGATCAACGCGGTACATTACGGTTCGCTGATGATCATTCCCTTGGTGATCGGCGTCTCGATTTTTCATTATCGGCTGTGGGATATTGATCTCGTCATCAATCGTGCGCTCGTTTATGGCGCACTCACGGCTTCCTTGGTGGTCGTTTTCGTCGGGGGAGTTTTGCTTGTACAAAGAGTGGCCTCCGCCGTTACAGGTGGGCAACAATCCAGCGTGGCGATCGCGTTATCGGTGGTTGGCATCGCCATCCTGTTCCAACCCGCGCGCACACGTCTGCAAGCCACAATCGATCGCCGCTTTTACCCAAAATATCTGGACAAGGCGCGTCAGTTACAAGTCCCGCAAGGCATATCGGTGCTTAATCCGGGCTTGCTCACGGGCAAACAATTTGGCGTTTATCAGGTGCTTGAACCGATCGGACGTGGTGGGATGGCCGAAATCTATAAAGGCCGCCACCAAACATTGGAGCGGACGGTTGCCATTAAGGCGCTGATCGCCAGCCATACCACCGATGAAAACTTTCGGAAACGCTTTGAGCAGGAGGCGCGCACGGTGGCTTTGCTGCGCCATACCAATATTGTGCAGCTATTCGATTTCGGCGAGGCAGACGGCATATATTATATGGTGATGGAATACATTGCCGGGCAAGATTTGGGACATTATCTGCAAAACAATGGCGCCTTATCGCTCGCTGAAGCACGTCCCTTGATTGCGGCCATCTCGGATGCGCTAGATTACGCGCACGCCCAGGGTATCGTCCACCGCGATGTAAAACCGTCGAATATCATGCTTCAACCAGTCACCACCGAACAACCCATGAGCAGCCTGAACTTTCGGCCAATTTTGATGGACTTTGGCATCGCCAAACTGTTGGATAGCAGCAACGGTCTGACGCGCACGGGCACGATGGGCACACTCGATTACATCGCGCCGGAGCAGATCATTTCGTCAAGTACCGTTGATGGGCGCGCCGACATTTATGCGTTGGGGGTGATGAGCTATCAAATGCTGACGGGGCAGTTGCCATTTTATGGCAATAATCCAGGCGCGCTGATATTGGCCCATTTGCAACGGCCCGCGCCCGATCCGCGAAAAGTTGTGCCCGCCCTGTCGTCGAATGCCGCGAGCGCCATTTTACGAGCGCTCGCCAAAGAGCCATCGGAACGTTTTGAGACAGCAGGGGCGTTTGTGGCGGCGCTTTCAAAATAGTGGCAGACGACATGAGCCGTTTCTGAATTCCTGTCAGAGCAGTCGTGGCGCTGCCCCTTCAAGATTGAGCAGCCGCGCCTTCATGTCGATGCCATAGCCGTAGCCGTGCAGACTCCCATCCGAGCCGATAACGCGATGACAAGGCACAATCACCACAATCGGATTCTGACCGTTGGCGTGCCCAACCGCGCGTACTGCCTTTGGTTGATCGATCCGATTCGCCAATGCCTGATAGCTGATCGTGGTGCCATACGGAATCTGGAGGAGTGCATTCCAGACGCGGGTTTGAAAGGGGGTGCCCGACGGGGCGAGGACGAGATCGAACTGCTGCCGCTCGCCGCGATAATATGCGTTCATCTGGCGGGCAACAGCCTCACAACGCGCGCGATCAACGACGATGTGGCCGCCTAAATTTTCTGGCTTCGTATCGGAGTCGCGGCAAAAGGCCAAACGAGTTAACGCGCCGGATTCGTTGACGGCGGCAAACATCATACCAAACGGCGTCTCGAAGATCGCTGTGAACAGCGTTTCGATGGGTTTAGCCGATTTAGCGGTCATGCTGGTTTTTCCTTTATGACTGGCTCTTTGGTGACTACGTCTTCCTCGTCGCCGCTGCGTACTTGGCTGCGCAGCCGCACGCGCGCTGGCAGCGGAATCCGGGGGCGGGTTTCGCGCATACTTTCGGGGATGGCGGGCGTTTCGAGGATGGGTAGATGGATCGTGAAGACCGAGCCTTTATCGTCCTCGCTCTCCGCGACGATGCGACCCTCATGCGATTGCGCGATCCAACTTGCGATCGACAGTCCCAGCCCCGATCCGCCCATCTCGCGCGAGCGTGCCTTATCGACGCGATAGAATCGATCGAAGATCATGGGCAGATCGTTTTTTGGAATGCCCATCCCTGTGTCGGCCACTTTGATGAGGGCTTCACTATCGGCGACTGTCAAACTCAGCGTGACCGTACCGCCGGACGGCGTATATTTGATCGCATTGGTGACCAAGTTGAGCAAAAGCTGTTTCAGCCGATCCGAATCGCCGCGTACCCGGGCGGGTTCGATCGTCTCCAATTTGAATTGAAGCTGGGGTCCGAGGATACGTCCTTGCCGGAATACTTCGAGCACCAGCGTATCCAGATCGACAGTGGTTTCGTTCATGGGCAGGTTGCCGGAGTCGGCGCGCGCGAGCAGCAGCAGATCGCCCACCAACCGCGACATGCGGCTGATCTCACTGGTCATGGCCTCAATCGAAATCGGATCGGGTCCCATGCGCTTGATTAGGTCGAGATTGCCCTGAAGCGTCGTCAGCGGAGTACGCAGTTCATGCGACACATCCGCCACGAATCGACGTTGGGCGTTGAATAGGCGTTCCAACCGTCCGAGCGTCGCGTTGAACGTCGTCGTCAACTGGCCGAGTTCGTCGTCTGGCCCTTCATACGGAATGCGACGACTCAGATCGTCGGCAGCGGTGATCTGCGCGGCAGCCTGGGCAATCGTGTCGATCGGCTGCAAGGCTTGACCCGTGATCATCGAGCCGATAAAAAATGAGAGCAGCATCGCCACCACGCCGACCCCGATCATGATTTTGAGCAATCGGTCGGTGGCCTCATCGATCGCATCCAGCCGCGTCGCAACCTGAACACTTCCCACCAACTGACCATGATCTTTAAGTGGGATCGTCAACACATAAAAATGCCGGCCCGAAAGGGTAAATTCATGCCAAATAGCTTGCGGCGTGTTGATCGTTTCGGCATCGAGCGCGTATTGATAATTGCCGTTAGACGTACCAACCAGCCGACCAAAAATATCCCAAACTTGCACGTAAAAAGGCGAAATCCCCACATCATCGCCCAAATCGCGTAATTTGACAGTCATGTTGTGGTTAGCGTCCCACTGAATCTGATTGCCCACTTGCTGGGCGATGGCCGTCAGACTCGAATCGAGTTCATCGCGCCAAGCGATGTGCAAAACGCTGAATAACGAAATACCAAAGACGAGAATCACAACGGCGAGGAGGCTGGAATACCAAAGGGTGAGGCGGGTACGGATGCTCATGACACAGCAAGCCAATTATATAATCAGACATGTAACGTTTATTTTAACGCAGAAAGCGAAGCCGAGCATGAGAACCCTGTGAGCCATTTGGGATTCACCTCACCCCCAACCCCTCTCCGTCCTCACGGAGAGGGGAGTCGGACGCGAGAAGGGGTGACGGTCGCGGGCAAGCCGCGTCCCTACAAAACCAAACCGCTGAAATTCTTTGTGAGGGTATGCGAAATTTCCCTGGCAAGCGATAGTCTGATTTTTTTGTTATACTCGCGCCGCGACGTAAACGGTATCCCAACGTCCAATCGATCCGACAGTTGCGCATAATTGCTCTATCCCGGAAGGCGCGCCCAGCGTCCAGGTGGTTTCATGAATGATCCGTTATTAAACCGCACGATCAAGCATTTTCGCATCGACAAGGTATTGGGTCAGGGCGGCATGGGTGCGGTCTACCGTGCCACCGACGTGAACCTGAGCCGCGCCGTCGCTTTCAAAGTGATGCACCCGCAGTTTGCCGTCCAGGAAGAGTTTCGCCGCCGCTTTTTACAAGAAGCCTCCTCCGCCGCGAAGTTGGAACACCCCAACATCGTGCGCATTTACGAATACGATTACGATAACCAACTGCTGTATATCGTCATGGAGATGGTGGCGGGCGGCAGTCTGCGCGATTACTTGAAGCAACTGTACGAGGAGCGCAAGTTTATCGATATTATCGAGGCGATGGCGCTCACCCGACAGATCGCCGACGCGCTTGATTACGCCCATTCGCAAGGCGTGCTGCACCGCGATATCAAGCCCGATAATATCCTGCTCAAACCAACCAGCAGCAGCGGCGACGAACTGAGCTTCCGGGCGCTGATCACGGATTTTGGATTGGCGAAGCTGGCTGAAGGCGGCGTCCAATCGATGGGCGACAACCCGACGGGCACGCTGCCGTATATGTCACCGGAACAGGCGCAGGCCGAAAAGATCGATGGCCGCACCGATTTGTATGCGCTGGGCATCATGCTCTATGAGTTGACGACGGGGCGGCTGCCGTTCATGCCGCGCAACGTCATGGAAGCGATCAAGATGCACACGGGCGTCGAACCGGATCGACCGACAGCGGTGCGCGCGAGTTTGTCGCCGGAACTGGAGGCGGTCATCCTCAAATCGATCGCCAAGAAACCGAGCGATCGGTATCAGAATGGCACCGAGTTTGCGAAGGCCTTGCGAGCGGTCGAGTCGGTCGGCGGTCAGGTCAAACGGCCAGCGGCTCCGGCGGGCGGCGCACGCGGCAAACCGCAGCCCGAAGCCGTCCCGGAAAAAGTCGAGTCGCTAAGCACGTATTTGCAATCGATGGCACAAGCTGCGTATGCACCCGCCATGCCCGCCCCGGCCAGCGACATTGCGAGCGATCAACTCTTGATCGTCACCGAGGGCGAGCCATCACGTACTTTCCCGATCAGCAAGACCCCGATCGAGATCGGGCGCGAGGCTGGCCTCGATCTGACGCTGAACTCGCCGAAGGTATCGCGGCATCAGGCGCGGTTGGAGCGGCGCAAAGACGGCCAGTACACGATCATGGATTTGGGCAGTTCCAACGGCACGTTTCTGGGCGAGACCAAGCTCCTCAGCAACATCGCCGAGGTCTGGCCGCCCGAAACGATGGTGCGCATGGGCAACTTTTGGCTGACTTTGCAGCGCTCCACGCAGGCGTATATGACTGGGCGTGCCGTGCAAAACGTGCCGTCGGTGGTATCGGCGGGGTTTGCGCCGGGTTTTCAGGGCGGCCCCGGGGCAGGCGCCGTACCGCAGCAGCCACCGAGCGGGGGCTTTGGCGGAATGCAAAGTGGCATTGCGATCACGCTCACGCCGCCTGCGCTCACGATCGAACCCGGTGGACGCATGGATTTGCGCGTCGAGGTGCTCAACCAGAGCGAATTGGTCGAACACTACCAGTTCGAGGTGATCGGTATCCCCAAAGAATGGTATACCGTGCCGATGACGACGCTGCAATTGATGCCCAGCACCAAAGGCAATACGTCGCTCAATTTCCACCCACCGCGTAATTGCAATAGCACAGCGGGTCAGCACCAGTTTACCGTCCGTGTGACCAGCCAGGAACGCGGTAAAGAAGTCGGGCGAGCGACGGCACTGCTGACGATCAATCCGTTCTACCAATATGAGATGGATATGCAGCCGCGCCGCATCCGTAATCGGGGTGAACTGCGCGTCAAAGTCACGAACAAAGGGAATGCACCGGAGTCGTTCACGCTCGCGCCGCATGACCGCGAAGAAGCGCTGCACTACGATCCGCCCAATCGTTCGCTGAGCGTCGCACCCTGCGAGAGCGAAATCGCCGTGTTTTTTGTGCGTCCGCTGCGTCGCCCATTTCTCGGCTTCGGCAGCAAAATGTACTCATTGGAAGTGGCCTCGACGGCGACGGCCAGTGGCCCACAAACCGCGCCCGGCGAACTACTGTCCACGCCGTCGATTCCGTGGTGGCTGTTGGCGCTTTTGATTTTGCTGTGTCTGTTGTGTTTGCTGCTGTTGTACTTCCTGTTTGGGCCGAAGCCGCCGCCTGCAACAGCCACACCGAATGGCACCGTGACGGTCGAACACGCGACGCTTGACGGCTGGCTAACGTCAACCGCTAACTCGTTTAACGTGCGCCAAACTTCGACCTATACCGCGCGCAATGCAACCGCCACCCAGAATGAGAATCTCCATGCGACGGCAACTGGAGTGGTACACGCACAGGAGACGGCGGGCGCGATCGCAGCGACGAGCACCGGATTAGCAAACATGCAGGCGACTTTGAACCAAGCCAGTGTCCAGACGCAGGTGGCGGGTTCGTTGACGCCGAAACCAACGCCGAGTAAGTGAAGCACACCTCACCCCCGGCCCCTCTCCGTCTTCATGGAGAGGGGGATCAGGCCATTCTGGACTCCCCTCTCCACAGGGTGG
>JBBRMW010000302.1:0-6522 GCA_038230635.1 Aggregatilineales bacterium | reverse complement strand
TCAGCGACTGAAATACACTCGGAAAACCGCTCAAGTGATTGTATTGGAGTATCATGCGCCCAGTGTACCTCACCGTCACTAATTCCGAATGTTATCCAACGACTATCGACTAAAGCCGATAACTTGGGAAAGCGGCTAAAGCCGCCTGAAGCAGCACCCTAATCGGTCGTCGTAAAGTTGGAGGTATCGTCCATTGGCAGGTTTTTCTCTTGCGTTTCGATGTATTGCTTGATGATCTCATCGGTAACGTTGCCCGAACTCGCCACAAAGTAGCCGCGCGCCCACAGATGACGACCCCAAAACTGGCGTTTCAATTCGGCAAACTGGTCGATCAACAACCGACTGCTGCGTCCTTTGAGGCGTTGCACCAAATCGCTCACGGCCAAGTTGGGAGGCACCGATACCAACAGGTGAACGTGGTCGGGTGCTACATGACCTGTCACAATATACACATCCAACGTCGCACAGGTCTGGCGGATCAACTCACGCACCTGTTTACCCACTTCGCCATGCCATACTGGTTTATGGTATTTCGTGATCCATACGATGTGGCATTTGAGATCATACACGGTATGCGAACCTTTGCGGTAGCTCATGGTTCGCATTATAGCCCGTCCCTTTCTGTTTTGGCACCTACACAGGCGTTAAAACGGCTCGCCTAAAGGCGAGGGTTTTTACCCTATTTACAGACAATAAATATATTGAAGCGTGTTGTTGAAATATTAATTAATTTTTTGCTTGGTAAACTTTCCCAGCTTTCCACCAGAAAAAAGCTTGGATATTTTTATACCTATACTACGATTAGCGATGGCGATTTGCGAGAACTACGTGATATCGTTGATATGATTCTCGCTTCAAGATCACCCTAGCTAACGAAATAATGAATGGGATGCGATAACAAATAATAATCGAATTCCAGTTTGGTGATACTTTTGCCGCCGAAATCACTGCCATCGGGCTGCCAGCCGTAACGATGCGCATAAATCCCGACATAAATCTCCGCCTCGGCGATCTTCTGCCTGCACAGATCGACAGACGAGTTGCCCGTCACCGCCCAATTTTCCATACCCGACGGGAACAATCCCAGGTTCAGGATCGCAAGCTGAACGGCTTTTCGGTAGTCTTCAAGGTCTTTGCTGGTGCTGCTGATGAACACATCGAGGTGGCGTTTGTCGGGCATGGCTCATTCCTCACGATCGGCAAGGGTCGGCGGCGCATTCCAAGAGTGTACCGCACCCCTGTCAAACCTATGAAAACCCCCTTTTTCCCCGCTCTCCGTGATGACGGAGCTATCCATTCCCCACCAATCAATAGTACCGGATTCACCTCACCCCAACCCCTCTCCGTCCTCACGGAGAGGGGCGCTGGGCTCGCGGCCTGCTCGACGCGCCAATCGTTTCAGCGGCTTGACACCCCCTCGCTGTGGTGATGGAGAGGGTGTCGGGGGGTGAGGTGAATCCTTATTTCTCGCAAATAACACTCGTATCAATAAGATCAATACCTATTAATATCTCGCGATAAAATTCTATTGCTCTTTCATTGCTTAGCAATACCCGATCGCAGTTTGCCCCCCTCTCCGTGAGGACGGAGAGGGGTTGGGGGTGAGGTTCTGGACGGATCGAGGGCTGAGGACTTCTCTACGCCGCAGGCACGATCGCCGCTGTATACGCGATCAGCGCATCGAGTTTGGCGAGCGCCGCGCCGCTGTTGATGCTCGTCTTGGCAAGTTCGATCCCTTCGGCGATGTCTTTGGCGCGCCCGCCCACAACCATCCCCGCCGCCGCGTTCAGCAGCACCACGCCGCGTTTTGCGCCATTCACCGTGTTCATCAGGATTCCGCGCGTGATCTCGGCATTTTGCGCCGGAGCGCCACCCGTCAGTTCCGCCGGATCGCACGGCGCAAACCCGTAATCGCGCGGATCGAGCACATAGCTGCGCACCTCACCATCGCGCAGTTCGCTGACCCGATTCGGCCCGCTGATCGTCAATTCATCGAGTCCGCCGTCGCCATGCACCACGAACGCCGATTCGCCGCCCAATTGACACAACACTTGCGCCAACGGTTCGGTCAGTTCCGGCGCGTACACACCCATCAATTGGCGTCGCGCGCCCGCCGGGTTGGTCAACGGTCCCAGCACATTGAACAGCGTCCGCACGGCCAGTTCGCGGCGCGGCACGATCGCGTATTTCATGGCTGGGTGAAACGCTGGTGCAAACAGGAATCCGATGCCGATCGCGTCGATGCACGCGCCGACCTGTTCGGGTGTCAGGCTCAGGTTGACGCCCAGCGCGCCCAGCACATCCGCCGATCCGCTGCGGCTGCTCACCGATCGATTGCCGTGTTTGGCGACTGGCAAACCCGCCCCGGCCACCACGAACGCCACCGTCGTCGAAATGTTGAACGTATGCGCGCCATCGCCGCCCGTCCCGCACGTATCGATCAACCCTTCGACGTTGACAGGCGGATGATTGGCCGCCCGCCGCATCGATCGCGCACTGCCCGTGATCTCGTCAATTGTCTCGCCCTTCATGCGCAGCGCCATCAAATAGCCACCGATTTGCGCGGGCGTCGCCGCACCCGTCATGATTTCGTCCATTGCACCTTCGGCTTCGGCCTGCGTCAGGTCATGCCGCCCCGCAACCTGACTGATCGCGTGTTGAATCGCACTGGTCATAATCTATTCTCCAAAAAGTTTTGCAGGATGCGCGGGCCATAAGTGGTCAAAATACTTTCCGGGTGAAATTGTACCCCGACCACTGGATGCGTCACATGCCGCAGTGCCATCACCTCGCCCTGATCCGTGAATGCCGTCACTTTGAGCACGTTGGGGATCGGCTCATCGACGACCAGACTGTGATAGCGCGTCGCCTCGAACTTGCTGGGCACGCCCGTAAACAGCGCATCGCCGCGATGGTAGACGATCGACGTTTTGCCGTGCATCAGACGGGGCGCGCGCACGACCTGGCCGCCATACGCCTGACCGATGCACTGGTGGCCGAGACACACGCCCAACAGCGGCGTCGTCGGCCCCATCTCGCGGATCACATCGAGCGAAACGCCACCATCATCGGGATTGCCCGGCCCCGGCGAGATCACGATATGTGATGGTTGCAGCGCCACGATCTCCTCAAGCGTGGTCTGATCATTGCGGAAGATGCACATTTCCGCGCCCAGTTGTCCAAATGCCTGCACCAGATTGTAGGTGAAGCTGTCGTAGTTATCGATCACGATAATCATGATTTGTGTCCTTTCCTAATCGGGCGACCACATGGGGTTCGCCCCTACAATTTCCATCTGTTCTAGGGACACGGCTTGCCGCATCCGCTCTCGTTTGACTCCCCCTCTCCGTGATTACGGAGAGGGGGCTGGGGGGTGAGGTCAACTGATTACCGCCTCGACCTCGATCTCGACCAACATCGCCGGGTCGATCAACGCGCGTACTTCGACCATTGTCGCGGCGGGCCGAATATCGCGGAAAAACTCACCATGTGCCCGTCCGATCGTCTCCCATTGCGAAATATCGGTCACGAACATCCGCGTGCGCACGACATCGGTTAATGCCGCACCCGCCTTGATCAGCGCCGCCTCGATGTTGCGGATCACCTGCACCGTCTGCGTATACGGATCGCCCGCACCGACGATTTTGCCGTCCGCGCCAATGGCCGTCGTGCCTGCTACGTAAACCACGCTGCCGACTCGCACCGCCCGCGAATACCCGACGATCGGCTCCCAGGGCGCGCCCGAACTGATATTCTGCCGCGCCATCAGAACAAACCTCGCTCCGCATTTTGCACGGCGACTGCCACCGCGCGCCCTTTGTTCATCGACTCGTCGTACTCGCTGGCGGGATCGCTGTCGGCGACCAAGCCCGCCCCGACTTGCAGATACAACGTCTTGCCACGCATCAGCAGCGTGCGGATCGTGATGCACGTATCCATACTGCCGCCGTAGCTGAAATAGCCGACCGCGCCGCCATAGATGCCGCGCCGCGTGCCTTCCAGTTCCTCGATGATCTCCATCGCCCGGACTTTCGGCGCGCCGCTCAAGGTGCCCGCCGGGAACGTCGCACGCAGCAAACTGAACGCATCCATGCCGCGCCGCAACTGCCCTTCGACGTGCGACACGATGTGCATCACATGGCTGTAGCGCTCGATCGTCATCATTTTTGAGACCTTCACCGAGCCATATTCGCACACCCGCCCCAGGTCGTTGCGTCCGAGATCAACCAGCATAACGTGTTCGGCGCGCTCTTTCGGATCAGCCAACAGTTCGACTTCGAGCGCCTGATCTTCTGCTGGTGTCGCGCCACGTTTGCGCGTCCCGGCGAGCGGGCGCACGGTCGCCACATTGGAGTCAGCCTCGTAGCGCACCATCATCTCCGGCGACGCCCCGATCACGGCGATGTCTTCGTCCGGGTAGCTCAAAAAGAACATATATGGCGACGGGTTGAGCATTCGCAGCGCGCGATAGATCGTGAACGGTGCGGCTTCGGTCGTTCGTGTTAGCCGCTGCGAGAGGACGATCTGGAAGGCGTCGCCCGCCGCGATGTACTCTTTGGCGCGCCGCACGTTCTCTTCGTAGTTCGCGCGTCCCGTGTTCGAGCGCAGCGTTTCGTCAGCGACCGGCACCGCTTCGGGCATCGGCGGCAGTGTCGCGCGCAACCGTGCCGCGATCGACTCGATCCGATCAATCGCCGCCTGATACGCCGCCGCCGGATCGCCTTCATTATGCGCGTTCGAGAGGATCAGCAGTTGGTGCTTGACATGATCGAAAATGACCAGCGTATCCACGAGCATGAAGGCCGCATCGGGCACGTTCAATTCATCGATCGCGGTGGTGGGCAGCCGTTCGAAGGCGCGCACCGCGTCATAGCTCAGGAAGCCGACCGCGCCGCCGACGAAACGCGGCAGCCCAGGCAGCGAGACGGGCGTGTAGCGTGCCATCGCCGCCTGCACCGATCCGAGCGCGTCGATGCCGTCGGCCAGTTCGGTCGTCGTAGCTTCGCCGCCGCGCCGCTCGGTGATCGCCTGCCCCTTGATGGTCACGATCGCGGTCGGGTTGACGCCCAGGAACGAGTAGCGACCCACCTGCTCGCCACCTTCGACGGACTCCAGGAAAAAGGCGGCCTCGCCGGGTTGCGCCAGCTTCATAAAAACGGAAACGGGCGTCTCGAAATCGGCGGGAAAGGCGCGATAGACCGGGACGAGATTCCCGCGCTCGAACAAGCTGAGCACGTCGATCAGCGGCGGCGCATAGATCGGCGTCACGGTGCGCGCCGAAATGGGCGCAGATTCAGTTAAAACGGGTTGCGGTAAGGCCAGTGTCGTCATATTTGCAGGGTCTCCTAACCGGATTTTGGCAAACAAAAAACCCCTGGTCCCGATTGGGACGAGAGGGGTTCTCCCGTGGTGCCACCCAAGTTAGGCTGCGCGTCTGATGACAGCCTCGCTCATTCGCGGGTACAAAAGCGCTATACCCTCAGCCTTGATAACGGTGGCGGCTCCGGCGCAGGCTACTCTCCATGTCGAGCATGGATTTTGCCTTTGCGACTCATCGGCCCATTCACCATCTGCGCGTGTACCGCTTTCGCAGCAATTGGCGGCTCTCTGAACACCGCTGGATGGTTACTCGCCCGACTCAACGTCTTTTGCGATATGTGATTGCCAGCCAGCTTAACGAGACTCTCACGCTTTGTCAATAGGGCAATCTGAACAGACCAGGGCACGTGCAAAGTCCGTTAACCCCACCCCCAGCCCCTCCCCATTCATGGAGAGGGGAGTCCGGAAGCGGTGATTCCCCCTCCCCACGCCAGTGGGGAGGGGGTGGGGTTAATGGGCGACTTCAGGGTTCTTGCCGACTTTGCACGTGCCCTGTCTGAACAGGGTGGAGTTGGGGGGTGTGATTCGGCAATCACCCATCACACGGTTATGCTATGCGCTCTCTGGTCAGTAGATTTCCAAAGGCAAACCACGCGGATCGATCGTATGGAGGAGACAACTGGTGTCAGTGGTCAACAAAATCGCTAAAACGGTTAGCTCAAGTGCTTGGCGGAATCCTGCTTTCGTGCGTGCTGTCGCGTGTTTTGCGCATCCCCTGACATGGATAGCCATCCTGGTGCTTCTGCTCAATGATCACCTATTGAAATGGGCATATCCCTCGTGGCTCACCGGGAAACTGAGCGATTTCGCGTGGCTGATATTCGCGCCGTTTTTTTTCACGTTCCTGTTCGCATGGATCGTTCCGCGTCGCGTATCCCATCACGAGGACCAAGTTGGCCTGCTGGCGTGTCTGGTATGCGGCCTATTCTTTGCGTTGGCGAAGACCTTCCCACCCGTTCACGATATGACGGTCAGTGTCCAATCCTTGTTGGCGGGCTGGCGCGTCGATATGCGCCTCGATCCGACAGATTTGCTCGCCCTACCAGCGCTATTGATCAGCGGCTATATCTGGAATCACGCCAATCAACGCGCGCTCGCTCCGGCTTTTATCGTGCTGATGGTAGGTGGCTTGGCAACCGTCGC
>JBBRMW010000301.1:0-6645 GCA_038230635.1 Aggregatilineales bacterium | reverse complement strand
TCCGTCGCTACCTGTGGCTGAATACCAAATTCCCGCACTCTCCCGCTCAAACCACACCTATTCCAATTCCCGAACCTGTCCTTTATGGCTTGATTGATGCCCTTTGCTATGCCGCTTGATTTGGATAAAGTCCAGATCAACTCACCCGTTGCGCCCATTCGCACCCCGACGCGGACGATCCTCTTCTTCGGCGATCAACTCGCCATCGTCGCCCAGTAGGAGGTTGCGTTTGAACTTCTCACCCATTTCCGGCGGATCGATGTAATCCGGTACGCCGCTGCCACCGCGTGCCAGACTCGCCATCATGCGCAGCCGCTCCAGTTCGAGATCGTCTTTCATCTCGCGCTGAATGAAGCCTTCGCGCCGAAACGCCGTCGTCACGTTGATCGCAAACCCGATCAAGGCCACCAGCCAGATCGCTGACATGAGAATCACGAGGGGATACGGCGAATGCGCGACGAACGTATAGGTATTTCCCGAAAACTCGTGTGTAGTCGAAACCGAATCAAAAAACAGCGGACTCCAGAACAAGCTGTACTCGATCCCATTCAACACCACGAACGCCACAATATGGATGTACAACCACATCCGGCGTTTTCGGAGTGCCAGCAGCGGCGCAAGTCGCTTTTCGGTGCGCGCCCGGACACGCTCGTAATCGATCGGATCGTCGGACATGGATGTCACACTTTCGCGGAGAGGTTTTTCCAATGGATACGCAGAGTCCGCCGAAAAGTTGCACGCAGATCAGCGGCGCATTGACTCCCCCTCTCCGTGAGGACGGAGAGGGGGCTGGGGGGTGAGGTAAATCCCCGCCCGCATTGACTTCCCCTCGCTGTTACTACGGGAAGGGGAAGCCGGTGAGGTTGATCGAGGTCGGAAATGAAGTTAATTGGGAGTCTGCGGATGCAACAGCGTCGAATACAAACCATTGCCCACCACCACGATCATGATATTCGGACCGGCGATGAAATGCAGGATCACCGTCTGCGGAACGAGCGTCAGCGCATTCGTTTGTGGATCGAGCGTCGTGATGGTCGTTTGGGCGATGAAGCCGTAGCCGCCCTGTGCAGTAAATGGCGTAAACGTATCCTTCGCCAGGTTCGGAAAAGTGCTTTGCGCCAGCGTCAACGCGGAGTTCGCATCGGCAGCACTACCTGACACCCTCACCACAAAGATGCCCAGGCTGGCGTTTTGGCTGGTAAGCATTGGATCGCTGTTGGCGGTTGCCGTGCCATCACCCACCGCCAGCCATGCTAAGCCATTGCTCAATACCCCTGAATATTTCGTTCCGGCCAGGGCATCTGCGACAACTTGGGCATTGGTGATCTCGGTCTTGATCGGAATCTTGCCCAGAATGTTGAAGTTTTGTCCCGTTGACGCCAGCACTTTGACAGATGTGCCTAGTGTGAATTGGCTGTAGGCGGCCAATACGACGCCTGCGTCACCCGTCAATACCGAACGCGGTGCACCCGTTTCGGCGGCCACGACCGTCCCAGCCAATGCGGTGGCCGTTCCAGGCAAATTGGACTTCAATGCCTCGACGGTCGGGGCGATCGCCGTCAGGGTCTGCGCATATTGGGTGCGATAAACGTCCACCATCGAGGCGATCGCCGTTTGTGTACTTGGCACGCCAGTTTGTGCGCCGCCCAATCCACCAAAACCTTTCGTCCCTAGTGCGGCCAGGGTGAGTGGAATGTTGGTGATCATCGCTGCTGCTGTTTGCAACGGACCCGCAGGCGCAGATACATGATACGTAATGGGCGTGCTGGCAAAGGCCATCAGGGTATTCGCGGCGATGAGCAGCACCACACCGATACTGACTGCCGTGAGAATAAGGCTTCGACGTGACATGGCAAAATCTCCATTTCTGGTACAGGACGAAACAATCGCGCTCCGTCAAGCAGATTATGGCACCGCACCCGAAATCTTGCCGATAGGCGGACGCGGCAGCCCCTCGTCCCTACCGCCCGATCGTCGGCGTCGGCGTGACGTTCCCTGTGATCGTGTACACCGCCGCGCTCAGCACCAGAATCGCCAGCGTCAGCCCGATCATACCGAGCAGCGCCAGCACCAATATCCACCGACTCCGATTCATGACGCCACTCGCTATATCCAATCGCTGATGCGCCTATTATCGCACAAGATCGTTTAGTGCGCGCCATCCCAGTCCGCCCAGGGTGCATTCAGGGATTGGGGCGAGCACGTTCGAGATGGACGAGGCAGGCCTCGTCCCTACAGAAACGGCGTCTAGGGTAGGGACGAGGCCTGCCTCGTCCGCCAAGCTATGGCCTTCAGCCAAAGCGCAGCTCTCGCCCCTAATTCTGAATGCACCCGTCCGCCCACTATCGCCCGGTGGCATTAGCCCCAGGCACCACCGTGCGAATACTTTCAGGAGGAACCCTAAACCATGAATCCGCTCAACCTGACCGCCAAAATGCTCCGCCAACGACTCACGCTCGCGCTCAAGGTCGCACGCACCGCATCCGATCCGCGCTTGGCGCACCTTGTCCGCGTGATCGCCGATCACAATACGCCGCTCTGGCCGCGGCTCGATCGCTACAGCGCGCAGTCGGACGAATATACGCGCTCGTCGTGGGTCTACGTCGCCGTGACGCGCATCGCCGAGGCCGCCGCGCTCGTCCCGATCAACACCTTTCAGATCACGGACGGCAAACGAATCGCCCTGCCCAACCACCCGATTGAGCGATTGCTGCGTGCGCCCAACCCAACCATGAGCGGCTTCGAGCTGCTCGAATCCACGTTCGGTTATCTCGAACTGAACGGCAACGCCTTCTGGTATCTGGGCGGCGAGAATGTGCCGTCCGAAATCTGGGTGCTGCACCCCGACCGCGTGCGCATCGTGCCCGATCGCTCAAACTACGTCGGCTCATATGTCTATTCGCTCGATGGCGTCGAAATTCCGCTGCACCCCGACGAGGTGATCCACTTCAAGCGCTGGCATCCGACCGACGACTATTTCGGCCTCAGCGCGCTCGAAGCGGCGGCGATGGCCTCGCAGACCGATCGAGCCATGGCCTTGTGGAATCGCGGCTTTTTCGACGCGGGCAAAGCGATCCCGGCGGGCATTTTGACGATCAAAAACATGGTCGGCGACTCCGATTTCGAGCGCATCAAACGCGAATGGCTCGAAAGTTATGGCGGTACGCAGCGCAAAACTGCGTTCATTCGCGGCACGGGCGAGATCGCGTGGCAGAATCTCGGCCTAAGTCAGCAGGAATCTGACTTCTTGGATGGTCGCCGCCTCAACCGCGATGAGATTTTCCAGATATTCGGGCTGCCGCTCGGCCTCTACGACAAGAACGCGACTCAGGCCAACGCCACCGTCGCCCGCCAGACGTTCCTCTCGGATACGATCTACCCGAAGCTGATCCGCTTCACGCAAAAGCTGACCGCGCAGCTTGCGCCCTTTTTCGGCGGCGATCTGCTGGTACTGCCCGATGATGTGCGCGGCAACGAGTCCGATTTGGCGGAGATCGCGGCGGCGCGCGGCCTGCTGACGATCAACGAACTGCGTGCGCGCTACTTCAACCTGGAGCCAGTCGCCTGGGGCGATCAACCCACCGACTCCGCCGCCCCTTGATTATGATGCAAGCGAGATCAGGTTGATCCAATGGGCGAAATCAGCGTAATCACATCGGCGAAGCGTTTGAAATCGTCAGTATTGAGCGTGAGCAGGGTGTCGATACCCTGCGCGCGCATCGTCGCCACGATATTCGCATCATGGATCAACTTGCCCCTGGTCGGGTACGTTTCGAGCAGTTTCAGCAAATGTGCTGTCACATCGGCAGTGTCATCGGCAACCCGAAACAGGCTGGCAATCAGCTTGAGTTGGCGCAACACCTGATCGATCGCACCTTGCGGGCTGAGCAGGTTAGGATGAGTCGCTTGCACGATATATTCACGAATCACTTGGCGACTCACCCACAAGTCACAATTGGTCGCCCACATTCGCTGAATCAAGGCTTCAGATTCCAGATGAAGCGGCAGCTTGGGCGTCATGGCACGCAGTAAAACATTCGTATCGACAAAAGCGCTATCGGCCATCGTCATCGTACCAATCGACGCGGCGGATCGAAGGTACGTTCAAAATCTCTTGTGTGAACATGACCGAACGCAAGAGGGCGATTTTCTCCTCGGCACTGAGCGAGGTTTGCCGCTGATGTTCCAACAGCTTTTCGATCAGGTGTTGCTGCTCATCCATTGGGAGTTTTTGCGCCAGTTGCACGACTTCATCGAATGTGATTCCGCCCGTCATGGTTTTGACCTCTACATCGCCAACATACCCATAGTGTACCGTAACCTGAGCGAAAAGGCAGCCTGGGGTGATCAACCCACCGACTCTGCCGCCCCAACAAAAACGCTATAATGCGCTCGCGGGGTATCTAGAAAAATAGGGATACCCCATATCAATCACAATCACATTGTCCAAGAGGGTGCTTCGTGTCAATTCTCATACCAGGTCGATCATCGTTTAACCCATCGGAAAAGAAGCCTATCTACGCACGCTCAGGTTGGCCGATACCGATTGAAAATCCACCGATGGGTGACATTAGGTTGATGGCGAATCGTTCAAAGGAGCTTTCAAACTGGTTTCCGACGGCACGAATCCGCTCCATCTCAGTTTATCCATACAATTGTGTGGGAATGATCTTCGCAGCGAGGCGTGCATGGATCGAAATTGATCATATTTATGATATTCTGAACCAAGATGGTTATCATTTGATCAATAGACAATCTGTCGTGGAAGGGGATATTGTGCTCTACAAATATAGGGCAGAACCTACGCATGTTGGCATAATTATCGCCAGCGCACCTGTCTCTTTAACGAGTACAATTCTCAATATCCAGGTTTTGAGCAAATGGGGACGCGATCCGGAATTTATTCATTTTATTGAAGATGTACCCTCATTGATCGGACAACCGAGCGAGTTCTATTCCGAAAGGGTTGAACTATGACCATCCGAGAATTGTTCATCGAGATCGAAAGCACACCGTTCGCCGCCCAATTGACTGTTTTGAGCGGTTTTCGTAGCGTGCAGCGTGCGTTATCTGAACTCGATGCGCCCCGCCGCCTGATTGAGCACGTAAATCAGCATCCTGTCGAACGAATTCACATTCTTGAACGAGTCAGGCGTTTGCTGAGCAAGGAAACGGTGACGGATGTGGAACACCCCGATGATATTGCACTGGCAACTTATCTGTTCGTGCTCAATGCAACCGATAAAACGCTGGCTGATCAAGCCGCGCGCCTGATCTTGAAATTCCCTGATCTGTGGTGGGCAAGACGTTTTGCCGAAGCGATTGAAGGACACCTGGAAACGACTTAACCGCCAATGAAGAGTGATCAAGTGGCTACAGAACTCAAAGCAATATTGGTCACGATGCTCAAAAGCACGCATGATCGCATCATATTCAGTATCATGACGCTGTACTTTTGCTCGGAGATCGCAGCCACCATCATCTTAAAGCGGCCCATAACACCCGTCGGACTATGCCTTGAAGTTCCAATAATGATCCTCCCACTGCTCGTATCAGCGTTCAATCAGTTTCGTGTACATAGTCAAAGTGAATTCAAAAAACTGGAAGGCGTTGGCCTGCGAACAATAGCCGAAGTCATCGCCGTAGAGAAGTATGGTCAGGAGTACAAAATCAAGGGAAATGTGACTTATCAATACAGTATTGCGGGTATCACGTACAAGAATCAATCGAGCATCTACACCATGCAAGATTTGAATCGTATGCCAATTGGCGCTTCCGTAAAGATCGTTTATGCTGCGGGGGATCCTCAGCTATCTATAGTTCGATCAACTTTGGATCACAAAAAAGGTGATATTTCTGGCATACTGATTCTGTCCGTGATGGTTGGCTTTCTCTTTTTGGCAATCAGTATCGCCAATATTCAAGCCATCGCACAGAACATATTGCATTGATAGGACGAGGGCGTCTTCGGTGTTCGATCTAGACCGTTTCAAAGTGCAGTTGGCCGAAACCATTGCTTGGTGCGCTCCGCGTGCGTCCGTCGATGATATGGCAAATAGCCTGCGCAACCTTCTTCCAGAAATTGTAGCGAACCTTGTCTATCCGAAGTTGGATTATCATCTTATGCTGCGCTTGGTCGAACCTGTCATTACGATCCGATCAACGTTGCTCGAACGGGAAGGTGATATTGCACGCGCATTAAAACAACCTGCGCCGACCTTACCAACCGGGCTGGCAGGTGGACGATTGTTAATATTCTACCCAGGCTATTCCATCTATGATCCAGCCGCAGGCGCCGAAACATCCGATTTTTTTAACACGATAACTATTCCAGCCTGGGATACGTGGATCTCTGCTGGAGTCGAAGTTGATTTTCAGGAACGGTCCAACTTTCCCTATGTCATTTGCTGGATTCCGGCTCAATTCGTTAAGTTTGTCGATCTTGCCACGCAAGTTGATCCAACTTCGTGTATTGTTTGGCTCGATCAAACGGACGTTCCGCATGGGTGCAGGCAAAGGTTGTCAGGCAACATGTGGCAGGGCGAAAGGCGCAAAGTTAACCTTATCGCATAAGAAGGCAGCCCGGGCTTTAGCGAGTTTACGAGCGCCATCTTGGCTCCAACGAGCACCCGACAGTTTCAAACG
>JBBRMW010000300.1:0-6661 GCA_038230635.1 Aggregatilineales bacterium | reverse complement strand
TGGCAGGGGCAGGAACTCGGCAAACTGAGTGGGCGTAAACTGTGGCGTGACGTGCAGATCGCACCGAGCCGTGTCCAGTTCCCCGGCGGCGAAACGATGCGTGCCGCCCAAATGCGCGCCGTCAACGCACTCGAAATGCTCTACGAACGTCACCCGCGTCAAACGGTGGCCGTCGTTTCGCACAGTGACGTGATCAAGCTGATCGTGGCGCATTTTTTGGGGCTGCACATCGATCTGTTTCAGCGGCTCGAAGTTTCGACCGCTTCACTGACGATTCTGAACCTGGGGGCGGGACGCGCCAGCCTTGAACTGCTGAACGAATCCGGCTATCTGCCCAAAGAGCCGCCCAAAAAACCGGAAACGAGCGCGGCAGTGGCAACTGAATCGAATGGCACGAGCGCGACGGCGGGCGTCGCTGAACAACCCTGAGCATTGATCATCATGCGCGCCGAACACATGCGGAGAAGATTGCGATATGGCGAACACTGAAATTGAATTGAATCCGGTCGATTTTATCACCATCGGCACGGTCGGACCGCGCGGAAAGCGCTTGTTCCATTTGCAGGCGGGCAGCGGCTCGAAGCTGATCACGCTAAACATCGAAAAAGAGCAGGCACGCGCCCTGGCCGAAACCGTCGATGAACTGCTCGAAGACCTCGGATCGCGCCGCGCCGATCGCGCCACCGCCGAAGAAGTCGATTGGGGCAAGCTCAATATGGACTTGCGCGAGCCGATCGATACAGAGTTCCGCGTCGCGCACATGGGACTCGGTTACGATGCTGAGCACGATTTGATCGTGTTGGTAGCGCAGGAGATCGTCGTGGTCGAGGAAGATCAAGACCCCGATACGGCGGACGCCAGCGTGGCACGTTTCTGGGCATCGCGCGATCAAATGCGTGCGCTCAGCAAACATGCGCGTGAGGTCGTCAAAGCGGGGCGTGTCGATCCGCAAAGCAATGGACGTTTGTTGTATTATTGGACATGAGCGATCGTCAGTGATCTGAGGCTGAGGACTTTGGCGTTATGAGCGTGCAACCGCCCAACCGTGATCCCGGAGAGAGCGAAAAGAAGCCCGCGCAGGCTGTCGATGTCGCGCGCGCATTGCAGCTTTTGGCCTGCGGCACGATCCGCGACGAGCATGGGATGCTGCGCTGGAGTTCCAACTACACCTTTCTGGTGTCGGTGATCGAGGACGACGTGCAGACGATGGCGGTCTACAAGCCGCAGCGAGGCGAGCGCCCATTGTGGGATTTCCCGGATGGCACGCTGTGCTACCGCGAGGTCGCCGCGTTCGCCGTATCCGATGCCCTCGGTTGGCAGATTGTGCCGCCGACGGTGCTCCGCGATGGCCCGCGCGGACTCGGATCGGTGCAGCTATTTATCCAATGCGTGCCCGACGTGAACTACTTTTCGTTAGACGACAGCGCGATTCCGCAGTTGATGCGTATCGCCCTGTTCGATTACATCATCAACAACGCCGATCGCAAGGGCGGCCATGTGTTGCAGGCGGCGGATAATCACCTGTGGGGCATCGATCACGGGATCGCATTTCATAGCTCGCCCAAGCTCCGCTCCGTGATTTGGGATTTCGCCGGACAGCGCATCCCCGATCCATTGCTCGGCGATTTGGACCGGCTATGCGGAAACCTCGACAACCTGACCAGCCCGATCCGGCTGCAAATGGACAAGCTGTTGGCGAGCGGGGAAGTCCACGCCCTGATGGCCCGCGTGCGACGTGCCTTGCAGCGGCGCGAATATCCGCGTCCCGGTCCCGGCCCAAACTATCCCTGGCCGCCCGTGTAAATCTGTTTGGCGAATAGAGTCAACATGTATCTGACATTAACCCGTGTCCTTATTACTCGTCGTGTCATCGGGGGTTTTGTCAGCTTTAACCTGTACCGCTTGTTGCATAGCTATGAGCGGTAGATAGCATAGGTGAAGTGCCAACCACCACAGATAAACATGAGATGGATTGGTATAAAAATCTCCTTGGGGAATCAACCCATGCGATAGTTCGTTACGGAGATTATCACCCATTTTCTCAACCAACAGCCCTTGCAAATCAAACGTCAAGTCTTGACCAAACACTTTTTCCATTTCCGGAAGATAAAGCAGCTTACCCAATAACAATTCATCTTGTACCCCTTCGGCATCGTATCCAGTCGTATTGACTCCTTTCTGGGACAAAATGTGGCGCACAGATTGTTCAATTTGAGGGATCAACAAATGGCTAGAAGTCAAAAAGTCCTTTTCTATACCTGCGCATAATCCTTTTAGATAAATCATTTCCCGGTCGGGTTGAACAAAAGGGCTATAGTGAACGATATCGTAGAAATCGGACGCACGCACTTGATAATTTGAATTGATCTGGTCGATAGCGGGTAGAACTATCGTTCCCCCAATAAGTAGCCTTTGGTTTGACGCCTCTCGGAGCATTTCTACCCGTACAAATTCATGATTGGCCTCAGCGGAGTTATTCGGATTAGCAGCAGGCCGTGTTCCAACTCGCCTACCATACATATTAACCAGATCAATATTTAGCATATTTACGAATGGGTATTTTGCTATACGGCTTTCAATTTCTTCTTGGAGAAGTGAATATTGAGGTACACGAGATATCATGGAGAGGGCTTGTAACGAATCAGAGATTGAATCTTTTTTGACTGCCATTCGTGCCTGACGGACAGTTTCTGTCGCATCAATAGTAAAAGATGATTCGTGCATTTCATCAGCAGCTTTTTGTTGAAACCCCAAAAGAGTGTTTTTCAGCCGCTCGATCTCCGTCGAATGGTTCCCAATCCTTCTATACGCCTCGATTGCCTCTTCGATATGTCGGCAAGCCACCAAAAATTGTGAGGGGGTTTGTCCAATAGCATCTTGAGCTTCGAATTCATGAGTTTGCGCTGCTAACAGCAATGAGCGGCGTTTGGCTTCTTCATCATTGCTCACCCCATGCCAACGGGCGTTAATCTCCCATAAACCCCGTGCGCGAAGCCATTGCCTAGTTGATTGAGCCTGTTGAGCCATCCTTTCAGAGAGAGCGGCATATTTTTGAGAGTCGCCCTGGGAATGATCGAGAAGAAATTGCATCAGACGCCCTGAAAACCAATTTGGGTCATTGCCATCGAATCTATCCAGAAGACTCTCAATATATTGTATGACAATGGGAAAATATGGTCCGTTTCTACCGTAACGAACGGAAATCTGTAGAGCACGCTCAATTCGTTCGGTGCCAGCAGTCCACTTCGTTGGGCTTTCCAGTATCTGTGCCGACTCCAAATAAGCATTGACGGCAATGTCAGCGATCCCAAAATCATTTTGTCTTACCCAAACAACGTCGGCTAAACGAGCACGCATTTCTGCGTCTTGTGTTTCAGGTGCGAGTAATTTGAAAATCGCAATATGTTCCTCAGTGAAATCTTCCAGAGCGGGACTACGCCCATTTTCAAAAACGATAAACGGGTAAAAGGGTTGCTCAGGATGTTCTAACCGAATTAAAAGAGATGCAGCAGATCCCAGCAACCGAAATACCATTGAAGCCCGTTCATCGCTCTTTGACTCAGACTCTCGTAACTGCTCAGTAAAAATGCGATGATACGCTGCGCATGATTTGTCTTGTGATGAGATGAGAAGGTTTTGCCAAGCAACTTGATCAAAAAGCTCTTTTGTGATCTGGACAGGGGCATTATTCATGATAATTCCCCGCGGCTATCGAATAACTGAGATTCTCACGCTTTGATTGTTAATTCAATTCCCCAATCAACTCCACTCGTAGCCGAAGCACCAGGGCACGTTATCCATCGGCACATCGGCCAGCCGATTGTGGCGCAGCGCGTTAAAGCGCAGGCACAGGGCGTTAGATCATTTTTTTGTTTTGGCCTCAGATGTGCGACGTGATCAGGCGGGTGCTTTCTTCATGCGGTACACGCCCGGCACTTCCTGATACCCAAGTTTGCGATTGATCGCCAGCATCGGCGCATTCAGCGCGTCGTTATTGGTGCGCATCTGCGGGACGCCTTTCTTTTGCGCACATTCAATCGCCCGCAGTTTCAGCGCCAGGGCGATGTTGCGACCGCGATACGCCGGATCGACCGCCGTAAACCCGTTGTGCATGATATTATCTTCTTTGAAATATTCCAGCGTGGCAAGCCCAATCCAGTGGTCGCCATCGGCGGCCAAAACCTGTGCATCGGCCATGAATTCCGGTTTTTCAAAGCGCTGCACCCATTTTTCATACGGGTCATCGGGGAAATCATAGCCCGGCACGTCGCGCATCAAGCGAATTTCTAGATCATATAGTCGGTGTCGATTCTCTGGCGTGTCTTCAATCTCGGCATAGCTGAAAAATCGAATGCCGCCGCGTTGCACAGTTTCGATGACGTCCGCGAACGGCGTGGCGTCAAACGTCGTGATATCTAAAACACCGTCAAAATAATGGCGGAGCACGACAAAGCCACACTTTTCGGCAAAAATCCGCGCTTCGGGCAGCGCCTCCAACGCCAGCGTTTCGATCCATTTCGCGCCATTTTGGATGGCAAAGGCGTGTAAATCGTCGTAGAGAAGGCGACCAATTCCCTGCCGCCGAAAACCCGGATCAACCGCCGCCGCAAAATAAAAGCGCCCCTCCTCGATGCTCCAGGGCGGGCAAATGACGATCCCATCCCCGACAAGATAGCCATTGCCATCGACCGCCGCGATCTGCCGCCAGATCGCGCCGTTCGGACGGTTCCGGTGCTGTTCGCAGAGCAACGCGACCGTCGTTATGATCGGCTCGAAGGTGTTGAGAATGTCGGCTTGACGTGGAAAATCCGTGTTGGGGTTGAAGGGTCGCAAATGGTAAGCCATATGATCGCCTTATCGCGCCGCCTATTTTTTGGGCGTATTGATCCCAATAATGCGATCCATAAGCGTCAAGAACACGAACAAGTTCGGGATGCTGCTCACCGGAATTTTAGCCCAGCGCAGCCATTTTCCCTGTTTCTTGATCTCCATATAACCCTTTTGCATCTGCACGCCCTGAATTTCGCTCCAGGCCAGCGTATCACTTCCCCGCGTGAGTCCCATGCGATTGAGGGTCAAATTGCCGAAGGATACCGTCCCACCGCTGTTATAGGTTTCAAGCGCGCGTGGAAAGTGACGTTTGCTGACTTCGTTCTGAATCGTGTTGCCCAGTTTTTCAACGCGGTTCAGGCTATTCGTCAATTTCAGCTTTTTGCCGTCATTCGCCTGCACCGTGTAAAGATAGGTTGTGCCCGTATAAATGCCATTGGTATAGCGCTTCGTGATGCTTTGCCAGACGGTGCTGATGTCGTCCCAACGCATTGAAGTGGTGCGTCCGTTTTGGATATGGGTCAACCCGTTGGCGTCCACCGTGACGCGCAGGCCAATCAAACGTACCATGGCTTCAATGGCGATCAGACCCACCAGAAAGCAAATGCCGCCGATAACGGTCATGCCCATTCGGTCATCGTTCGCCATTTTAGGATGCAACAGCCCATACAAACCAGCAATTCCACCACCAACAGTGAGTAGGACCCCAAAAATCGTTCCCAGGAGTTGGCTTCGTGTACCCGGCTTGTATTCGATTACATCAGCAGTCGCGGCAGGATTTGGATTCGTTGCAGCGTAAGTTGACATGCTTGAGATTCCTTTTCACTGTTGGATTTTCGAGACCGCCCAATCACTTATATCGCTTGCAAGCGGCAGATCACCGGAGACAACCATGCTGCGATCGGTCGAGGCGGGGCATTCCGGCGGGTTTTGACCGCTGAATTTTTGCGATGCAAACTGTGTTTTCGTGCTGACATCCACCAGATAGCCCATCATATCGCGCGAGCGTTGCGCACATGTATATGTTGTTGAAGTTGAGCGTGATACATATCTGTCAGTATGAATGATTCTGGGCACTTCTTGGAGACATAAGACCGTCGTCAACTCAGTGGGCGTTTTCGCTTGATTTTCGGCGGGCAGCGCTTGAGCGACGGGATCAAACAAGGTGCTGTCGTCCATGTTGATTGCACCGAGTTTGACAATATCTGGAAGTTTGATCTTCCCGACCGTGACCTGATCTGATTTTTGAGCGCAAAGCTGAACCGCCGCATCACCATAACGTGCCAATGCGGCCGCTTGACTGGCGCGCGTCGGACCTTCCTGAACCGTCGTCAGAATGAAATAACCAATCCCAATCATGACCAGTAATACAATCCAGATCGCCAGCCGAAGGAATATCCCCTTCATCCGAAGTCTCCTAAAGCAAAATGAGGTTAAAATTACGAGTTAGAGATGTGATGTCCAGCGTAACTTTAGAATAGAATGGCCGCTTTTGCGAAGAATGCATATTTCATTCGACTCAAGAGCCGTTAGATTGTATCGCTATCTGTTTAGAAAAAAGACGCTTTCCAGAATAACCTTAGAAAACGCACACTTTGTATAATCGCTATTTGTAATCACTCATGACCGATCACCAATGCCCAAGTGATTACGCGCCTTCTGCTATTTCGAAGCGTTCGTATCTTGAAGTAAGTCGCGGCTATTCAACGGCTGCACGGAGCGTGCGTTAAGTTCGAAGATGTGACTAAAGGCGTCGATCTGTTTAGCTGACAGCGTGACCGGTGTTGTTAATACGAGCCAACGAACCCCTTCGGAACACGGCGGCGTTGTC
>JBBRMW010000299.1:0-6713 GCA_038230635.1 Aggregatilineales bacterium | reverse complement strand
GGGGGTGGGGTAAATGAGCGTCTGAATGGTTCTCCCTGACTTTGCAACAGCCCTGGCGTCCCTACAGGCAGGGTGGCAAATCCTTGCGCATGTATGTCCAACGCGGGATGCCGTACAAAAGGCCGGATAGCACGTTGACCTCATGTATGACCGCGACCATCCCGGCGCGCTCATACAAGTGGCGCGCGACCGGATTGTTGGAGGCGACCCACAGTGTCAACGCTCGCCGCTCATGCGCGATCGCCCATACCTCCGCCTCGGCCACCAACGCCTTCCCGACGCCCTGACCGCGCGCCGCCGGCAAAACACCTACATCGCTGAGGTAGGCGTCGCCGTCATCGGGGCCGTGCGTAAAAACCGTGTAGCCGAGTCGATTCCACTGCCGCCGCCACGCGCTCAGTTCCGTGTCGATGGTCGCGTTGAGGCGATGCACGTCCGCGCCACTCCAGGGCATCGGCTCGATCACCAGCACACCGACGATCTGCCCTTCGCGTTCGGCGAGGATGATTCCATCGAAGCCGCGTGCCAACGGTCCCTGATAGATCGCGCCCAGGATCGTGCGGATGCGCGCCGGATCGCGGCCAAACAGGACGTGCATCTTGACGCTGAAGGCATCGGCCAGCACGCCCGTCAGCGCGGGCAGATCATCGAGCGTCGCCGACCGCACCCGAATCAAGATAAAAGCTCAGCCGTTGCGACCGCCGCGCCCACCGAACGGATTGATGTTCGGCGAACCGGGGCGTCCGAGACTGGGCGGCTGTCGTCGTCCGCCACCACCACCACCATCGCCGCCGCCACCGCTTAGCGCGCGCTTGGCCCGCTGTGCATCCGATTCGTGCTTCAGCAGCACCGTCAGCGTCGTTTCGAGCGTGCGCTGATCGAGCGAATCCGCGTTGAGCATGACCAGCGCCTTCGCCCAATCGATCGTCTCGGCCACACTGGGCTTTTTCTTCAAATCCATCTGGCGCAGATTTTGAACGACTTCGACGGCCTGCCGCGCCAGTTTTTGATCCATGCCGGGAACGTGCATCCGTACCACGCGCAGTTCTTCTTCGCTGTTCGGATAATCGACGTATAGGTACAGGCAGCGCCGTTTGAGCGCTTCGGATAGCTCGCGCGTGTTATTGCTGGTCAAGATCACCATCGGCTGATGTTTGGCGGTGAGCGTACCCAATTCCGGGACGCTAACCTGAAAATCGCTCAGGATTTCGAGCAAAAACGCCTCGAATTCGGCATCGCTGCGATCGATCTCGTCGATCAGCAGCAGCGCCGGAACATCCGAAACAATCGCTTGCAGCAGCGGTCGCGGCAGCAAAAAACGCTCGCTGAAGAATACATCGTCCTCCGCACCAAGCCGATCCGCCGCCTCGCTCAGGCTCTCCGAGTCCTTGAGCAAATCCTGCAATTTATCGCGCAAAAGCTGCGTATAGAGCATCTGTTTGGCGTATTCCCACTCGTACAGCGCCTTCGACTCGTCCAACCCTTCGTAGCATTGCAGACGAATCAACTTGCGTCCGGTCGCCTTCGCCCAGGCTTTGCCGAGTTCGGTTTTGCCGACTCCGGCGGGACCTTCAGCCAGAACAGGTTTGCCGAGCTTTTCGGCCAGGAACAGCACGGTCGCAATCTCATCGGATGCGATGTACTGCTGACCGTTCAAGGCGCTCACGACCTCTTTGGTGTCCTTAAACATCCACTGCCTCCACTACTACTCACACAGACCGCTTTTCAAGATTGAATCGGGGAAATCGAAGCGGGAAATTTCGGTGTCGCTGCTAAACGACAGGCTGATTGTAGCACTGAGCGGGGCAAATCGCCGCAAGTCGCTTCAAAATAAAAAGTGACCGTACCCCGCATGATCTCCAATTCGAGCGAAGGCATTTCAAAAAAACGGACGTGGCAAGCCCTCGTCCCTGCAAAATTCCGCCGTTCTTGTAGGGATGCGGGCTGCCGCGTCCGTCAGCGTTTAAGGTTGCTGTTGCTGCTGCTGTTGCTGCTGCTGCGCCTGAGCCTGGGATTGTGTGGACGTTCCTTCGGCGGCTTTTTGATCGGCCATCCAGGGTGGCATCGAAACCATTTCCGTGCTGATCGCGGGTTCTTCGACGGGCAGCACCTGCACGGCCACACTCAATTCACTTTCGGCGTCGCCTTTGAACACGCCTCGTGTCGGCGGCACGGAATTATAATCGCGCCCGATCGCCACGCGAATATGGTGATCGTCGGCGATCAGGTTGTTCGTCGGATCGAAGCCGATCCACCCCAAACCCGGCAGCAAGGCTTCCACCCAGGCATGAGTCGCATCCTCCGCCGAGCGATCCTGGCCGCGCCGATGCGCCAGATAGCCGCTCACATACCGACACGGAATCCCCAATTCGCGCACCATCGCAATCATGATGTGCGAGAAGTCCTGGCACACGCCGCCACCGCTCGCCAACGCATCATCGATCGGCGAATCGACCTGTGTACTTTTCGGTTTATAGTCGAGCGTCGAATAGATGCCCGTGGTGATCTCGCGCAGCAGCGTCAGCGGATCGATGCGGCGGCTGACATCGAGATGGCTGCCCAAATTGTGCAGCAGTTCCGTCGGCTGCGTCAGCGAACTCGGATGTAGAAAATCCCAGTGGGTGCCGTCCGCCGTTAGACCGTCGATCTCGTTCCAAGCGGCCATGCTCAGGCTCTCCAGGGGCAGCGTGGGTGCGTGCATATTGACCAACGCACGGGCGGTGATCGTCATCAGCGAATGGTGTCCGGGCACGTTGAAACTATGCAGCGTATTGCCCAGATAATCGACATAAGCGTTCGGGTGCGCCCTGGGGATCACGGATAGCTCGAAAGACATCACATGCTGATTCCCATCCGAGCGCGGGTTTACGAAAACCTCCATGATGTTCTCGTAGACGGGCGTGCTGTAGCGATATTTGGTCAGGTGTTTGATCGAATAGTACATGATATGTGCCCTTGTGCGAATTTATGATGAAGAACCTCACCCCCCCACCCCCTCTCCGTCACCACCGCGAGGGGGCGTCAAACCACACCGCATCCGCCAAAGATCGAGACACCGTAGAGTCAGGCACCCCTCTCCGTGAGGACGGAGAGGGGCTGGGGGTGAGGTGAATCCGGCATCTTCGAGATGGGGGTAATGTATTAGGTGAAGGGGATGAGGGCATCATCACGCCACCAGCGCCGACTCGATTGAATAGGCGATATACGTTTGTTGAATCGCCGTGTGCAGTTGATCGAACTGCCGCCGAATATCATCCAAATAGGCGTGCAGACCGCCCTCGACAATTTCGTCGATCTGTCCATAGCTCAGCGCCGCCGTCAGACGACCCGCCAGCCGATTGACGCGCGCGGCTTTGCGACCATCGGTCACGGCGGCCACCGCATCGAGCGACGCCTTCACCTTATCCACCGAATAGCGCACCGAATGCGGAAACTCCGCGTTGAGCAGCAAGAATTCCGCGATCCGCTCGGGGCGCAGTTCTGCCGTATGAACCTTGCAGTATGCCTCGAACGCCGTGCAGCCTTTGAGCAGTCCCACCCATTCCAGGTATTCGTTCCACGAAGGATCGCGTTCGGCGAAAGCGCTGTAGTGATTATCGACCAGCGCAGCGACCGCGCCCGCCCGTTCCAAAGATCGTCCAATTTCGATGAACTCCCAGCCCTGACCGTGACTCATAGTCGAGTCGGTGATGCCCTGGAACAGGTGCGAGCCATCCTTGACGCTCCGAAAAAACGCCCAGGGTTCTTGCTCCCAAATCCGTTCGATCGACGTGCCCTTGATGTCCAGAAATAATTGGTTGAGCTGCTCCCACATCTCGGAACTGCACTGTTCGCGCACCTGCCGAGCATTCTCGCGGGCGGCGTTGATACACGTCACGATCGACGCGGCGTTACTCGGATCGAAGGTCAGCGCCTGCGTGATCGCGTACATGTCGATCGGCGTATCGGGCAGTTTCGGTCCGTGCAGCAGCGCCACCATCCGCCGCCAGCGCCCTTCGTTCGAGGCGGGCGTGCGATCGAGGCACAGATTCAGGTTCATATCCAGCAGCCGTGCGGTGTGTTCGGCGCGTTCCAGGTATCGGCTCATCCAGTATAGACTCTCGGCCACTCGTGATAACATGTGCTTTCCCTTTCAGCGCCGACATTTGGCGGACGCGGCAGGCCGTGTCCTTACTCGAATAACACCCAGGTATCTTTGCTGCCGCCACCCTGCGACGAATTGACCACGAGCGATCCGCGTTTCAGCGCGACCCGTGTCAGGCCACCGGGCACGATCGTCACCTGATCGCCGCCGTTGAGGATGTAGGGTCGCAGATCGATATGGCGGGCGTCGATTTGATCGTCCACGAAACAGGGTGCGCGCGACAATGCGATCGTCGGCTGCGCGATGTAGTTGCGCGGCTCTTTGATGATTCGCTCGCGGAATTCGGCGCGCTCTTTGGCGGTGCTGTGCGGCCCGATGAGCATTCCGTAGCCGCCGGATTCTCCCACCGCCTTGACCACCAGTTCATCCAAATGGTCGAGCGCATAGCGGCGATCGTCGTCGCGCATCATCAGGTAGGTTGGCACATTGGCGAGGATCGGCTCTTCGCTCAGATAGTACCGGATAATATCCGGCACGAAGCTGTAAATCGCCTTATCGTCGGCGATGCCCGTCCCGATCGCGTTGGCAAGTGCGACATTGCCCATGCGATACGCATTGAACAGCCCCGGCACACCGAGCATTGAATCCGTGCGGAAGGCCAGCGGATCGATAAAATCGTCGTCGATCCGGCGGTAGATCACATCGACACGGCGCAGCCCCGCCGTTGTGCGCATATAGACAACGTCCTCGTGGACGATCAGGTCGCGCCCCTCGACCAGTTCAATACCCATCTGCCGCGCCAGGAAAGCGTGCTCGAAATAGGCCGAATTGAAGATACCCGGCGACAGCAGCACGATCATCGGATCGACCTGCTGCGACGGTGAGAGCGCCCGCAGCGTGTTCAAAAGCACCTGCCCGTAATGGTCGATCGGGCGCACGCCATAGTTCGTGAACATCGCCGGAAACACGCGCTTCATCACCTGCCGATTGGTCAACATATACGAGACGCCGCTTGGCACGCGCAGATTATCTTCGAGGACGGCGAACTGCCCATCGGTCATGCGGATCAAATCCGAGCCGACGACAGAGATATAAATGTCGCGCGGAATCCGCACGCCGCGCATCGCCCGCTGATAATGGCGGCAAGTGTAGATCAGTTCACGCGGAATCAGCTTATCTTTGAGGATGCGCTCGTCGTGATACAAATCTTCGAGGAAAAAGTTCAACGCGGTGATACGCTGCGCCAACCCGCGCTCGATCGTATCCCACTCAGCGGCGGTGATGATGCGCGGCAATAGATCGTAGGGAAAGATGCGCTCGGTGCCTTCTTCGCGGCCATAGACCGTGAAAGTGATCCCCTGGTTCAGGAATGAACGATCCGCCGATCCCTGGCGTTTGATCAATTCCTCGATCGGCATTTCGAGCAGCCGCGCATACAACTGCTGGTAATGGGCACGCGACAGACCATCCGCGTCGAACATTTCGTCGTAGGCATCGCCCAATTGATAATTGGCGAAAGGCGGCGACAGTCTGGTTCTTTCCGCACTGGCGAGGCTTTGGTTAGGTGTCATGATTCACCGAGCATCAAAATAATCGATTGTGTATGCGCCCGAAGTGTACAGACTCTTCGATTTTTGCACTATAGCAGGTTTTACAACCAAATCGGCGAGATTATTGGTGAAATTATACAGGGAATGATTGTGCAATCAGGAGTGTGTAACCATGAGGCAGTTTGCCCCCACCATAGCGAGGGGGCCGTCAAACCACACCGCATCCGCCAAAGATCACGACTGAGTCGAGTCTGCACCCCTCTCCGTGATTACGGAGAGGGGCTGGGGGTGAGGTTCTTTTATCTACCCGCTCAAATCTGTTGGCGTGTGATCGTCCATCATCTCGACCTCGACGGGTTCGCCACTGTTCGCATCCTCAGCCGAGGGATGCACAACGCTCAATTCCGGGGCAGGCAACTGATGATCGAAGCCTTTCGAGGCCGGATGCGCGGTCATCGTCAGCTTGCCATCGACAAATGCGCCCTCTTCGGTGACGATCATCGCCGCGCTCAGATCGCCCCAGACGCGCCCCGTCCGCAGCAGTTGGATGCGCTGGCCGTTGACGTTGCCGCGTACCGCCCCCGCGATCGTGATCTGGTGGGCGTGAATATTCGCCACGATGCGCGCCGTTTCGCCGACGTACAGGTTGCCCTCGACTTCGATCGCGCCGTCGAGTACCCCGTCGATACGGATATTGGCACGGCTGTGAATATCGCCTTGCAGCGAACTACTCGCCCCCAGCACCGATTCAAAGCCGACCGGTGGGCGCGGCAGGTTGTTCGGCGCAGGCGTTGCACCCGTCACTTGCGGGATCGATTGCGTGCTTTTTTCGGGCGTTTGCGGTTTGCGTCCACCAAACATAAGCGGCATTCCTCATATGACCTTACTGTACAGAGTGTAGCGCAAGGGGTCACAGGAGCGCCAACCATTGGGTGCATTGGGTGCGCGCAAAGGTTGTCAGGCAACTTGTGGCAAAGCGAAAGGCGCGAAGTTAACCTTGTCGCATAAGAAGGCAGCACGGGCTTTAGCGAGCTTGCGGGCGCCATCTTTGCTCCAACGCGCGCCCGACAGTTTGAGGC
>JBBRMW010000298.1:0-6767 GCA_038230635.1 Aggregatilineales bacterium | reverse complement strand
TCTCTCAACCGCTGATTTACGGCAGCGGCTGCTTGATTTCATCGCCTTTTTTAACCAGACTGCCCGACCGTTTAAGTGGACGTATAAAGGCCGCCCGCTTCAGGCTTAACTCTCTGATTATTTCCGCTTTGCTGTACTAGGCTAAAGACGGGGATCAGGCTGCGCAGCCGTGCCCCCCGGATCAGAACGTACTCAGCCGTTTGTGCAGAGCATCCCGTTGTAGCGCAGGACACCTTGCCCGGTTGTCATGTCGAGCGTGCCCACTTCGGTGAGCGTTCCGGTGGCGTTGGTATAGCGTCCGCTGCCGCCCTTGATGGTCTGAGTTTGGATCAGCACCCCCAGTTTATCCTGAACCGGCGTGAACACCGATGTGTCTGCGGTGCGGATCAGGTCGCCGCCAATGGTGATGATCGCGTGTTCGGTGGTGAATTTCACTGTGTTCTTGTCGCCCGGCTCGGATTTCAGCACGACGCCGCGCAGACTGCCTTGTAGATCGCCGCTAACCGTGCCGATGGCGGTAGTTTGGTCGATGAAATCGATCACGAATGCGCCGCCGACCGACGAGCAACCGCTTTGTGCAGCGGCTTGCGCGTGCGCCGACTGCATTCCAGAAGTGATAGCCATCAGCACCGCCAGCGTCACTATTCCCAACCCGAATTTCTGTCGCATTTTCGTTCTCCGTTGTGGTTACGTTTCGCACCAGATATTCAGCGCGAACTGAAGCGCATTATCAGATAAACTTGGCCGCGCAGATAGGAGCGCGTTTATACTGGTATTGATAGTAACAGGATGCAAAAGACACACGATGCAGCACGATAACCGCCGCCAGACCCTGGCTGAATTTCTACAATCACGCCGAGCGCGGTTGCGTCCAACCGATGTGGGCTTGGCCTCTGTCGGGCGCCGCCGCACGCCGGGGTTGCGTCGTGAGGAAGTCGCACAGCTCGCCGGGGTTGGGTTAACCTGGTATACCTGGCTTGAACAAGGCCGCGAAATATCGGTATCGGAGCAGGTCGTGGAAAGCATTGCCCACGCGCTGCAACTCGACCAGTACGAGACGCGCTACCTGTTCACATTGGCGCAGCCGCAAGCATGGCATGAGCCGCGCGTTGAACCAGTTGAAGTGGTAAGTTCGGCCATGCAGGCGCTCCTTGACAATCAGGGTGTATTCCCGGCGTTTATTTTGGGGCGACGTTGGGACATTTTGGCCTGGAATCCATCGGCCAGTTTGCTGCTCGGCGGACTGGAAGCGATGCCTGCTGTCGAACGCAATCACGTCTGGCTGATGTTTGCTAATCCAGGCATTCGACAGTGTCTGGTTAACTGGACGAACACGCCCGGCGCATGATCGCGGAGTTTCGAGTCAGTTACGGCCATTATATAGAAGATACCAGCTTCGCCGAACTGGTGTCACGACTGAGCGATGCCAGCGCCGAGTTCCGTGAGCTATGGGCGCACCATGACGTGGTGGGCCGCCGCAACGTATGCAAAGAATTTGAGCATCCCGCCGTTGGACGCTTGTCTTTTGAACAAACAACACTGCTGGTGAGCGAATCGCCGGATTACAAGCTGGTAGTAAAAATTCCGCTGCCGGAGACGGGCACCCTGGAAAAACTACATCGATTGCTTACCAATACCCCTTGACCTTGCCGTAACGTCAAACTGTATACTTCTGGCAACTATCCCAGGAGAAAAGCCATGTTTCGCATCGGCGAATTTTCAATCATTGCCCAGGTGTCAGGCCGCCTGCTGCGCTATTACGACGAGCTCGGTCTGCTCAGCCCTGAATACACCGATCCGCAAACCGGCTACCGCTACTACAGCGCCGGGCAGTTGCCACGTCTGAACCGGATTCTGGTCCTGAAGGAACTCGACCTATCGCTGGAACAAATCGCTAAGCTGGTCGATCAGCACGCCTCCGCCGATGAAATTCAGGGGATGCTCACGCTGCGCAAAGCCCAGATCGAGCAGTCAGTGCAGGAAGAAATGGCGCGGCTGCGCATGGTCGAGGCGCGGTTGGAGCAAATCGATGCACATGGGCACATTCAGGAGCCAGACGTGGTGCTGAAATCTATCCCGGTGCAGCCATTCCTGGCACTGCGCGAAGTCCTGCCCAGTTTGGAAGTGGTGCGGCGGCTGGCCGAGCGTATCTACGCGGTTGTCCCAGCCTCGGTCGGCCAAAGCAGTCTGGGCCAAGTCGCCATTGTGATCCACTCCGCAATGTACGACCCCGACGCGCTCGATTTCGAGATCGGCTATGTGCTGACCGGAAAAGCGCCCAAAACGGTACGTCTTTCCGAAGATCGAACACTTACCGTCTGCGAACTTCCCGCGTTCGATACCGTGGCGACGCTTGCGCATGTCGGGCGGCTCAGCGACGTGCATCAAACCTATGGCGCGCTCGCCGTTTGGCTGGAACAAAACCAGTGGGAGATTATCGGTGCAGGGCGGCAAATCCTGATGCAGGTGCCGCAGCCGGGCAAAGATGAGGGCGCAGTGGTCGAGCTTCAGTTCCCGGTGCGGAAAGCGAACGCGAAATTCGTGAAGTCCTGATCGGGCGCGAGAAATTGGGGGCTTGACTTTGACGTTACGTCAAACCGTACACTGTATTTAGGGTCGTTAAAACGGCCACCCAGTCTACGAAATCGGTCAACATATGCCCAATTGGAGAAACGATATGACCACCCTCGAAACGCTTATGGCGCGCAATCACGACTTTACAACGCACGACTTCGCCGCCAATTTGCCGATTATGCCCTCCTTGCGGGCCATGATCGTCGGCTGCGTCGATCCGCGTGTGGACCCGGCGCTGCTGCTCGGTCTCAAGAACGGCGAAGCGCTCGTACTCCGCAATGTCGGCGGGCGAATAACACCGGCCACTTTTCAAGCGATGATGATGCTCCAGGCCATTTCCCAGAGTCAAGGTACTGGAGGCGGCAACCCCAGTGGAAAATTCGACCTGATTGTGCTGCATCACACCGACTGTGGGATCACGCGCCTGGACGGTAGACCCGATATTCTGGCACCTTATTTTGGGATCGATCCGGCAGAACTGGCGGCCAAAGCGGTTAGCGACCCGCCCGCGGCGGTGGCGGTCGATGTTGCGCTGCTCAAGGCCAATCCGCGCCTTGCCAGCGGCTGGAATATTTCCGGGTTGGTCTACGATGTCGCAACGGGCTTCGTCGAAACCGTCGTTGCGCCTGATACGCTCTAATTCGCTAGTTCACGGGAGTACACGATTATGAACAAGCCACGTATCCTCGTGCTGACCGCTGCCGGGAAAACAGGAATGCCCGTCGCCTCGCAGCTTCTCAACGAGGGGGTTCCCGTCACCGCGTTTGTGCGACAGGAAGACAAACGCAGTGAGCGCCTCAAGGCGCAAGGCGCAGATATTGTCGCCGGGTCGCTCACCGATCTGACCGATATGTGCCGCGCCATGGCGGGTGTACAACGCGCCTATTTCTGCACACCGTTTTTAGAGGGCAACCTCAAAGCGAGCACGGTGTTCACAGTGGTTGCCGCCGAGCAGCAGCTTGAATCGGTCGTTGCGATGAGCCAATGGCTCGCCAACCCTTATCATCCATCCGTGCATACTCGTGAAGTTTGGCTGGCCGATCAACTGCTCGCGTTGCTGCCGCGAACCGACGTAACGACCATCAATGTCGGATTTTTCGCTGATAACGATTTGCAACCCCTTGTATTTGCAGCACAATTTGTGCTGTTCATGATGCCCTATGGGACGGGCCACAACGCTGCGCCATCTAATGAGGATATTGCCGCTGTAATCGCCGAAATTCTGGCGCGCCCAACGGGTCACGCAGGCAAAATGTATCGTCCCACCGGGCCGAAACTGCTTTCGCCGCAAGACATGGCCGTAACCTTGACGAAGGTGCTTGGGCATAAGGTGCGTTACATCGA
Source organism: Aggregatilineales bacterium (assembly GCA_038230635.1). Taxonomy (GTDB): domain Bacteria; phylum Chloroflexota; class Anaerolineae; order Aggregatilineales; family UBA2796; genus JBBRMW01. The sequence continues at coordinate 2,849 of JBBRMW010000298.1, read as the reverse complement.
TACGCCGATCTGGATGATGTCGAAAGTCATAAAAGGCATGGGTTTTTCCGACTTCTTCATTGCCCAGTTTCAGCAATATGTTCTCGATTACCAGCAAAATGCGTTTGCCGAAAACGCGCCGACGGATGTGGTTCGCAGTATCACGGGCCGCGAGCCGGAAGACTTCGAGACTATCGCCCGGCGCTACGCAGCGGCTATACCTGACGCGAAGCGCAGTCTTGGCACACAGCTAAAGCTGATAGCACAAATGCCACTCTGGATGCTGCGCCCTAGTCTAAAAACGGATCGCTACCTGTTAAAAGGCGACTTTTCCGATCAGCGCCATGTCAGCCTGAGCGCCAACTCACTTGAATGGCGGGTGACACATGAGTCTGCCCTAACGGAACCTAGCATTCCACTTGCCATTGCGAGCTAACGCCATCTTTCTTGACGAATGGCAGCCGTTTACAATGAGGGTATATTCTTGATCATTGAATCGGTGTAAACGACTGCCATCGGAGGTTGATATGATTCGGCTTGTAACGCGCGACGACTCGGCGGCAGTCATCGCGCTGGCTTTAGCGGCTGGGCTTTTCCCCCCAGAAGAAATCGAAGTGCTGGATAAAATGCTGGCGGGCTATTTCGGTGGCAACTTCGATGACGGCCATCGCTGCGTTCTCGATGTCGAAACGGAGCCGCTGGGCGTCGCTTACTACGCGCCTAAAACCGCCACGGACCGTACCTGGGAATTGATCATGATCGGCATACGGCGCGACACACACGGACAAGGGCGCGGAACGGCGCTGCTGCACTATGTGGAAAATGCGCTGCGGGCGGACGGTCAACGGCTGCTGTTGGTCGAAACATCAGGAACGCCGGACTTCGCGGGCGCGCGCGTTCTACACGAAATGTGGCTATGAGGCCGAAGCACGCATTCGCGATTATTATGCAGCAGGTGACGATTTGGTCATGTTGCGCAAAGCCCTCGATATTAAGCAGACCTGATGACAGGAAAATGAGGCACGAGGCAAATGGGAACGCGGCAATAAAGGCCAGCGAGCCGGTCAGTGTGGGCAGGGGTAATCAATACTTTTTCTCAGCAAAACTTTAGCAAAAATATATGCGCTTACCTTCTGTAAGAGGGTTCAGAACTCAGCGTGAAGTTAATTATATTTGGTTCAATCTGTGGCCTATAAACAAATGGATCGACGTTTTGGCTGGATACTCAATGCCAATTCGACAGGCGTACCAATGCCTAAAATTGCATGAAGTTGTCGTCAGTTGGAGCGAGTATGATGCGGGTGAGAAAATAAGTGCTTGAACAAGGCCATTTTTAAGGTTTAGAAGATGTGGTTAGAGGGCTGCACAGATTGTCGAATAAAATCGGTGAGGACTGAGCTACTGCCTAGTGGCAGTGTGCTGTACCCGATCAGGCGATCAGGTCGGTGTGTTCGTTATTGGTATTTGGAGCGGGCGGCTCCGCGCTGCTGTAAGCTGTTCCACTTATAGTTTCTTTCCGTGTGATATTCTCGGATCGCATGATAGCTTCTGCCAGGAGCGGCAGAACAGCAGTCAACGCTGCCAGCAACGACGAATAGCGCAATGCTTCCAAATCTGCGCCAATTTCGATCTGGATTGGTTTGGCTTTACGGCCCCGTTTTCCCATGCTATCTCCGTGTGTTCATAACACGAAAATTAGTTTACCAGAAATTTCGATCCTCTTTATGAGAAATTTGTGGTAAACTAGAGTAGTGAAAAATGGCGTTGCTGTGCTCAACGGCAACGCCATGACATGGAGGTTTGTGAAACTCTCATATTTAGGAGAAAAATCGTATGGAAGGATCAAAAACGCTAGGTAGTTTCCTCAAAGATGTCATGAAAGCACGGGGACTCACAGAGCGCACACTCGCACAAGGCGCTGGCATTGCACAATCCGGGTTAAGTAATGTCATCCAAGGCAAAGCGCGCGAACCTGATCCGCGCACACTCCGTTCTATTGCGGATTATTTGGGGATCGACGTGTTCATTCTGTTCCGCCTGTTGGGATATGTCCCGCCTGCTACAGAGCCATATGGTGCTTTTTCTCCAATGGCCCTGTACATTGCCCAACGGTTCGAAAGCCTGCCTGATGAACGTCAGCAGGTAATGCTGCATGTACTCGAGTCACTGTTGGACGACATTGAAATCAAGCGAGAGGTACAAAACGTCCGCAACAACGCGAATCTTGCACCTATTTTCGGAGGCGTCGATACGTTGGTCGTGTCTGTTACTACCGTTGGTCGCTCGTATCTCACAAACAAGCGATTCGATTCCGCCGATGACATCGATCTGCACGATGGCGACGAGGTCTATCCTGGAATCCTTTTTGGTCAGTTAGATGACGTGTTTCGCAGAAGCCTGGTGGCATTTCTCCGCCACGCAATGCGCCAAATCTATTCGCCTGAATCGGGCGAGATGGAGTACCCCTGATGAGTACAGAAACGTTTTTCCACCTAATCAAGTGCGGTTGGACGTGGAGCCGCAATGTCCCCGTGTATGGGGAGGGACGCGACAGCGGCGGAGATAATCAACTGCAATCTGTGCCTGAACAGCAGAAAGTTTATCAGGAGTTTGTTGCCCATTATGGACTGCGCGATTGTGGTTTTTTTGGCGATCCTGACCGAAGATCGACCCGAACCGAGAATCGCGCCGAACTCCAGAAACTCCTCGCTATTTTTGACCGACAGTTCCCGCATCCGATCGAAGCGCGCTCGTGCGAGAGGCTGCAACATGGGCTTTGGCGCACCCATAACGGCGCTCATCAATGGTCTGATCGTACTGCCGCCGGATGGATCAGCAGGCGAGTCGCGCGTGACGACCATGCGCTTCAG
>JBBRMW010000297.1:0-6783 GCA_038230635.1 Aggregatilineales bacterium | reverse complement strand
TCCCGCATATCACCAACGAGATCAAACGGCGCATCCAGATTGTGGCCGAAGATAACGACGCCGACGTGGTGATCGTCGAAGTCGGCGGCACGGTCGGCGACATCGAGGGCCTGCCATTTCTCGAAGCCCTGCGCCAGTTGCGAATGGATGTCGGACGCAAAAAGGCGATGTACGTCCATATCACCTATTTGCCGTACATCGGCGCGACGGCTGAACTAAAAACCAAGCCGACGCAGCACAGCGTCCGCGAACTGCGCAGCGTCGGCATCCAGCCGAACGTGATCATCACGCGCGCCGATTATCCGGTCACCAAAGAGATGCTCGACAAGATCGCGTTGTTCTGCGATGTAGATGACGAAGCCGTGATTCCGCTCGGCACGACCTCGTGTCTATACGAAGTGCCGCTGATGCTCGAAGATGCCGGACTCGGCGAGTACATCGTCAAAAAACTGCGACTCAAAGCGCAGCCGCCGAATTTGGACGAATGGCGCGCGCTGGTGACGCACATGATGCAGCCGCGTCCGCCCCTCAATATTGCGATCGTCGGCAAGTACACGGAACTGCACGATGCCTATATGAGCGTCAAAGAGGCGCTCGCGCACGCCGCCACCGCCCACGATCGAGAAGTCAAAATCAACTGGATATATTCGGGTGATTTGGAAGAAGGGCGTCGTCTCGATGAACTCGCATTGGCCGATGGCATCGTCGTACCCGGCGGGTTCGGCGTGCGTGGCATCGCGGGCAAGCTGATCGCCGCGCGCTATGCCCGTGAGCACAAAGTTCCGTATTTGGGGCTGTGCCTGGGGATGCAGGTCATGTGCATCGAGTTCGCGCGGAATGTGCTCGGTCTGCCCGATGCCGACAGTACCGAGTTCCTGGCGACGACGCCCGAACCCGTGATCGGCCTCATGCCCGATCAACAGGATGTGACCAACAAGGGCGGCACGATGCGGCTCGGCTTATATCCGTGCTGCCTTGAACCCGGATCGTTGGCGGCCACCGCCTACGGAACGTCCGAAATCGCGGAGCGCCATCGCCATCGCTACGAGTTCAACAACGACTACCGCACCGACTTCGAGCGTAACGGGATGCGATTCAGCGGCCTCAGTCCCGATCGGCAGTTGGTGGAGATCGCCGAACTGACTGATCATCCATTCATGCTTGGCAGCCAGTTTCACCCGGAATTCCTGAGTCGTCCGAATCGTCCACATCCGCTGTTCAGCAAATTCGTCGAGGCCAGCATCACTTTCGGGGGTGCGCCGATTGATTCCACGTCATTGGAGAAAGTACCGGAGCCGGAAGCACATGGATTGGCTTGATGATTTGTGGGGCGATCTGCTGAGCGAGGAGCCGCTGCGCGTCATTGCGGCGTGGGTGATGCTGGATGCCGAGACGCAAGCGACCATCCACGCTCACCTGGAACGTATGGTCAGCGAAGACGGTTACGCCGATTCCCAACGGGAGTCGGCGCGCGCGGCACTGGATTCAATCGACGAGGACGAATAGATAATCAGCGGACGCGGCAGGCCGTCGTCCCTACAGAAATTCATCTGTTGTAGGGACGACGGCTTGCCGCGTCCGTATTCTCGCCCACCACGCCAGGGAATCAAGCAGCGATCGAAATCAGGTCAGCCCAGCCGCTCGATCGACCGCCTCGAAATCGGTGAACAGGAAGTGGTCGTGATAGTAGTGAATCCACAGGAAGCACAAAATCGCGGTGTAGTAGGCGGTATCGAAGCGCGCCTGAGCGTCACGCAGCGGATCGACGACGGCCACCAATCCATACACCACCACGCCCAGCAGCAGTGAGCCGAGCACCATGCTGACCGTAAAGCCATACAGCCGCAGGGCGCTGTGTCCAGTCGCCATCCGATCGATCAACTTCGAGGCTTGCGCCAGTTCGCCACTTTGTTTGCGCAAACGCACGATGTAGATCGTCAAGGCCAGATATTGGAACGAATGCCAGGTATTGAGACCCTGGAAAGCCGTGTCCAGATTCTTGAGCATGGGCATCGTGAAGGCAACCGCCACTGTGATCACGATGAATACCGTCTTCGGCCAGTGAATGTAGCCGCCGCGCCATTCGCGGTACGTCTTGACGATGAAGGCGACCAACGCGATCACAAACACCGCCGTCGCCGACCACCACAGCCAATCGGCCTTGAAAAAGCCGGGTATCACGGCGGTCAAGTCGTTGGTGCCGATATTGAAATCATTCTGGCTGATCTTGTAGGCTGCCACCGGGAACAGGCACGTCAACACCAGCGCATAGTCGATCACGCGCGCCCAGGGTGTCACCGCCGATTGCTTGCGATGGTTATACAACTCAACGATGTACGTCACCTGATGCAAAACGTGAATCGATGCCCAGAAGAAGAAAATCGTCAGGAGCAGAGTCAGGTTCAAAAATGCCAGCGACACCACCACGATCGGGATCATGATCGAGGAGCGGATCAACATGGGGTAACGCTGCACGAACTTTTCATCGAGCGCGGTACGCATAAACGTCGCGTACATGTGCGGGCCGCCGACCAGCAGCGCGATCACGAGGTTGATGGCGTTGCGCACGATCGGCTCGATGTCCTTATTTGCGCCGGACGGATCGCCCACCAAGCGCAGGCCGACCAGATACAGAATATACGGCATCGGCACGAGCAGCACGCTCAGTGTCATAAAAATTGTGTCCCAGTTGCGGTTACGCAGCCACAGGCCTTCGGGTTGAATATACTCGGCTGGTTGTGCCAGCGCCGAACCCATCGTTGTTACAGCCATTACGATCTCTCCTTACGACATTCCCGAAGCAAACAGCCCGCTTCGAATGCACGATTCATTGTTGGGACTCAATATGATAAACACTTTGAGCGGCCAAAGTTACCCAACTCGTCCAGACTTTGCCACATATTTCACAGATCGGGGCGGATCAGACGATTGGGCGAATGAACCGACCTATTCAATTTCAAAATTACGGCGTCGGCGTCGCCGTCGGTTGCAGCGCCACGTTGACGGGACATTCTGCGAGCGTCGGCTTGTCGGGAACAATCACGCCGAGCGCCCAACTGGTGAACTGTCCTTGCAGCCGCTTGCGCGCCTCCGGCCAATAATCGGCGATTGCTTGTTGGGCGGCCTGCTTCTCGAAGGCACTGTATGCCTCTTGTTTGATCTTCTGTTGATCGAATGCCGTGCCCGCCAAAATCGCGCGGTTTTCGGTGCTGACGATGTGATTGGTATCGATGTCGCAGCTCAGGATACCAAATTGCCCATTCTTCAGGTCGGCACCCAACGCGACCCGTACTGTGCCCGTGATCTGCGCGCTTTCGCCATAGAGCAGGCTCAATATGCCCATATCGCGGCTGACCGTTGTCGAAACGGTCACATCCGACTCATAAGTCGTGACTTTGAGCGCGGCGTTGCCCGTCGCGCCCAGCACGACTGTATACACTTTCAGTCCCGCGCTCTGCGCCGCCTGCACCATTTGTGAGAAAACATTCGGGGCGAATATGGTACACGAGCCAATAATCGCAACGATCCCGACCGCCAGTGCCAGCAGCCCAAAAATGCGGTTTGCAAATAATCTCACCAATGGATTCACGGGACGTGCCGCTGGCGGCGTCCTCGGCTGATCGCTTGGTTCGCGCGTGGTTTGTTTGCTCATGATCATTTCCCTCTGCGTTTTCTGCGCCCACTAGCAATTATACGCAAAGTGAAGGGCGAGATCGTGTAACAAACGGGCGACCACAGGGGGTTCGCTCCTATCCAAGCGATTCGGTAGGGGCGACCACGCCGGGTTCGCCCGTGTTTACCGTCAGCGTCAGCGAGTCAGCATTCACGGCGACGTAGGTATAAATAAAGTTCGTCGTGCGCGCCGCGATCCGCAGCAGATCATCCAGGGTCGCGCTCAGCAAAGCATGACCGCGTTTCACTTGCTGTGTCGTGACGCTCTTCAACGCGGAAAGGCCGACCGCGCGCACATCGAGTACCGCGCCAGCCGTCGTATTCAGCACCGACACAGCCAGCGTTAGCGAGATCGCCTCCGGCGACGGCGCGATCCGCAGGGTGAGTCTGATCGTCCCGCCAGCGAATGTCGCAACGGGCGCGCCCCCATAATCGGCGAGCGGATGCGCCGCGTAGCGTTCCGCCAAGGCCGCGTTGAGCTGTGTGACGGTCAATGTCAGGGTGAGCGTTTGGCCCGCGATCACGGCCTGCGGCGGCGCGGCGGTCAGCGCAGGGGTGGCTGTGTGGATGGGAAGGGGACTCGCAATCGCGGTCGGAATCAAGGTGCTGGTCGCCAGCGAATGGGTGGGGCTGGGCGGCGGCAAGAACGTTGGCACGAGCGTCGGGATCGGATCGGAAACCGGGGTACAGGCTGTCACGATCAGTGCCAACAGGCAGCCGATCGTGAGCCATACCCCGGTTTGCTGGTAAACGACTCGAAACACTCAGCGTTTGCGCAAAAAGGTCGGAATATCGAGATCGTCGCTGTTATACGGATTATCTGTGCCCGTGCTGCGCGGATTCGCGGGTTGAGCGGGCGGCGCCGGTGGCGGTTGGCGCGGCACAGGCGCTTGCTGTGGTGGCTGCTGCATCGGCTGCTGTTGGGCAGGCATCGATTGACGCGGCTGCTCCATCGGCATTTGGGACGCTTGCTGGATCGGCTGACGTGGCATCGGCTGGCTGACCGTCGGACGCATGGATGGCTTGGTGACCTGAATGGGCCGTGACATCATGCCCGGCGTCCGCTCGAAACCCGTCGCAATCACGGTGATACGAATTTGCTCGCGCATATTTTCGTCGATCACCGCGCCGAAGATCAGGTTGACATCGGGGTGCGCCGTTTCCTTGATGATGGCCGCCGCCTCGTTGACCTCGAATAAGCTCATATCGGGGCCACCCGTCACATTGAACAAGATGCCGCGTGCGCCGTCGATGGTCACATCGAGCAGGCTGCTGCTGATGGCGGCTTCGGCGGCTTTGCGTGCGCGATCTTCGCCTGTCGCGGTGCCAACGGCCATCAAGGCTGCACCGCCTTCGCTCATGATGGTGCGGACATCGGCGAAGTCCAGATTGATCAAACCGGGAACGGTGATCAACTCGGAAATCCCCTGGATACCTTGCCGCAGCACATCGTCGGCCATGCGGAAAGCATCGTTGAGCGTGGCGCGCTTATCCACAATTTGCAGCAAACGATCGTTCGGAATCACGATCAGCGTATCGACCTTGCTCTTGAGTTCTTCGATGCCCAGTTCCGCCGACTGATTGCGACGCGCACCCTCGAATGTAAACGGTCGCGTCACCACGCCGATCGTCAGCGCGCCGAGTTCTTTGGCGACCTGCGCGACGATCGGCGCAGCGCCTGTGCCCGTGCCGCCGCCCATGCCGCCGGTGATGAACACCATATCCGCGCCGCGTAACACTTCATAGAGTTCGTCGGCGGATTCTTCGGCGGCCTTCTTGCCGATCTCCGGGTTGCCACCCGCGCCGAGTCCGCGCGTCAGCTTATCGCCGATACGCACCCGCGTCCGCGCTTTTTGCAAAATGAGCGACTGGGCATCGGTGTTGACGGCCACAAATTCAACGCCGCCCAAGCCCGCCTCGATCATGCGGTTGACAGCATTGCCGCCACCGCCGCCGACGCCCACAACTTTGATCTGCGCAAAATTCTCGCCAGGAATAAAATCAGACAGATCGATTTTTCGGTCATTTTCCGAACCGGATGGCGGAATGCCGCGATCCGAGGGTGTTCCAGGTTTGGTGGTACGTCCCATCTGCTTTTTTGAACCTCCGAATTATGAATCGCTATTGTACAGACAATGTTCTGCGCGTGCCAACCCATTTCGCGCACCCACATAGGATTTTGGTACGGGATGCGTTAGAGAGTCGTTGCGGAACACCCAGCTACAGTAAAAGAAGTACAACCGATCTTGTTCCCAAAAAGGACGCTGCTCAGATCGGTCAGGTGACGCGCAGTAGCGAGGGTAAATCCCAATTTCTAATGTCAATCATATCTCGCCCCGCTACAATCCCTGATCAGGTTCGTTTCAGGCGTACATGGACGATTTTGTAATGCCGGGTTCGGCGGCGATCTTGTACAATTGCCGGGATGTGATTGGGGAACAGAAGTGACGGATTCAACGATGCCCAAAGATTTATACGAGATGCTGGGAGTTGCGCGATCGGCGACCGCGGACGAGATCAAGAAGGCGTATCGCAAGTTGGCGCGCCAGTTTCATCCTGACGTGAACAAAGACCCTGCTGCCACCGAAAACTTCAAAGAGATCAATGCCGCCTACGAAATCCTCAGCGACGACGATAAACGCGCGCGCTACGATCGGTATGGCTTGGCGGGCGTCAACCAGGGCGCGGCAGGCGGTGCCACGGGCGGCTTCAACGGTGACATCAACGATATTTTCGAGCAGTTCTTCGGCGGCTTCGGCGCGGCGCAAGGTCGCAGCGGTCGCCGACAGGCACGCCCAGGCCGCGATCTGCGCTACGATTTGACCATCAGCTTCGAGGAATCGATCTTCGGCGTCCAGAAAACGATCGAACTCACGCGCATGGAAACCTGCGATCACTGTAACGGCAACGGCGCGGAGCCAGGCACCTCCCTCAAGCGCTGCCCAGAGTGCGGCGGCGCGGGTGAAGTGCGCCAGGTGCGCCAGACGTTTTTGGGCAGCATGGTTACATCGAGCACCTGCCCGCGCTGTGCTGGCAAGGGCGAAATTATCGAGACGCCCTGCAAAACTTGTCGCGGTGGCGGCCAGCTTCGCAAAACGCGCGAAGTCACCG
>JBBRMW010000296.1:0-6786 GCA_038230635.1 Aggregatilineales bacterium | reverse complement strand
GATCCAGGATGAATTCGTCGTCACCCGGCCCGCCATGATAGCCGATCGCCCAGCCATAGCCAGGAATCTCAAGTTCAAGTTCGCGTCGCACGATCTTCTGGAGAAATTCGGCATCTTCCCACGACAGCTTTTCCGCCGTCCAGATTACCCGCTCCGCCAACCAGCGCATCCGATTCGGGAAGCCCGCCCAATCTTCTGGTTTTTCGTTTTTGCGACCCGCCAGCGCGCCCGTTACCAGCCGCCGATCGGTGTTGCCGCCGATCACTTCGACGGTTTTAGGCGATTCGGCGACCAGATCGCGCACGATCTTGACGCACTCGGCGGGGCGCGGACCCGCCATCGCCAGATCGCCCAAAATCCAGGTACGATCCGCACCGTCGGCGGCCTTCAAATCGGCCAGCACCGCTTCGAGCGCCAGCAAGTTCCCGTGAATATCCGACAATACCGCAAGTCGCATCGACGCTCCTTATTTAGCACGCCCCAACCCAGCAGCATCACGGCGCGGAAGAGGGCTTTCATTACGCAGATTATTGACTTCCCCGCTCGAGATTGCAAGGGCGTGCGTCTGAGGCTTCAGGGCGATTGCATCTAAATTTAGCGATAGGGAGCGGACGAGGCAGGCCTCGTCCCTACGAAAACCGCCATTCCTGTAGGGACGCGGCAGGCCGCGTCCGTCTGTTTCGACGAATTTAGATGCAATCGCCCTAGCTGAGGCTTTCAAAATCATCGCAATAACCTCTCAATTTGATGCTCAGGAGACTTGAGAGCACGCATAGTCCGGTGCGGCGCGCTAAAATTCAGTGCTGCATAGTGTGCATTCAACAAACCTGGGAAAAGGAATTGAAGTCATGGTGAATAGTGAAAATGCCCGAAAGCTCAACGCGGCGATCGTCGGCATCGGACAGACGGCGGTGGGTGAACATTGGGAAATCTCGTTGCGTCAACTAGCGTTTCAAGCGGCGCAAGCGGCATTGGCAGATGCGGGTCTCGCATCGGTTGATGCGATTGTGGTGGGCAATGCGTTGGCCGGATCGCTGAGCAATCAGGAGCATTTGGGCGCGCTACTGGCTGATTTTTCGGGGCTGCGCGGCGTCGAAGCGTTCCGCGTTGAGGCGGCGGATGCGTCGGGCGGCGTCGCATTGCGACAGGGCTGCCTGATGATCGCCAGTGGGCTGGTGCGATCAGTGCTGGTGCTCGGCGCGGAAAAAGTGACCGACGTGGTGGGCAACCGTCGCACCGCCGCTATTCAGTCTTTTTCCGATTCGGAGTATGAAGCCGCTCAAGGTGCCACGCCGATCGCACTGGCTGCGCTGCTGATGCGGCGCTACATGCACGAGTACGGCGTCAAGCTGGCTGATTTTGCCAATTTTAGCGTGAATGCGCACGCCAACGGCGGCAAAAATCCGAACGCGATGTATCGCAACGCGATCCGCGCCGATCGGTTCGCAAGCGCGCCCGTCGTGGCCGATCCGATCAACTTATTCGATGCCGCGCCCGAAGCCGATGGCGCAGCGGCGGTGATCCTGATGGCGAGCGAGCGCGCCGCCGATCAGGTGGCGCAGCCGATTCAGATACTCGCCAGCGCCGCCGCGACAGATACGCTGTCCGTCCACGATCGGCCTGATCCGCTCTATTTGGCCGCCGTGAATCTGGCGGTCAGCCGCGCGTTCGCCGAGGCGGGAGTCGGTCCGCGCGACATCAATCTGTTGGAATTGCACGACACCTCAACGATTTTGAGTACGCTGACGTTGGAGGCGAGCGGCTTTGCGGAGCGCGGCGCAGGCTGGCGATTGGCCGCCGAAAATCAGATTGGACTGGGAGGCACACTGCCGTTGTGTACCTTCGGTGGGTTGAAAAGTCGGGGCAATCCGTTCGGGGCGACGGGCATCTATCAAGCGGTCGAGATTGCGCTGCAACTGCGTGAGGCGGCGGGCGCTAATCAAGTAACGGGCGCGGCGATCGGCATGAGCGTGAATATCGGCGGCTTGGGCGGCACGGTGGTCACGCACATTTTCGGGAAATAGACGGAAGAACCTCACCCCAAAAATAACGGGCGGCCACATTGGGCCGCCCCTAACGCCAACGGGTTTTGGTAGGGGCGAACCCGGCGTGGTTGCCCGTCCCCTGAAAGGTGAGGTTCAGCGCGCTTTGACCGTCTCCGGCGCGAGCGGCACGGTGAAGTGGAAGCTCGTACCGACGTTGATTTCGCTCTCCACCCAGACCGTACCGCCATGTGCTTCGATCAGCGCGTAGGTGATTGTCATGCCCAGACCTGTACCCGACTGCTGCTGCGCAAGTTCGTTCTTGCTGCGGAAATAGGGCGTCGAGAGCTTTTTGAGGTCTTCGTCGTCCATGCCGATCCCGGTATCGATGACCTGACAGTGGATGACCAGCCCCTGTCCCGCATCGCCTTCCCACTGGTTGGCGACGGCCTCCGCCGCGATCGTCAGCGTGCCACCGGGCGGCGTGTACTTGTTGGCGTTGCTCACGAAGTTGGTGAGCACCTGGATCAAGCGGTTGGCGTCGCCCATCACCAGTGGTAGGTTTTCCGGCACATTAACGACCAAATCTTGCTGCTTTTCATCGATCGCGCGCTGCTGGGGGCGGAGTGTCTCGACGATCACATTGTTGAAGTTGGTCGGCGACAGTTTGACGGTCAGTTTACCCGTTTCAAGTGCCGTCAGATCGCGCAAGTCTTCCACGATCTGCTGCATACGCACGACATTGCGCTGAACGACGGCCACGATGTCGCGCTGCTGAGTGGTGAGCGTGCCCGTCATACCGCCGAGCATAACCTCTGAATAGCCTTTGATCGAGGTCATCGGGTTTTTTAGTTCGTGGGCCACGAATGCCACAAAATCAGTACGGGCGGCGTTGGCCTGCTGAAGCTGTGCGAACAACTGCGAGTTGGTGATAGCGGTGTTGGCGTGATCGGCCAACGCGGTGATGAAACCGAGGTTCATAATATTGAACGTGCCCTGATTCAGCGTTTCGAGCAGCAGTACCGCCGTGACGCCCTTGTCAGCACTGGTCATGGGCACGGCCAATTGACCGACTGCACCGGGCAGCGTTTCGATGTAATCCGGATCGTCGGACAGTTCATTGACCAACGAGGCGCTCCCGGTGCGGTAGACGCGCCCGATCACGCCCATATCGATCGGGTAGATTTCGCCGGGCGTGAACATGCCGAGCGGATAGCCGCGACTGCCGACCACCTCGAAGCCCAGCGGATCGGTGCGGACGAGCGCCAATGCCCCGGCGTCCGCGTGCGATTCGCCCACGGCGTTATCAAGCGTCAGGTCGATTACGGCGTGCAGGTTGAGCGTGCGATTCAATTCCTGGTCGATACGCTGCATGTTGTCGAGTTGTTGGACGCGCTCAGCAAGCTGCTGGTCTGTCATCTGGAACAGGCGCGCGTTTTCGATGGCGATAGCGGCCTGACTGCCAAAGGTCGTGAGCAGGTTGACATCGTTCTCGACAAAGCGCGAACCATCGCGCTTGTTGATCAGCTCCAGCACGCCGATCACGCCACCCCGCGCGATCAGTGGCACAGCAAGGATTGAACTGGTATGGAAGGTCGTCGGCGCAGGCGCATTGTGATCTTTCGCCGCGTCTTTGACCTCGCCGAACCAGTTGGAGTCGCGGGAAGTGTCATTGACGACGACCGGTTGCCCCGTCTCGACAACTTTGCCCGCGATACCGCTGCCGGGTGGGATGCGCGTGCCGACGAGGTTTGTGCCGCCACCGCCGATCGCCAGCGTGAACACCAGATCGCCGCGCTGCTCATCACGCAGCAGGAGCGATCCAGCTTCGGCGCGCAACATGGCGAGTGCGCTCTGCGTGATGGTGTTCAGCAGCGCATCGACGTTCTCGAACTGCGAGGCCAGTTGGTTGCTGATACCGTTCAGGATGCTCAACTGCTGCGCGCGTTCTTCGGTCTCGCGGAACAAACGGGCCTTTTCGAGGGCGGCGGCAGCCACATCGGCGATGTTCGAGAAGATGCGCATCTGATCGTCGGTGTAGGTGACGCTCGTATCATCGGTACTCAGGGCAACCATGCCGAGTGCGACGCCCGTGCCTGCGTTGAGCGGAACACCCATCCAGGCTTGCAACTCCGGGTTGAGGAGTCCCGGCGGCGTATTGCGGCGGATCGCTTCCTCGCTGTAATGGTCCGTTTTGAAGGCACGCTGGGTGCGCACCACTTCGCTGATCAGATCGCGTCCCATCGGGAATCGCACGCCCTCATTTTCAGTGACACGCTCGTCATCTTCCTGGTAAAAAGCGAATGACAGATCGTCGCCACTGGTGGCGCGCAAGACGATGTAGAAGTTGGCGGCGCGGATCACCTTATCGGCCTGGGCATAGATGAATTCGAGCAGCGTGTCGAAATCCATGGTGATGTTGAGTGCTGCGCTGACTTGGCTGAGCACTTTCAGTTCGCGTTCGTTGCGTTGCGCCTCGACAATGACCTGGGCACGCTCATACGCAAGGGCGGCCTGATTGGTCAAATTTTCAATGAAGTGCAGGTCTTCATAGCCATAAAAAACACGATCACGGCGGGGGCCGAGCGCCACAAACCCGTTCAAGCGATCGGCACTGTACAGGCGGGCGATGACGGGCGTGTTGAGCACGGCCAACCGCGAGCGTTCCGCGCCGAGTTCGGGTGGCATGGGTTGATCGGCGCGCATGGTCAGGGTGGTATCATTGGTGCTCAAATAATTGAGCAAAACACTACCCGGCGCGAAGTGAATATCCGTCTCGGGTTTGCCCGTGACCACATCGGCGACGGCTTCATAATCGCCGGTGACCGAGTTGCGCAGGAAAATGAACATATACTGTGGCTTGAGCGTATCGTCCATTTGATCGCGCAAAGCTTTGGTAATTGCGCCAACCTCGACGAGCAGGCTCAATTGGCGGGCGAAACCTTCGACGCGCGTTTCATATTCAGCGCGCTGCTTGAGAAAGGTCCGATCGACGAGGCTTTCGAGGCGAGCGCGGGTGGGTGAAAAGACCAGTGCGATAATAAAGATTGTGATCGCCACCAGCAGCGGGCTATCCCACTTGACGATGCCCTGCGTCAGCAAATAGAGCGCCAGTGTCACGAAACTGTAGCTCAGCACCAAGCCAACGCCCAGCACGATATAAATCACGCTTTGACTGATGATCCGATCACTATCCTGCCAGCGTCGCTGCAACAGGCCATAGCTGATGCTGAGCGGGACGAGAATCAGCGTCGGGAGCGTATAAAATGACGGAAACGATAGGCTGTAAAAACCGACCAGTTTGCCGAGGACAAACGAGACCATCCACAGTACCAGTGGGGTGGCAGCGATCATGACGCCGAGCACGACGATCCCGGCTTGTTCGCGCGCCAGCGACGAGGGAGAACGGGAACGCCGCCCGATCATGGTGCCCAGTAACAAAAGTACCGCCAGCCCCGCGAAACCACCCGCCGCATATTCGGGCAGGGAGGCCGCGCGCGTCTCCGGTTGCTGGAACAGCAGATAGCAGATGCCA
The DNA here is from genome assembly GCA_038230635.1 of Aggregatilineales bacterium. GTDB lineage: Bacteria > Chloroflexota > Anaerolineae > Aggregatilineales > UBA2796 > JBBRMW01. Next base: position 1,269 of record JBBRMW010000296.1, on the reverse strand, counting down.
AAGACGGCTAATGCCGCGATCGAGGGGATGGCGCGCAGCCAGGGCAGTCGATAAAGGATGCTGCTTTCGTAGGGGAACAAAAATGCGATGGAAAATAGGCTGGCAGCCAAGATGGAGGCGGCCAATGTCCAAACCAGCGTCGCCTGATGCGCCGCGATCAGATCGAAGTGCCCGGCAGCCAGAATCGCGCCTGCCGCACACAAAAATACGACGCCGCGTGCCGTCGTCAGGTGCGAACGGGTCACAAAGACGCCGACGCCCATGATCATGAGGATCAGGCCGACCAGCCAACCGACACCGAATTGACCAAAAAAATCGGCCAGCGGAAATTGACCGAGCGTGACCGAATAATCGCATATCGCGCCATCGGCAGAGTAGCCGGAACATTCACGTTGAAAGACTTTGCGCAGCGGTCGTTCAACCGTCACATCAATGATCTGACCGCGATGCAGACTGCCGAGCACGTCGAACAGTTTGGCCGCCGCTGTCGGATCCCCCGCCTCAAAAGTCGTGTTCGCCCCAGAATCTGACGTGATTGCGGTGATTCGGTCGCCAGCGTGCAGTCCCACTTGCAGCCCATTCCAACTTTCGCTGCCGAGCGGGGTGATCTCATTGATGGTCAAGGCAGGCGAAGTCAGCACACCTAAAAATGGTGTGTTGTACCAAGCCAAGCCCAGGATCAGCAGGTACACCATGCCCGCGATACCTGCCGCCAGACCGAGCACACTAATGCCGACTCCAAAGGCGCGCATCAGGCCGTTGCGGGCTTGACTTACGACCTCTGCTTGGTTCGCGGTGCGTGCGGCAGTACCAATTTCAGGGATGCTTGTGGCAGCAGTCATTTTCATTCTCCGACCAGCAAACGATAAGGCTCATTCTTTTTGTAGTTCAAATGATCGCAATGATCCAAAACAACGCTTGCAGCGGCCTTTGTCGGCGCGAATCGTCATGGGCATTGTAGCACAATGTTGCGCCAGGAACGAGTCGGTTGGACGTTCGGGTGCGCGCAAAGGTTGTCAGGCAACTTGTGGCAAAGCGAAAGGCGCGAAGTTAACCTTGTCGCATAAGTAGGCAGCTCGGGCTTTAGCGATCTTGCGGGCGCCATCTTTGCTCCAACGCGCGCCCGAAAGTTTGAGGCGTTGTAAGCCGAGTTGTTTGCAGGTGCTTTCCATGACCCCCGAACCTATTTGTAAACCGAGCGCGCGGAATTTGGGATAGCGCAGGCGGGTACGGTTATTGGTAAAGTAACGGCAGGCGGCGTCTGAGGCG
>JBBRMW010000295.1:0-6804 GCA_038230635.1 Aggregatilineales bacterium | reverse complement strand
GGAATCGGACGGGAACCCGACTCTGACTCCCCTCCCCACGTTGTGGAGAGGGGCTGGGGGTGGGGCAAATGGACACATATTGACGCCAAATTCCTTAGCTTCACGCCTATGATCCCGGCGTGGTCGCCCGTTTCGTTGCGTATCGCGTCTGCTATTTCACGGGCGCGATGAAGTAGTGGGCTTCCTTTGGCTGGCTGTCGGGATAGCCACCCTCGGTGATATAGCCAGCCAACGCGCTGGCATCATCGAGTCCTTGAACTTTGTAGAAACATACTTTCACCGCTTTTGGATCCGGGTTGGCATTCACGAATGGACCCTCGATCACTTTGAACTTTTGCCCCGGCAGCAGTGCTCCGATTTTTGTTTTGGGATCGTCGCTCGGCGAATCTTTGTGGACAATGACGGCGCGCTTATCCGCATCTGTGACAACTTGTCCCGTATCACCCGGTTTGAACTGTGGCGGGAACTTCGGATTGCCATTGCAGGGCGGAGGCGTCGCCGTGGCCGTCGGCGGAATCGGCGTAAGGGTCGGCAGCGTGGTCGGGCGAACGGCGATGATAGCGGGTGCCGCCAGCCGAATCACGCGGTCGTTGAGCCAATCCGCCATATACACAAATTTGGCGGTTGCCAGCACCGTACCCGCATAGGACGTATCGTGGTTGGTCATCGATTTGCGCGCCTCCAGTCCATTGAGTCCCGCGCCCTGACTGTCCACATCGGTGATGCTCTGCTCATGCGCGTTGGCGATCCACACATGGCCGTTCAGATAAAACACGCCGACTGGACGCCCTGGCAGGTCGAGCTTGGTATCGGTGGCTGCCCCGCTGAGCGCGTCCACTTTGACGATTTTCCCCTCGTAATTGCCGATCCACAGGAACGCGCCATCGAACGTAATATCGATCGGAAAAGCTGGAATCGAGTCTTTGAAAAGATCGAGCGCCGAACCGCCGTCTTTGGTGATGTCGATCGGCGTCACGGTGTCGTCGTCGCCATTCGTCACCCATAAGCGTTTTCCATCAGTCGAGGCGGCGATCGCGGTTGGCAAATTTCCGACATCGACTGACTTTTCTTGTTTTAAGGCGGCAGTATTGATCTTGATCACCTTGCCAGTTTTGGCCTGCACGACCACCCACAAAAATGTCCCGGCAAACACCATTGCCACCGGTTTGCCGATCAACGAAGCGAAAGCGGGGGTCGCTTTGCCGTTTTGATCGATGACAGTGAGACTCAGATCATTATAGCCAGCCACCCACATCTTTTGCTGCACACTGTCCCAGGCCATCGCGGAAGGCATCGCACCCACCTTGATCGGCTCGCCGACTTTTTTGGGCGGCGTGTCTTCGCTGTAACGCTGCACCGTGTCATCAAATCCATTGGCGATCCACAGGTTCGTGCCATCGGAGGCGAGGGCGCGCGGCCAAACCCCGCTGGTAACCTCGTTCGAGCCGCCATCATAAGCCGCAATGCGCCCGATGCCGCCTGACAGATTCAGGGGCAGCACACTGGCCGCGATCACCACTCCCAGCGCCAGGATAAGCCAGTTATGAAAAGTCTTGAATCGCCGCATCGCTCAGTGCCCCCAATTGCCGCCCGAATTTTCCAGTTACCCCGCCTATTATAATCATGCGCAACGCATTGCGCGATCGGCGCGGGTGGGCTATCCTGAATGCTAGTCTATGGCTCAAGGAGTCGTCTTATGCGCACCGTGCGCTTTCTCGCTCGTTATGCAATATTGTGCGCCCTTGCGATCGGCCTTACGGGCTGCTTTCAATCGGCGGGTGTCGCCATCCAACCGACTCTTGCCGAACTGACGGCCTCGCCGATCCCGACCATCGCCCCGCCCACCAGCGCCATCACGGATACGCCGTTCATCACGCCAATCTCGACTGAAGGCTTTTTGACGCCCACCGAAAACGGGACGGCGCTTGCCAGCCCGACGCTCGACCAGGCGATCCTTGCGGCGACCATTTCGGCGCAGCCGATCTTCACAACGGTTGCCCCCGATGCGCTCACCAGTACCGCCCTCGCTCCCACACCGACAAATGCGCTGCCCAATACACCCACTGCCTTTGCCACCGAAGGGCCATGCACGCATACTGTCGCACCGGGCGAGCATCTCTACGCCATCGCGCGCCAATACAACATCACTTATGAGGCGCTGCTCGCTGCTAACCCGCAGTTCGCCTCGCATCCCGATCAAGTGAAGCCCGGCGATGTGCTCAAGATTCCGACGGCGGCCTGTGCGGCACAAAGCAATGTACCTGCCGCGCCGACCGCGATCCCTCCGACGAGTGACGGCGCGGTGCTGAGCACGCCGACCCCTGTGAGCGGGGGAACGGTATATCTAGTCGCTTCCGGTGACAATCTGGGCGTGATCGCCCACAAATTCGGTGTTACCGTCAAACAGATCATGGACGCCAACGGCCTGACCTCCGATCGGTTGAGCATCGGCCAGCGGCTCATCATTCCAACCAAATCGTGACCAATCCACTTGAGAACCAGGAGCGGCTGATTACGCGGAGCAGCCTGATCGCCGATTTCGAGCAGATCGGGCTGCGCGCGGGACAAGTTGTGATCGTCCATGCGTCGATGAAGGCGCTGAACGGCTGGATTGTGGGCAGCGCGCCGACGGTGATCGATGCGTTGATGGCGGTTTTGACGCCCGACGGCACGCTTGTTATGCCCACACACTCCTCGGATAATACCGATCCGGCGGGATGGCGCGCGCCGCCTGTGCCCGAAGCGTGGTGGGACACGATCCGCGTGGAGATGCCGCTTTATCGCCCTGATATTACGCCGACGCGCCGCATGGGGATCATCGCGGAGACCTTCCGTCGCTATCCGGGCGTGATTCGTAGCAGTCATCCAGCCTTTTCGATGGCCGCTTGGGGGCGTGAGGCAGCAGTCATCATGGCCGATCACCCGCTCAACAACGACATCGGACCGGATTCGCCGATCGGCAAGGTTTACGATCGGGATGGTTTTGTGATGTTGTTGGGTGTCGGGCACGGCAATAATACCTCGCTGCACATGGCGGAAATCCTGGCCGATTGGCCGGATAAAAAACCCGATATGAGCCGCTCCGTCATGTTGATCGACGGTGAGCGACAGTGGGTCAGCTATCGTGCCGACTCGATCAATTCCGACGATTTTCCGGCGCTTGGCGCAGCTTACGAGGCGGCCACAAATGCCGTGACGATCGGTATGGTGGCAGGTGCTACAACGCGGTTCATGCGTCAGCGGCCATTGATCGATTTCGCGGTTAGCTGGATGACCGCCAATCGTCCGGCCAGTTTGCAAAGAACCTCACCCCCGACCCCCTCTCCGTAACTATGGCGAGAGGGAATCGAACGGCGAGCACATTTCAACCGAAGCGCCGCCCCAGATCGATCCGTCCGCGCAATAGTTGTGTCAGGGCTTCGGGCGAATCTACGCTGATCACATCGAGGAAGATATTCGGCGCGAGATTTTTGAGCAACTGACTCAATGGCGCGGCTTGAGTCGGCGTGCTCAAGAGCGTGATCGCCAGACTTTTTGTATTGGGCAACAGGGCAAACAAATCGAAGGTAGTCAACAGTGTTGGCTGAAAACGATCCCAATAATTATGCGCTGCGTCGAAAAACCAATCCGGGTTGAAATCCGCCGAGAGCACGACTACATGCAGATCAGGTACGCCATGCACGGGGCCGGGGCCATGTGCGGGTGTAGGAATTACCGGAGTACCACTCGGACGCGCGCCAAGCGTGGGCAATGCCGCGACTGATTTAATGACAGGGTTCGTATGCGCCAGCCGATCCACTGCGGGGAGCGCGCCGCCGGGACCATGTAGATAATCGTCTTCTTTCCACATACATAGGCCGAACATCCAGGCTGGCGCGACAGTGCTGATCCAGTTGAACATGGCGACGGTCGCTTCGGCGTGGCTGGCGCGGCTATACGGCTGAAAACGCCCATCGGGTTGTTGATCGCCTGTGCTGGGAACGGGCATGATTCCCCCTTCCGTGCTCACCACAGGTACCGTGCCTCCGCCAAACCAGCTTTGAAAGCGGGTCATGAAGGCTGTCCCCATCGCAATCAGACCGTTCGGATCGCCGTATGGCGTATGCGGCGTGCCCCCGAACACGGTGCGCCCCGGATCGAGCGCCTGCGAAACCGGATCAGAGGGATACTCGAAATGCCAGCCGCCGTCCATGCCGTTCTGCTGGTCGATCGGACGGGGTTGATTCGGGTGTCCCGGCACTTCTTGATAAAAGTGATTGAGCACCCCGGCGTGCGTGGCAACCCACATGCCATTCCCCGCGATGTTCCGAAAGCGATCGAGCGCATTATCGCGCAAATACGCGAGCGTGGCATCGAGCCATAACGGTGCGCTGGCATCGGCGGTCGCGGCTTCGGTCAACGCCGGGAAAGCTGGATAGCCGCCCCAGGCCAGGATCGTTTCCGCCCAGGTCATCCAATTTTGCATCAGCGGTGCGATCGTCTGTGGAATATTGTGATAGTTTGGTGGCGTATCGGGAGGCCATTCGTCGGGCAGATTTGGCTCGTTATACAGCTCAAACCAGCGTACCCCGGCATCGAAGTAACCCTTGTAGAGATTCAGAACCTCTGCACTGGGTGGCATCGCCCCGAAGTGTGGGACATACACACGGACAATCGGCGTGATATTGTTGGCGAGCAGCCGAGGAATATCTTTGATGTCGAGCGTTGTGAAAACCACCAACTTTGCCCACCCCATTTTCATGGCGATGAGTGCGTCGATGTCCATCGAATTGGTGGCCGCCGCATTGTGCAGTCCGCGTGGATTATGTGACCACTGATAATCGTTCAGATTCATGGATCACTCACGGCCCTGGCTGCGGCCAAGCAAGCGGGCCGACGTGCGTGTGGAAGATGGTATTGATCACATCCCAGCGGGTATCCTGGTGCATGAAAAAACTGATCATGGTTTCAGGTTCGGCGATGAACACGCCGTCGGGATTCGTCCAGGTGAAGCTCAAAAATGAAAAAATAAACAGGAAAGAGTAGACGATCAGTACGCCAAGCGCCCCACTCAGAAAGATTCGGGATGTTTTCCATATTTGCGCGGTGCGTGCTCCCAGCGAGAGGCCGAGCCGCCGTACTGGATCACCCAGAGCGACACACGCCAACATGACATAGATCACGTAGAGTTCGCTCATGCGACGCATTCCGAACGAGTCACCCGCCCACCAATCGCGCACCGCACCATTGATAAGCAATTCCAGAATAATCATGGCGATTGCCACGATCGCCCATTTGCGATCGATGCGCCACAAAAAGGGGACTCCCGCGACGCTGATCAACAAGATCGGCGAAAAATGCAGCAGAATGACGAGCACATCCAAAAAGTGATTATTTAAGAACAGAAAGGCTTGCCCCGTTGCCCCTTGATAGGGCACGAGAAACGGACTGCCGAACAAGTTTTGCCAGATCAAGGGCAGTGGCAGCAGCGTGAGCGCGGCGGCCACGGTTGCAATTGCCAGCCCACGCCAACGCCGCTCCCATGTCAGCAACCCCCAAACAGGCACAGCGATCAGAAGAAGTTGCCAGCGTGTTAAGGCCATCAATCCGGCGCTGATACCCAACAGCGTCCATTTCAGCCCGTCCATGCGATCAGTCTGATTGGCAACCTGATCGGGATTTTCGAGAGCTTTGGTCGCACCAAATCCAAAGGCCTGGGTGCGTTCCATCAAAAGCCAGACGAACAGAGCACACATGAACGCGCCCGGATTGTGCGAGTTCAGCGGTGAGATCGTCGAATAGTAGAAAAGAGGCGTTCCCAGGAAAAAAGCCCAGGTGATCAACGCCGCCATCCACTTTCCGCAAAACCGCTGACCAATATGCCAACTCAGGATGATGGAAGCGAGCGCCATCAAGTTTGCGCCGAACATCATCCACAGACTGTATGGAAGCTCGATACCCTGCATTTGCAGAAAATAATCGGGGTTCTGGTTCAAAACCGCGACATGGTTGGTAAGAAGTCCCAACAAATAAAAGGGTATTTGAAAAAAAGCGATGCCGAACGGGAAAATATCGACCCATTTTTGGGTGGTGGCGTCCCACGAAATCTGGTAGGTATTGACGGCCCGCAGCCGATCGAACTCATTGTTGAAGTTGATGCCGTGATCGCGCACGAGCGTATCGATCCAAGCCAGATAGGCGATTCCGTCACCGCGTATCAGCGGTCGATCGAACAGGATCAGGGTTAGCATCGAAACCATGACGAGGACGGTCAACGGGCGGAATAAGTTCCGAAGACGGTTGCTCGGCGGGACAGTTTCGCCCGTCGAGTCGCCGACCGAGACGGTTTGAGACACTTGCATTGATGGTTTCCTATGGCTGAAGACCTCACCCCTAGCCCCTCTCCGTAATCACGGAGAGAGGTACTGTGTGGCTTAACGCCCCCTCGTTGTAGTTACGGAGAAGGAGTTGGGGATGAGGTGAATGCACGAATTTTGCTGGGTTTCACGCTCAGGTTTTTATACTGTTGGCGGATTCTTCGCGTTCGAGCGTGATCAGCATTCGATACTCCTGGCGCAGCCGACGGGTGCGATTCATCACGAACGCCACCAAGCCGCCACCGATCAATACGACGGCAGCATACCCGAGCACCATATAGACATTCGAGACATCTGGGGCAATCGGCTGAGTCATCGTTCAATCCTCCTCGTTCGCCAGGATACGCGCTTTGAGCACTTGCACCTGCTCGTACAAATTCTCTTGACGTACACGATACCAAATCAATGTGCCGCCCGCCACCATCCAAGCGATCGATGAGACGCTCAG
>JBBRMW010000294.1:0-6862 GCA_038230635.1 Aggregatilineales bacterium | reverse complement strand
GTCAAACTCACCCAGCACGCCATGACTGCCCTGGAGTCTCGTTTTCAACGCCGGCCCGGTCTGGGCAAATGGTTTGTACGAATTGCTCCTTTATGTTGAGGTGTAGTTATTTCTCTGCAATGGCCTTAAGGAGAGGGATCGCTCACATAACATCATACAACATGGTTCAGAGAGTAGTGAACCAGTTCGAATCGACAGTAACCTGCTCGATTTCTATTTTTTGGCTTTTAATTCCCAAACTCAATTCCTTCAGTTTTTCTATCAATTGATCTCCGTCCATCAGATCAATAGCGGGCGCTCCATCCCGCGTCGCTTCCAGGATGGCATCTTTTGAATAGTTTCCGGTCGTCACAAATAAGCCTTTATCTGCACGCCCGACCATCGCCCCGCGAAAGTCTCGTATTTGGCTGGAACCAACAGTCCCACGGTATCGTTTGCATTGGAAAATAACGTGGAAACTCATTAGCCCACCCAGCCGCATGATCCCCTTACCATCAATACCGCCATCCCCTGTACGTCCAGTAACTTCTACCTGAATAAAACCTGATTCGCGTAACATTCTTTGAATCAAACGTTCAAACGCAGGTGGTTCCATATTCAGAAGGCACGCCATGGCCTGCTCATGCCAAGTTATTTCTTCGTCTTTTATGGGAGAGGAGGTGTTTTCATCTATCTGGCTTCGGCTGGCTTTGTCTCGAGCTTGCACATAATGTTTAACAGCCTTTGGGTCAACTTGATCGAGTTGATTACCGTTGGCAGTCAATGCCCAAACGCCACGACTGGAATTTTCCAGAACATCAGCTTTCTTAAGGTAGGTTCGCGCCCAAGCTAAACGATATTCAACCTCTGTTTGACTGCCCCTTTCAGGATCATGCAGCACTTCTAACTGCTCGCTGCCTAATCTCATTATTTCCACAACGCGAGCGTTTATCTCTTCAATAGTCCCCGATCCACCCAGAATTTTCAATGATTCGATGACTGGATTCATGAACATATCGAATGTTGGGACTTTCGTCATGATACCTTCTTGTGAGCGCGCAATTATCTTCACACCGACTCCAGCGGGATCGTGGCGGTGTGCGGGACGGCGGCCAACCGATCGAGTTGCGCACGCGCGGCGGGCAGAGTCAGCGTGTGATAGGCCATCGCGCCGACCTGCCGCATATCGCCGAGACGCCAGGGACGGAGCTTGCCCAGGCGTCGCAGTGTTTTCCGCGCCCGATACTCCTTGTGAATTACCGTATGCAGGTGGCGATAAAACGCGGTGGCATATGGACCGTTGTAGAGCATGGCGAGATCGTCGCTATCTTCCCAATTCTGCTTATCGCTCAGTTGGCTTTTTACGCGCTCGTAGAACTTCGTGCCGGGCAGCGGATAGCTGACGCTGATGCCGATGTCATCGGGCATACAATCGCGCACCATCTGGATCGTCTGCTCGATGTCGGCGCGCATCTCACCCGGATAGCCGAACTGCAAAAAGAACCCGACGCGAATGTCTGCTGCGTGCAGCGTTTTGGCCGCATCGTAAATATCGGATACTTGCGTGCCTTTGTCCATCGCGTCGAGAATCTTCTGAGAGCCGCTTTCCGCGCCCACCCAGATTGTGTGCGCGCCGGCTTTTTTGAGCGCGGGCACCGTTCCTTCGTGTAGCAGCAGATCGACGCGGTTCAAACTCTTGAACGGAATATGAGCACCTTTGGCTTCGGTCAACTCGGCAAAACGCTCGATCCAGCCGGGTTTGAGGCCAAAAATATCGTCGGCGAACCACAGATGATCGGGCTTGGCGACCCGCTTGAGCATCAGCATCTCATCGACCACGTTCTCTGGGCTGCGCACATTATAACGCTGTCCCCAGATCGGCTTCGCGCACCAGTTGCAGTGATAGGGGCAGCCGCGCGTCGTCACCATGTTGACGCTGTAATAGCCGTGCGTTTTGAGCCAGATTGCGCGGTATTTCTCGACATCGACCAAATCCCAGGCGGGAAACGGCAGCGTGTCGAGTTCGCGGATGATGGCACGGGCGGTGGTCTGGGTGAGCGCGCCGTCTTGAAGGTAAGCGAGGCCATTGATCTGCTCAAGGGGTCGATCAGACTTGCCAGTCAACGAGTCCATTAATTCGACGAGCGTGGCATCGCCTTCGCCGCGCACCACATAGCGCGCGCCCGCCCTCAAATATTGATCGCTATGATCGGTGGCGTCCGCACCACAAATGATTAGGGTCGCGCCCCGCTCGTTCGCCATGCGCGCCATGTTGAAGGCCGCCTGACGCATCCGTCCGAGGCACATTTTGCTCAAGTAGTTAAAATTGTCCTCGAACAAAATGGCATAGCGCGGCTTTTCCCGATCGAGTGCCGCCGCCCATTCCGCCTCGGATTCGGCGAGCATCGCATCGAACAACGCCACATTGTAACCCGCCGACCGCAGCAAACTGGCCGCATATAAGGTGCCGAGCGGCGGATATGGCTGCATCGCCGCGAATAACTTCGGATCGAAGCGCAGGTAGTATGACTGCCCAAACAGAACGTCGGCCATAAGATTTTTCGCCCTCGTCCATCGTGGACTCACTATGCGGGCGAGTTTAGCACATTTTCGCCGCCTGGGAGCGCTTGGTCAAATCTGGTCGAAAGAGGACGCGCCCTGCCGTGTCCCTCTCATGAATGCGCCGGGATGCCCCACACGATCAGCGATCCGCGCGAATCGGCGACGATCAAGCGTTGACCGTCAGGCGACCATGCTCCGGTATAGATCGAATCGCCGGGATTGCCCAATGATCCGCGCGGAAACGTGTTCGCGCCCACTTTGAAGCTGCGTGCATCCCATACGTATGCACCCGCCTTAGTCGAGAGGCCACAGCTAAACAACAGCCCACCATCCGGCGACCACGCCAACCTGGTCAAATGCCCGTCATGCCCGGCCAATTTGCCCACCAACTGGGTGCTAGCAGTCTCCCACACGTACACCACGTCGCCGCTGCTTCCCGCTGCAATCAGCCGCCCATCGGGTGAGAAGGCCATCCCAGATTGCGCGCCCAGATCAGGCTGCGTCACCTTAAATTTTTCGGACGACGTGCTGATGTTGAATACACGCAGCTCGATACCCGCCGCGACGGCCAGCAAGCTCCCATCGGGCGAAAAGGTGGCCTTCAAAGGCGAGCCGTTAAACTTGTTGAAGCTGGCTTTCGCTGCTCCCGTCTGTGCATCCCACACTCTTACGACATCATCACTGGCGATCGACGCGACCAGTTTGCCATCTGGCGAAACGGTCAACGCGCGGATCAAGCGTCCTGCCGCAGCTTGAATGTTGACCGTTGGTTGAAGCGGCGGCACGCTCCGCCAAATGCCGATGACTCCATCGTTGCTGCCGACCGCCAACACTTGCCCGTCGGCGGAGGCATCGGTCACGGTGACGCCGGTGTTGTCAGTGCCGAAGATATTTGTTTGTGTGCCATTCGTGGCATCAAAGGTGCGAATCTGATTGTCGAAGCCGACGCTGATGATTCGGCTGTCATCGGCGCTGAAATACGCGGCCAGCAGGGCGGCAGGGCTGGCGATCAGCATTCGCTTCTTGCCCGTCGTCAAATCCCAGACGATCGCCTTGCCATTCCCGTCTTGTGAGATGACCACGCGGCTGTCGTGCGAGAACACGATGCGGTTGACGGTGACGGTGTGCGACAACAGTGAGCCGATGGGTGCGATCTGCTCGGCATTGGTGGCGAGGATCGGCATCGTCGCGCTGCGCCACGCGATCGGGGTGAGCGACGGGCGCGGGCCGACTGTGACCGTTGCACTGGGCTTGCCGCCCGAATCCCCACAAGCCGCGAGCAGCACGACGATCGCCACCCCAATAATGGTGCGCGTTATTCGATTACCCACCTCTTGCCTCCCCCGAATATGATTTTTTGAACTGCCCTCTATCATACAGGCTAATTCCGATAGGCAAAAAATACTATATCATTGCCGCCTGAAAGCCTTATGATGGTGAGTGATGCGGAATCTGGTTGATTTATGCGTGGTAGGGAAGCGGGCGACCACATCGGGTTCGCCCTACCAGAACGTGGCTTGTAGGGGCGAACCCCACGTGGTCGCCCGTTTTGTGCTGTCATCTTTTATTGAATATTCGAAAGGTCGATCCATGTCCGCTTTAGCTCGATCTGGCGTGCGCCTCGCCTTACTTAGTTTCTGCGCCCTGCTCATGTTGACGCAATTACAACTTGGATGGGCGGCGGCCAGCGGCGGACCGGCACTGGCGGTCGATGCCGGGGCAAGCAAAAGACATCCCATCAGCCCATACATCTATGGTATGAACTTTGCCGATCCGGCACTGGCCGCCGCGATCAAATTACCTGTGCGACGCTGGGGCGGTAACTCGGTCACGCGCTACAATTTTCAAAACGATACCTCGAATCACGCCAGCGACTGGTATTTTGAGAATATCCCCGAAGACAATGCGAACCCTGGCGCGCTGCCCAATGGCTCAGCCGCCGATCAATATATCGATCAAAACAGGGCATTTGGCGGCCAAACGATCATGACCATGCCGCTGATCGGCTGGACACCCAAAACTCGTGCGTTGACATGCGGCTACAGCGTCGCCAAATACGGGGCGCAGCAAAATACCGATCCCTGGCACCCCGATTGTGGCAACGGCGTGCGCCCGGACAGTTCGCTGATCACGACCAACGATCCGACCGATACCAGCATCGCCATCACGCCAGCATTCGATCAAAGCTGGATCAGCCACTTGATCGGGCGCTATGGCAAGGCGGCGGCGGGTGGCGTCCTGTTCTACGACCTCGATAATGAGCCGATGTTGTGGAATAGTACCCACCGCGATGTCCATCCTCAGCCGACCAGTTATGATGAAATGAACTCGCGCACGGCAGCTTATGCGAGCGCGATCAAGGCAACTGATCCGACGGCGCAGGTGCTCGGCCCCGCCGAATGGGGTTGGACGGGTTACTTTTATTCGGCGCTGGATGAGGCGGCGGGCGGCGCGTGGTGGAATAATCCGGTCGATCGGCTGGCGCATGGCAACATTCCCTTCGTCGAGTGGTATCTGCAACAGATGAAGGCATACGAGATGGCACACGGCAAACGCATCCTCGATTACCTCGATCTGCACTACTATCCCGAGGCGAATGGTGTGTCGCTCAGCCCGGTCGGCGATGCCAATACACAAGCGCTGCGTTTGCGATCGACGCGCTCATTGTGGGATCCCACTTATACTGACGAAAGCTGGATCGGCCAAGCCGTACAATTGATCCCCATGATGCACAATTGGGTGAACGCCGACTACCCCAACACGAAAATCGCCATCAGCGAATATAACTGGGGCGCGCTCGACCATATCAATGGTGCATTGGCACAAGCCGATGTGCTCGGTATCTTCGGGCGCGAAGGCGTCGATCTGGCGACACTGTGGGGTCCGCCCGCCATTACGGACCCCGGCGCATATGCTTTCCGCATGTATCGAAACTATGATGGGGCCGGTTCGCAGTTCGGTTCGACCGGGGTATCTGCCGCCAGCACCGACCAGTCTCAACTGGCGATCTATGGCGCACTGCGGGGCAAAAATGCGCTGACTTTGATGATCATCAACAAAACAGGTGGTAGCCTGACCAGCAACGTCACGTTGAGCAACTTCACAGCCAGCGGGGGCGCACAGGTTTATACATACAGTGCCGCGAACCTGAATGCGATCGTTCGGGGTACCGATGTGGCCGTCAGTGCGGGCGGCTTCACGGGGACATTTCCCGCCTCGTCGATCACCTTAGTGGTGATTCCGCAGGCCATTCCGCCCGACACGATCGGCGTGTACCGCAATGGATCATTTTTGCTGCGTCGTAGCAACACGAGCGGTGCTGCGGACGTAACTGTATCATTTCATCCGGGCAGCAAACCGTATCCTGTCGTGGGCGATTGGATCGGCCAGGGGTTCGATACACCGGGCGTCTACGATCAGGCGACGGGCAACTTTTATCTGCGCGACAGCTACACAAGTGGCAACCCGAATCACATCCTGACACTGGGTAACGCGAATGATCTACCGTTGTCCGGGCGTTGGAACGCGACGGCGACTCACGATGGCGCTGGCGTGTTCCGACCCACCAACGGTTTGATTTATTTGAGAAACACGCTGACAACAGGCTTTGCGGATTATGTCATGGTGCTCGGTAGCCCCGGCGACCTCGGGCTGGCAGGCGATTGGATCGGCCAGGGCTACGATACGCCGGGCGTGTTTCGACCGTCGAAGGCCACTTTTTATCTGTCGAACAAGCGCCAGGGCACGGTGTATGCTGATCTCGCGGTGGTGTTTGGCCTGAACACTGATCGCCCGTTCGCCGGTGATTGGATAGGGCAGGGACACGATGGAATCGGCTTATTGCGTGCATCGACCGGACAGATGTTCCTCAAGAATGTGCTGCAAAACGGCAGCCCGAATATCAATTTTGCCTATAGCACAAACGGCGATATTCCCGTGGCGGGAAACTGGAACATAGGGAGTGGCAGCCCACCACCGCCGGATGGGTTAATCGTATCAAATCAGACGCCGCCCCAAGCGCCGACTCTGCCGCCGCCCGCATCCAGCTTCGACGGCTAAACGGAAAGGGTTTCGCGGTTCGCAAGGTCGGCGCGGGCGTCGATTTATTTGCCCGGTTCGGCGTCACTTGATTCTTCGCGCCGACGCTCGGACTCGGTTTCTTGAGCGTCCGAAACGTGCGGTTACTCAACTGGTCGTCGCGGATGCGGCTGTTGCGTTGTTCTTCCGATTCAGGACTCATTGCTCAGTCTCCAGAATACGCTCACCGGGCGCGCTACGCTAAATGTCCCGATCGGTTTCATTGGGGGATAACCAGCTCCCG
>JBBRMW010000293.1:0-6946 GCA_038230635.1 Aggregatilineales bacterium | reverse complement strand
GCCACTGCCCCGCACCCTGATCAATCTGGCGGCGACACTCCGCCAGCCTTATTGGGCTTTCGTCAACCCGGCGATGTATGTGTTGGTGGCGTTGGTCAGCCTGGGATTCGTGTTGTTCCCGGCACGCACCGGGCAGGCAGCGGTTTTGCGCTGCATGATCCCAATCGGTATTTACCTACTCATCAACATGAACTTGTTTTCGTGGTACGCTTTGTTCATCTTGCCGCTGGTTCCGCTGGCCTTGCGATCGGGCTGGTGGCTCGGCTTTCGCCTGAATGCGGCGCTGGCTTGGCTGGTTTTTAGTGGGTTGGTCATGATCTCGTATGATTTTTTCGTGAGCCGTTCCCCGCAAACCTGGGAAGCACCGCTGCAATTTATCCCACTGTACACGATGCTTCTGTTGGCCGGGTTGTTCCGTTGGATCGTCCCACCCATCCGAAAAAGGAGGATAGCCTGATGACGCGACGCGCATTACTGGTCGTTGCCAAACGTCCCGCCGCCGGGCAAACAAAAACACGCCTGACGCCGCCCCTTTCTGGTGAGGCGGCGGCCAGCCTATACGAGTGCTTCCTCAAAGACACGTTAGACATCATTCGGGCAGCGCGCGCTGAAATCGACATCGTGCCGATCATCACCTATTTGCCGCTCGGCGAAGAAGCCTACTTCCGGGCACTTGCCCCCGATTTCGATCTGCTGCTTCAAGAGGGTGGCGACCTTTCGGAGCGGCTGCACCACGCGACCGCGCATTGCCTTTCGCACGGCTATGATCAGGCCGTCATCATGGACAGTGACAGTCCCACGCTGCCGGTCTCGTGCCTGGTGAGCGCTTTTACCGTGCTCGATGATCCGGCCATCGACGTTTCGCTGGGAGCGGTAGACGACGGCGGTTATTACTTGATCGGGCTGAAGCAGCCTGCCCCAGACTTGTTTTTGAACGTGACCATGAGTACAGCGACGGTTGTGCAGGATACGCTGGCACAAGCAGATGCGCATCAACTGCGGGTATCCCACTTGCCGGGCTCGTATGACATTGATTATGTCGAGGAATTGCGACGGCTGATCGATGAATTGGTGACCCTGCCGCCCACCATCGCAGCGCATACACGGGCATTTTTGGCCGCGAACGGGCGCAGCCTGGGGTTGACCTGATGCGCGTTGATGTGATCATTCCAGCATTGAACGAGGCGGGCAACATCGATCGGCTGATCGCGCGTATTCCGCGTGATGCGGTGGAGAGGGTGCGCGTGATCGTCGTGGATAATGGCTCGACCGATGGCACCGGCGTCAAAGCCCAAAACGCCGGCGCGATCGTCGTGACCGAAGCTCGACGTGGTTATGGGTATGCGTGCGCGGCGGGCATCGCAATCGCCGATGCTGACGTGATCGTTTTTCTGGATGGCGACGGCAGTTTTGACCCGGCACAGCTTCCGCAGCTTCTCGCACCGATAGCCGACGATGAAGCCGATATGGTACTCGGATCGCGCATGAAGGGCGGCCTCGAAGCAAATGCGATGCCACCACACCAACTTTATGGGAATCGGCTGGTATCGCGGCTGATGGGCACATTATATGGTATCCAACTCACCGATTTGGGTCCCTATCGCGCCATTCGTCTTGATCTGCTGCGACGCCTGAATATGCGCGAAATGACCTTCGGGTGGCCGACGGAAATGATCGTCAAGGCGGCCAAAAAGAAGGTACGGATTGTGGAGATTGGCGTCACGTATGGTCGGCGCTGGTCAGGCCAATCGAAGGTCAGTGGGACGCTGCGCGGGACAGTGCTGGCGACATGGTATATTCTGGGCGTGACGATCCGGTACGCGGTGCGCCGCTAAAGGAATTATTGATGCGAACTTTCCGTTTTTCATGGCTGCTTTGCGTAATGATTATGCTGAGTCTCATGCTGATCATAATGAGCAGTCGTCCTAAAACGGCGCATGGTTTGGTTCAACGCACCGCCACGCCATCCGTATCCAATTTTGACGCAGGCACCCAGAATTTGATTGCCACAGCAGATCGCGTCGTTTTTCTGATTCCGTTCTCGCATTGGGATACCGATTGGCATGACACGTTCGATCGGTATAGTCAATTGGCCGATCAAAACATCGCCAAAGCGATCGGCTTAGCCAAACAATATCCGCGATTTCGTTATACATTGGAGCAAGTTCTATTCGTTCAGCATTTTTGGGGGGCGCACCCGGAATTTCGGGATGACCTAAAAAAGCTGGTGCAGTCGCGGCAGATCACCTTCGCTTGGGCAGGTATCACGCAGCCAGAAACGAGCTTGGTCGCGCCCTCGGTACAAGTCCATAATCTGCAACTGGGTGAAGACTGGATCGCGGAAACGTTCGGCGTCGCAGCACTGCCACATAGCGCATGGCAATCGGATGCGTTTGGCAATTCCGCCGCGTTTCCAACTTTCCTGTCTCGATCAGGTGTTCTGTACTTGTATATTGGGCGCTGGCAAGGCAAATGCGATCCCGATTACCAGCAGTGTCAACCGCTGCCGCCCGTCTTCTATTGGCGGAGTCCATCTGACCGCGCGAGTCGCGTTCTGGTCACGTATCTGTCCTATGAAACGGCTTGGGCGGATATTTACCACCGCACTGATCCTGATGCCCAACTCAAAGAACTCCGCAACACCGTCGAGGCGAAGTTCAAGCAGACGTCTTCCAAATATTTATTCTTGCCCGTTGGCTTCGATTTTGCCGATCCGCAGGCCAATTTGCCGGCGCTCGTGGAGCGCTGGAACGCGGCTGATCCACATACTGCGCTCGTCATGGCTGATCCAGCGAGCGCCTTTCAGTATTTGGCGACGCAACGGCTGCCAGAAATCACAACCGATCTCAATCCGATCTGGCAAGCCTTCTATGATACACGCCCCGCCGCCAAGATCGCCGACAAGGAGACCGAGTATTATCTCACCGCCGCCGATAAGTTCGGTCTGATGGTTGACCCAGCGCCACCCGTTGACTGGAATCTGGCTGCCATGAACGCGCATTACGACAATATCGGGGGCGTCAGCTTCGATGCCGTCTGGAACAGCAGTCAAAAGCCACGTTATGAACAGACACTCGCAGCGGCGCGTTCGGCAGTGATCAGCACGCTGACGCCGCTCGTGGCGAAGATACCTGCGCCGCTGGTCATCTTCAACCCGACTTCGTGGCCGCGCTCCGAAGTGGTCGAATGGACGGGGAACGATGTGCCTGATCGAAAAAGTTTACCGCAGCCCGTCCAACAGATTGGTACAAACGATATTGCGTTTCGGGTCGAAAATGCGCCGCCGCTCGGCTATCTTGGTCTGAACGGCGGAAGCATGAGTGTCCCGCATCCCGTCAGCCTTACCCAAAATGGCAGCCACTTCACACTGACGAATGGCTTGATTTTGGTGACGCTGGACGCCGATCACGGCGGCGCGTTCAGTAGTTTGGCACTGATAGAGGCTGATCAGACGCACCACGAACTACTCAAGACGTGGGGCGATGATGTCACTTATTTCGCCGATAAGGGGGATGTATACGGGGCATCCTTTGGCGCGGAACAAGGCCGAGAAAGCACAGTCACGGCGCAAATCACCATTTTGGCAGCGGGACCTCTCCTGGCGCGCGCGCAGATCATCTTTACGCTTGGGAATCAGACGGTGGTCAAAACGATCACTGTGCGCGCCGATGATCCGCTGATTGAGGTAGGTTTGGATATTGCCACGCTGCCGAACACGACGGCGCTCAGCGAAACATCGACGATTTTAGATATTGCTACCCGCACCGACGATCTGGGTTTTGGCGCGCTGAGTCATGCAATCGATACGCGACCGATCGTGCCGGGTGATGTGACTTACCGCCGTTCGATTTTCTATCCGGTCATCTACTGGAGTGATGTTTCGACGGGCGGGATCGGCCTGACGGTGATCACGCACGGCCTGCAAGGGGTGGCGGGTGGTGCAACGCGCGCGATGATGTTAGTGCGAGACGCGACGATCGATCCTGAAGGCGTATCCGATCCGGGCGTCCATCACCTGCACTATGGCTTTTTGCCGCATTTTGAATCCGCCGCTATCGCGCGACCCTGGCTGGCCGCCTACGCCTTCAACCAACCCTTGATACTCGCTACACACGTTGGCGATGAGGTGCGCATCCAATTGCCATTCGATCCGTCCGCGATGCCACACCTTTTGACGAGCCACGCGGCGGGTTTGCCCCTACCGATGTCCTTCAGCCTCCTGACCGCCCAGAATGCCGTTGTCGCCGATCTCTATCGTCAAGCCGATCACGTCGAGGCGCTCATTGTGAACTACGATCCTACTGCGCCCGCGACGCTCCAAACGCAGGGCGGATCGATCGCCGTGTCGATGCGTGTTTTCGATCAAATAGCCATTCCGCTCTCAGCTGTTTCGCAGCCTACCACGCCACATGAGCCGTGAATGAGCGCCCGGTAAGCATAACAGCTATCGATCGTTCTGATCGGGGATGTGAGTTGTCGTCTCTACATCAACATCCTTACAGCTGGAATTTGTACTCAAAAGAAGGGTAAGTTATGCGTCCTGAAAAAGTCGTAAAGTCCGTGTTGCTGATGGCCTTATGCAGCGCGCTGATCGCCGTCAGCAGTGGCGCTCCACGCGCCGCTCATGCGCAGCGCACCAAAATCCGTTTCGGAATTGGCCCCTTACAAGCCACCCCAACCGCCACCAAAGCGGCCTTTGAACCCTTATTTGCTTGGTTGGCGACGCAGTTGGATGTTGATTACGATTTGACTGCAACCGATAGTTGGGCGGGCATCAGCGTGGCGATGCTATCCAACCAAGTCGATATTGCCTGGATGGGGCCATGGGGTTATGTGCTGGCAAATGACGCCTCCGACGTATTGACGGGCAAGCCGATCACCGCCGTTGCGACGGTCAAATATGACGATAAACCGATCTATCATGGCATTATCGTCGGTCGGCCAGGGCTGGATATCAAACCGCTGAAAATGGAAGATGCCCCCTCGGCAGCAGACCTCAACGCCTGGCTCGACAGTTTGAAATCGCACAGCATCTCCTTTGCCGATTTGGGTTCAACCTCCGGATATTTGGTTCCGACGGCCTTTTTCAAGGCGCAGGGCATCGATCCGAAGGCGTACTTCGCCAAATACAACGAAGGTGCCACCCATGCTGCCAATGAAACGGCGGTCGTCAATGGTCAAGTCGATTTGGCGACGGACTTCGATCGCAACCGCAATACCCTGATCGAAAACGGCGCTTTCAAGGCCGAACAATCGGTCATCTACTGGACATCGAATCCGCTGCCGAACGATGCAATCGCCGTCCGTGCGGGACTCGCGCCCGAATTGGTGCAGAAGCTCAAGGCTATCCTGCTCGCTTTGACTCCTGATCAAGCCAAAACGCTGATGATCGGCACGGGTGTGGCAGACAAGCCCGTTCACTATACGGGCTTCATTGATTCGAGTGATGCCAACTATGCCGCGATCCGTCAATCGGGCATTTTTATCGGCAAGATCGGCGCACGCACCCGCGATCAGCAGCCTGCTGCATCATCGGCGGCGACGATGGAAGCCACGATGGCCGCGACGGCGAAGCCCTGACGTTTTGCGTTTTCGATGCGCACTAAGGCTCAACGTTCACTCGATCGGCGCAGCGTACCCTCTAGTACGCTGCCCATTCCCACCGGGCGGCCTCAGCGTCGTCTGGTGCGGCTGCGTGCCATCCTCGTCTTGATTGGCTTCCTACTCCTCTTAGTGGCCGCCGGTCGCTTGTGCGACGTTGATTTAGGGAAACTGATCGAAAATTTGCCGAAGATCGGTCAATGGATACGCTTGATGCTGCCGCCTTACACCGGAAACTTTCGGCAACCGCCAACTGCCGAAGAATTCGTCTATTATCTGCGCGATGCGCTTCAAACGGTCGCCATCGCCACGATAGGTGTGACCGCCGCTGCTGTATTAGCCATCATCCCCGCCGTCCTGGCGACGCGCACTCTGACTCCTTCGCGTTGGCTGTACTATCCGGTGCGTTGGTTTTTGAATGGCCTCCGCGCCATCGACAGCTTCATCTTTGCGCTCTATTTTGTGGCTGCCGTCGGCTTGGGGCCGTTCGCGGGGGTGCTCGGCGTTGCCTTGCATACCTGGGGCAGCATGGCAAAACTTTATGCTGAAAATCTGGAAAACCTTGAACTATCCCCGATGCGGGCGATCGAAAGTGCGGGTACTGGGCGGCTGCGGGCGTTGATTTATGCGCTGTTGCCCGATGCGTTGCCAATCTTGATTTCGGTCACGTTGTTTTGGTGGGAATTTACCGTGCGCGCCTCCATTGCGCTTGGCATCGTCGGTGCGGGCGGCATCGGACAAGATGTGAAAAATGCCATCGATTTACTCAATTTTCCGCAGTTGGGCGCGTTGTTGTTGATCATCGTGATCATGGTGACGATCATCGATCAACTGAGCAATTGGCTGCGGCAGGCGGTACGATGAGCGTTCTTGACCGCGATCGAAAACCCACCTCTGATCCCCGCACTGCACCCCCGATGATCCAAGTCGAGAGCCTCTCTAAACGCTATCCCAAATCCGAGGCGTATGCGTTGCACGCGACCACCTTTCAAGCGACACGGGGAGCATTCGTCAGCGTATTGGGGCGCAGTGGCAGCGGCAAAACCACCCTGTTTCGCTGCCTAAATCGCCTGATCGACCCGGATTCCGGCGAAATCTTGATCGATGGGCAAGTGTTGACCGCTCTGCATGGCGCTCGGTTACGCGAGGTGCAGCAGGGTATTGCCACGATTTTTCAGCAATTCAACCTCGTTCAGCGTTTGACCGTTTTGGAGAATGTGCTGGCCGCCCGGTTGCCGTATCTGCCATTGTGGCGGGTGCTGTTGCGGGAATTCCCAAGCCGCGATATCGAATGGGCATTTTGCTGTTTGGAGCGTATTGGAATGGCTGATTTCGCTGACCGGAG
>JBBRMW010000292.1:0-7084 GCA_038230635.1 Aggregatilineales bacterium | reverse complement strand
CTCAAACTGTCGGGCGCGCGTTGGAGCAAAGATGGCGCCCGCAAGCTCGCTAAAGCCCGTGCTGCCTTCTTATGCGACAAGGTTAACTTCGCGCCTTTCGCTTTGCCACAAGTTGCCTGACAACCTTTGCGCGCACCCACCAAACCGCACTTCTTGTATTTCCTGAAACGCTTGTTCACGGCTTATTGGATACCCTGTGTTATGCCGCTTGATATGGACAAAGTCCAGTTATAGGTCCCGTTCACCGTACCGGGTATGACCGTTACCGGGATCGGTGCGGCAGTGGCTGTGTTTTCGTAAGCGGCGAGTTTGGTTGCGGTTGCGGCGGCTTGCGTCGCCTTGAACGCCAGGATCGTGCCTGTTGGCGTCGGAGTCAAGGCGCGCGCGGTGGCTGTACCCTCTAACCCGGCGATTTTTGTTTCAGTCACAGCGATTTTCGTCAGCTTCTGATCGATCGCTTGCGTGGTTGCGGTCGCTTGCCGATTTTGCTGTGCCACCGCACCAGGAGTTTGGGTCAATATATCGGCATTGCCGTAGTCCGAGCCATCGCTGAGTTGCACATTGCCGAACAGGATCATCGTCACGGCTTGCGAGGCATCCGTGTCGGGCAGATCGGCTTTGATCTTCATTTCGGCAATGCCCCAGGTGTTCGCGGTGGTATCCATCGCGCCCAGTGTGAATTGTTTGAGCGCGCTCACATCGACGGTATCGCCCGGCGCGCTGAACTGGACGTTGCTCACGCCGGGTTGATACTGGGCGCTGATCGTCGAGTTTCCGTAGCACAATTTGCCACGTCCGGTCTTGCTGCATTCGGCGCTTACCGTGTCGATGGCCTGTTTCACGATGTTCGGACAATTCGCTTGCACATAGCCGTAGGGTTGCGCCTGGACAGTGCTAAAACTCTGGATGGCAAGAATAACGACGAATAGGGTGGCGAGTCCGGCACGAATGTTTTTTTTGCGAAAATACACGATGGTTTTCCCGTGACATGAAAGCCATTAACTCAAGTAAATCAACCGATAAACTTAAGTTGCAACGAGCGCAATATCGCGGCAACTCGTCACAGGAGCATATATCAGCAAACTGCCATTGGCAGCAATTGATCAAGGCGTCGCGCTCGGCGAAAGTGTGGCCGTGCTCGCGGCGTTTTGCGTTAAATCGAGTGTATCCATACTACAAATCGAGCCGTCCGTTAAGTTCGTCTGCGTAAGATTCCCCGAAATGTGGGTTGGGCTTATCACTGATAATGACCATGTTGCGACGCTCGGTGGATTGGGAGGGACTGCTGGTAGGTTAATTGTCCACATATAAACGCCTTGCGACGATTTCTTTAAGACTAACCAATTTGCATACCACATTGTGGTGTCATCATAGGCGAGCTTAACCACCCGCGTACTGATATTCCCGATTTTAACGTCAGGGCATTTTCCTGAAACCGTCGTAAATACTGCCGTCCAATCCGCGAGCACGACATTTGCGGGTAATCCCTCTACAAATGATACAGAAGTATTTGGCAGAACCCGGGTCGGCAGCGCACGAATCGCATCGGCGCCGTAAAAATTAGAGGCTAAAGGCGCGCCGGATGCGCGCAAACTCACATCGAGCGGCACCTGTAGGTATGTGCCAGCACCGGCGACCTGAGTCTGTCCTGCCGCCGTGACGATGGCCGAACCCTCCAGGGTATATATCGTCAGGAATTTGCTTGGCTGCGCGGTAATGTACACAGTTGAGCCAAGCGAGATCGTCGCGCCATCGATCGACAATGTGATTCGCTGCTTGCCCTGCGGCGATTGGATCAAAATGCCGTCATGAGGTGCTTGATCACAGGGCGCAGTATCGCTCGATTGGAAGTAGAACGCCTGCAAACCCTTATATGGACCATTTACCGCGCCCGGTATGGATGTTTGTGGGATTGGCGCGGCGGTTGCAGTATTTACATCAGCGGCGAGTTTGGTTGCAGTCGCGGCGGCTTGCGTCATTTTGATCGCGGGGATTGTGCCCGTCGGGGTTGACGTGAGCGCGTGTGCGGTTGCTGTTCCTTCAAGCCCAGCAATTTTCGTCACACTGGCGGCAACATGCGTCGCTTGTTGGTTAATCGCATTGCTCGTTACCGTTGCGAGTTGATTCTGCTTGGCAATTGCGCCCGGTGTCTGCGTCAGCACGGCGGCATTTGCATCGTTGGAGCCATCGCTCAACTGTACATTTCCGAACAGGATCATCGTCACGGCGACTGACGGATCGGCGTCGGGCAGATCAGCCTTGATCTTCATCTCGGCGACGCCCCAGGTGTTCGCAGTGGTGTTCATGCCGCTGAGCGTGAACGGCTTGAGCGCGCTCACATCGACGGTATCGCCCGGTGCGCTGAATTGAACGTTGCTCACGCCCGGCTGGTATTGGGCAGTGATGGTCGAGTTGCCGTAGCACAGCTTGCCACGTCCGGTCTTGCTGCATTCGGCGCTTACGGTGTCGATGGCCTGTTTCACGATGTTCGGACAATTCGCTTGCACATAGCCGTAGGGTTGCGCCTGGACAGTGCTAAAACTCTGGATGGCAAGAATAACGACGAATAATGTGGCGAGTCCGCCGCGAAGGTGCTTCTGGCGAAAAGGCACGATGGTTCTCCCATGAGACATGAAAGCCATTAACACAGGTAAATTATACCAATTAAATCAGGTTTACAGTGAACGCAATATCTCGGTAAATCAGGGCATTTGCAAGGTCGTAGACCCCACCCCCTAACCCCCTAACGTGAGGAGGGGGCAAAGACGGTGAGTCCTCCTCTCCACGCAGTGGGGATGGGATTAGGAGGTGGGGTGAATGATGATCTCAACACTTCTCCCTGACTTTGCAACAGCCCCGCTCTCACCCCTGAGCAGTTACTCCTGTTTTTGCCTTGTTTATCAATAAAACCTCTCGCCATTGCAACCCTCATTCGCCTCGATTCCGCGCTTTCCTATTAACTCCATCGTTTCACCCATCACCCACGACTCGCAAATTCGATGCAAATCCGGCGGCTGTGTTACAATGCCCATTCAGACGCTCTGATTGTATTCCCTTCAGGATAAACGCCTCATGCCCAAACGAACCCTGATCACCGGCGGCGCTGGCTTCATTGGCAGCCATCTCGCCGAAGTCCTGCTCGATTCCGGCCAGGAAGTCACCATCATCGACAACCTCACGACCGGACAATTCGACAACATCGCGCACCTCGAAAAGCGAATCGGCTTCCATTACGTGATCGAAGACATCCGCAACGCCGCCGTCATGGATCGTCTGGTCAGCGAGTGCGATGTGATTTTCCACCTCGCGGCGGCAGTTGGCGTCTTTTCGATCGTCAGTTCACCGATCGATACGATCGAGATCAACGTCGGCGGCACCGAAACCGTCCTCAAAACCGCGCGCCGCTATCGCAAAAAAGTGCTGATCGCCTCGACTTCCGAAGTCTACGGCAAAAACGAAAAGATTCCCTTCAATGAAGACGACGATCGCACGCTCGGTCCGACCACCAAAAGCCGTTGGAGTTACGCCGCCTCCAAAGAACTTGACGAGTTTTTGGCGCTCGCGTATCATCGCGCCGCCAATTTACCCGTCGTGATCTTTCGGCTGTTCAATACGGTTGGCCCGCGCCAAACCGGACGGTATGGCATGGTACTGCCGCGCTTCGTCACCTGGGCGCTCAAGGGCGAGCCGATCCAGGTCTACGGCGATGGCAAGCAGCAGCGTTGTTTCTGCAATGTCCACGATGTGACCACGGCAATCGCCGCTCTATCCGAAGCACCGAGCGCCGTTGGCGAAGTCTTCAACATTGGCAGCAGCGAAGAAATCACGATGTTCGCGCTGGCCGAGCGCGTCCGCGATCTGGCGCACAGCAAGTCGGAAGTCGTCCTGATTCCGTACAGCCAAGCCTACGAAGAAGGTTTCGAGGATATGCGCCGTCGAGTCCCCGACGTGGGCAAGATTCGGCGCGTCCTCGATTGGTCGCCGCACACGCACCTTGATGAGACGATCGGGCAGATCATCGCCTATCAAAAGGGGCGCGTCGAGAAACGGTGAACGACCTCACCCCTCGCCCCCCTTTCCGTAATCGCGGAGAGGGGGAGTCAACCGCGTCGTTTTTATTGCGCCGCAGTGTATTATGTGGATTGTTCCTGATTCTGCTGGTCGCTTGCGATCTGACGCCGCCACCGCCGCCAACCGTCAGTTCGCTGTCGATGGCGCAGACTGCCGTCATCATCACCCAGAACGCCGCACCTGCTGGCTTCGATAGGGTCGCATTCCCCGTCATCGATGCCAATCTGACCAATCAGCCCGCTTGGTACGCCAGCGTGGCGATCACTTTCGATGGCTTGTTCGTCGATGGTGGCGCGAAAGCGATGGGCACGCTCGATGCTCAGATCTACCGTAACGAACTGACGACGGCGCGCCGCGTGTTGTTCAAGGCCAGCGGCACAGCTTTCGGCGTGGTCGGCACGAGTGCAACGACCAATGAACGTGGCATCGAAGCCGTCCGGCTGAGTAACGATTATTATCAAGTCATGCAGAACGTGTGCAGCAAAACCGATGATGTCGCCAATCGCCAGATCGCCGATCTATCGCCGGGCGTGCTGCTCGGTGGCGTCACCACCGCGCACAGCATCGGTTCGCGCGACACGTTGAACAAATTCGACGCCTGGGAATATGGTTTTGCGCCCGACTCCGTGACCGTGCCGATCGTTCACCCAGCGGCGAACGGCACGCTGACCGTCGCGGCGGGCGATCTGTGGGTTGCGCCATCGGTGAACGCCGTCGTGAAATTTACGCTGACCGTCAACGTCCAGAACGTGACGCTGCTGAGCGGTGATCGACTCGTCAGCGGCCAGCTCCGCGAAACCTACATGCTCAACGAGGCGGGCACGCTCTATAACATCTCGATTCCCTTCGGCTGCTGAGGGCAACCGCATCAAATTTTGCGATGGTTAACGGAAGTGGCTTGCCGCGTCCTTTTGTCTCCATGAATTTAGATGCAATCGCCCTGCCTCGCGCGGCATGTGATACATCCCTGTCGGATTTCACGATAAAATTCCCGGCATGAAATATCAATTCAACTTGGGCGATACACGCTGGCGACCTTATATTCTGCTGATCGTGGGTGTGTTTGTCGTTTCGACTTCTTCGATCTTCATCCGGCTGGCGCAGGGGCAAGGCGCGCCCTCACTGGTGATCGCTGCATGGCGGATGACGCTTGCCACCTTGATCCTGACCCCGCCCGCCTGGTTGCGCCATCGCGCCGATCTGCGCCGAATTACGCGCGGTCAGTTGGGGTTGGCAGTGCTGTCCGGTGTGCTGCTAGGCATCCATTTTGCGACCTGGATTAGCTCGCTCGAATACACGTCGGTGGTTAGCAGTGTCGTACTCGTTACGACGAATCCGTTGTGGGTGGCCGCCGCGACGCCGTTTCTGCTGCGCGAAAGGCTGGCCGGACGCACGCTGATCGGGATCGGCTTGGCGATGGTTGGCGGCGTGATCATCAGCGCGGCGGGTGGCTCCGGCAGCGCACCGATCCACGATGCGGTGCTGCTTGGTGATATGCTGGCGTTGATTGGGGCTGTGGCTGTCGCGGGCTATCTGCTGATCGGGCGACGACTGCGGGCGACGATCGCCCTGCTGCCGTATATTTGGCTCAGCTATGGGACGGCAGCGATCGTGCTGGTCGGCGCTTCGGCGTTGACAGGCAAAAGCGCGCTTGGCCTGCCCACCAGCGCCTATCTGTGGATGACGTTGTTGGCGCTGCTGCCCCAGTTGGTGGGACATACGATCTATAATTATGCGCTCGGATTTTTATCGGCGGCCTTCGTCAGCTTGACCATTTTGGGCGAGCCGATCGGCAGTGCGATTTTGGCGGCGTTGTTCCTCGGTGAGCCGCCGCAGCCGCTCCAAGTAGTGGGCGGATTGTTTATTTTCGCGGCGTTGATTCTGGCGACGCGCGCCGAATCCGAACACGCGACGGCCATTAAACCCGACCCAGGTTTTTAGGGCAAAGTCACTACATCAACGGTGAACGGCGGGTGCGCCTTCAACAGCGGCACCAACCCTTGCAAATCCGAATTGACCACGTAGATCGTCTTATCAGCGGCCAGCACATCCGAGGGTTCGCGGAAACTCTGCGCCAGCAGGGTCAACGTGCCATCTTTTTCGAGCCGTTGCAGGCGGCCATCGTCGTGCAGCCAATCGACGACGAGGACGCGCCCATCACTGCCGATCGCCACACCTTGCGGCACATAACTCGGATTCTGATAGCGTGCGTTGGGGGTGCCTGCGCTCCCGTCAGCGTTGAGAGCGACCTGATAGAGCGTGCCCGTCGCCGCATCGGCGATCACGAGCGCATGACTCACGCGATCGAAGGCGATGCCCGTCGGCTGCGCGGCGACCTTATTGATCGGGTTGAGTCGCAGCCAGACACTACCGCCCCCATCATGCGCGAATCGCCAGACCTCGCCCGTCGCGGTGAGCGTGACATAGAGATTTCCGCCGTCATCGAGCGTGAGGTGCGACAAGAACGAGAGTCCGCTCGCCACCGACGCATCGGCGAATGCGCCCACGGTGCCGTCTGGCTTGATACGCTTGATACTGCCCAATGCGCTGCCCGGTTTGGCCGACGAAAATCGATCAGATAGAGCGTGCCGTCGGCGGCGCTGCTGATCGCACCCGGCGCGCTGATGCCCGATCCGGCGGCCAGCCAAGTCGTCAATTTACCATCCTGTTCGACTTTGTACAGCGTCCCCGTCCCAAACGCCGAGACGTACACTGTGCCGTCGGATGCGCGCGCGATTCCGGCGGGATAGCTGGCGTCGCCGGGCACGGTGCTAAAGGCGCGGACCGTCACGCCCGCTGCAACGCCAAAGGCTTCGTGGCGCGTGCCGCCGAGCGAGTTCAATATCAATAAGACCGTGATTGTCGTGATGATCAATGCGGCGAGCGCGACTCCGGCGATGACGGCGAAACGTCGCAGGGTGCGATTGGGTGGCTGTTGAGGCATTTGATCGTTCAAGGGGATTCCTTACCAGCGCTGATGATTCGCCTCAAGGATAACAGAAACAGCAGATTG
>JBBRMW010000291.1:0-7116 GCA_038230635.1 Aggregatilineales bacterium | reverse complement strand
TTACCTCACCCCCCAACCCCGTAATCAACTTCACCACCAACCCCGTCGACGAAACTCATCCTCTACCCATCTCCACAATAACAGCGAGGGGGAGTTGAGGCGCGCATCTTCACCGTGTGTCGAAACAGAATCGCCCAGACCTCCCCTCTACCTGCGGGAGTGGGGGCGGGCTGAGGGCTTTTCATCAAAAAAAGTGCCCCTTGATGACCAGCGTCTCGACGCCATCCGCATTATCGACGCACCAGCCGGTCAATTTGACGCGAATATCGTAGATTTTCCACCAGCGCAGGCCATTTTTTATAACCGGCCCTCCAATAATCGTCGCCAAGTCTTGCTTATACAGTACGAAATGCGTGCTGGCTTTCAAGCCTGCGTCCACATGAACCTTCAGGTTTTCGCCCGCCGTCGTATTGGCGACGACCAGATCGCCGATGCGGATAGTTGGCTTTTCAGCGATTGGCGGGGCAAATTTCATCGGATTGTTTTCGATTAGCACCGTGTTCGATGCGCCGAGGTGCGCGATCAACGACGTGCCCGCGCCCAACAGCGGAATCTCCGCACCGATCGACACCGTGAACTTCGTGCCGATCTTGCGCGCGGCAGGATCAGATGGCGTCAACGTGTACGTGATGTGATCGGAAAAAGTCAGCGCCTCGTTCACGATCGCCATAATCTGCTCGTTGCTGTTGGTGGAGGCACCCCATTCTGACGCGCGCGCCACGATGTCGATGATGCGTTGCTGGAGAAATAACGCCTGAATCACCAATACCCCACCCGTCATGGTGCTGATGATCAGCATGAACACGAGCGCGAACTCGACCAACGCCTGCCCGCGTCGCGCCCCGCGCAGCAGTCGCCGCCAGCGTTTGAGCATCAGAAATACCCCATCGTCGGCAGCGGATTCAGGCGCACTTCGAGGCGTCCGATCGCGCTGGCGCTGAGTTTGATCCGCAAATCGGGGATCATCGGGCCAGCCAGCAGCTCATCGATCGTGATCGTGATGCGGATTGGGTAATCGGGAATTTGGAACGGGTCGATCGAGGCCAGCGGATCGATCGTCACCTTCGGGATGGGTGTCGCGGTCGGATTCGCTCGGCGCGTCCCAGTGGCGGTCGGGATGGGCGTCGGCGTCGTATAAAAGACGGGCGCGCTCGGCTCGAACTCGATGTGGATGCGGTTCGGATCGACGCCCGGCAAGTTATCCAGCACGATCTGCTTGGCACTGTCCGCGTTATTGGTGAGCGCGGCGGCGCGCACAGCAATCTCAGCCGCAGCCGTCACCGTGTACCACAGATTTAGAATCAACATCATCCGCACGATCATCATGATCATGATTAGCACGGCGGGCAGCAGCAGCGCGAATTCGATCAGCGATTGGCCGCGTGGTCGTTGCACTCGGAGTGGGCAGGGCATCATCTGACACATGCCGCTAAGAATAGCACGGCTTCACCGATCGAACCAGGAGATTGAGTCGAAACCCGGTACGTTCTCAAAGTGCTTGAGGTGCGTTCCATCGCGTTGGTACACATCAAGCGTCTTCTGAGCATCGGTGTAGAGCACAAAATATTGGTTGTCCGGCGACCAGATGATTTTCGTCGGAGTCGCGGCGTGATCGATCCTCACTGCCTTGCCATCAGGGATTGTTACCAGTGCGGCCTCCGTGTCGATGGTGAGCACGGCGCTGCGACTATCGGGCGCGAAGACGGCGGTTGCGCCATATTTTTCAAGACTCCAAACCGGGTGATAGCTGCCCGTGTTTAGATCGACGAGCATTATCTCGGTTTCGCCAGCGTTATTTCGGGCATACAGCATCCAGTTCCCATCCGCCGACCAGTCAAGCACCGTCAAGCCGTTGGTCGTGTCGATCTGATGTTTACCGCTGCCATCGGGTTTCGCCCAGGCGATGCTCATGTCCCACTGCGCGACCGCCCATTTGTTTGCCTGCCATGTAAGGGAGTCGGCCTTCTGATCGATCAGCGCCACTTTTTCGCCCGTCGTCACATCCACGATGCCAGCGTAGTCTGTATTAATGTCTGACCATTGATACAGTTCGTGTTGGCAATCGAGGGAATTGAGGGGTGACGGCTCGTGATCGAAAGGATTTGGCGAGGGGACATTGCCAGGAACAACAAATTGCTGCTGATTTCGCAAATCGAATCGCATTATTTGGGGCGGATTTGTCGAAATATCGGAATACACCAAAGTGCTGTTATTGCACCAATTAAACAACGTGAATGGGGGTCCGCCCCCGTCTCCTTCCAATTCAATTGTACTCGTGTCGGTCACATGATAGCGACTGCCATCAAGTCCTAAAACGTCAATGCCCATTTGGGGACTTCTCTGCTGCTCATCTTTTGAAGGAAATATCGAGTAGAGGGCGAGATGTTGGCTATCTGGTGCCCATATCGCGCCGCTGTAGGTTTGATCCGGCGGCAGATCAAAGACTGCGACAGCAGCAGAAATGCCGGGCCGCGAGATAACAAAGCGCTCCTTTTTTCCAGGATACAGCGCACCATAGGCGACAAAACGCCCGTTGGGTGACCAAACCGAACAGTAATTATTCACGTTCTCGGCGTCACTATAACAGGTACTCCTTAAGCGTGTGATACCCTGTGGACGGGCCAACGAATAATGCAGATCGGGGAGGCTAAAGAAGGCGATGCGATCGCCGATCAAGCCCGACAGATAGTCGCCCGACCATTCATCAAATTGAACCTTTGCATTGAAGGCCAGCGGCTTGGCAAATAGTTCGTGAGCGTCCGCATCGGCGATGTCGATGTAGTCAGTTCCAGTAACGACATCGCCGAGACCATCAGTTCCAAGCACATCTCGCCAATGGTAAATGAGCCATTTGCCGTCTGGCGACCACCCGAAATCCATGTTTCCCGCCCAAGTGCCGCCCCCTAAAAAGGGTTGGGGCAAATTACGCCGGATGATGCGCGGTTTACCGACATTTCCGAAAAAGTCAATGGAGGCAATGTAGAAGGTTCCAATTTGCTGATCCAGCAGAATATCTGGTTTTTGCACGTCATTGACGTGCATATAGGCGACATGCCTGCCGTCGGGTGAAGGTCTCGACTCATCGGAGTCGGTAGAGCCGAGTGATTGCATTTGAGAATAGAGGTAAGGGATATTGACGACTGTGCCCTTATCCAGATCGAGCAGCGTGCCACCATCGTTATACCGCTTCGTCAATTTCAGGTAAGCGAGATTGCCAGCCGCCTTACTATTGCGCGGAATCGCAATCAGCAGTGCGGAAATTATGAGCACACACAATACGACTCGATACGTTTTGTTTGACATATCGCCGAGCATAGCGTGGCTTGGGAATGACGGCAAGGTGGGTACAGTTTGCCCTATTTGCCGATTTCATGATAATCCTTAATGACAGATGATTTCGATCCGCTTATCTCAAGTAAGGTGGCCTACCTTGGATTCGACTGCACGCCCGAAGCGAACCGTGTTCATCGTTCTTGGCCTCATTTTGCTCGTTCCAGCGCTGCAGGCAGGCATTTCGACGCTCGTGCTGCCCAGCCTGCAAACCCTCCAATATAGCACCCGCAATATTTCCGGCTTCAGCAGTCCCGATACTGCTCCGCAAGTCGGATCGGCAAACTACGAGCAATTGGTCAATGATCCCGCCTTTGCCAATGCGCTAAACTTCACCCAGACCATCGTTGGTGAGCGGGTGCTGATCACGGCTGTTTTGCCGCTGCTGCTGGCACTCGCCCTCAACGAATTTGGGCGACGTACCCGCATCGGGATGCGCCTTTTATTCAGCATTCCGATGGCACTGTATATGCCCGCGCTCGGCCTGATCGCGTGGCGGTTGGCGTCCAACCCGCAAGGTGCGGCGCTGCTCGGCACACCGAATCCGCTCACTTCGGCGACGGGCGCGCGAACGGCGCTGCTGCTGATCGACGGCTTGCAAACCTTTATGGTGGCGTGCGGCCTCGGCTTGATCGTTTATTTGATCGCGCTGCGGGGTTCCGGCGACTCGGCTCCGACATGGCCGCGCGTGCGAGTTCCGTTGCTGGTGACATGGTTGGCGTCGCTCGGCGCGGCCATCGCCTATGGCCTGCAAATTTTCGAGGAGCCATATATATTGACGAACGGCGGACCCGTCAATAGCACACAGACTCTGGGGCTGATCCTGTTTCGGCAAACGTTCCAGAATTTTCGCTTCGGTGTTGGCGCGGAAATGGCACTGATCTTGCTGATCGCAGTCGGCTTGATCGGGCTGATCGTCGGCGTGATCGTGATTGCCAGCGGGCTGCGTTTGGAGAGCGTTCCGCCCGAAAAGCCGATTGGCATGGGCGGCAGCGCAAGATCGTCGCTGGCAATCCTGTCGTTGGTTGTGCTGGGCACGATCGCGTTGATCATCAGCGTTTACGCAATGCTGCCGTACATTTTGGCACTCGTCGGAAAACTGAATTTGCCGGGGGCGAGCGGGTCGCCAGAAGGTACAATTCCGGCTGATGTGCTGATCAATACCGTTCTGCCGCCGATCGTGGGCGTCATCGCGTTTCAACTGCCGATCGCGTATGTGGGCGCGCTGGCGATTGGGGCGCTGCGTCCATTGGGGCGTCGCAGTGAATGGCTGCTGCTGCCGTTCAGTCCCTGGTTGTTCATAACGGCACTCTCTTTGATGCTCCCGGAATGGCTGAACGCGCGTAACATCGGCATTTTGAACACATTGGGCGGTCTGACGGCAGGACACGCGGTGCTGAATGTGCCGATGTTGTTCATTTTGACCTTGTTTTTCAAAGGACAGACGCGGCGTTGGCAAGCGGGCGAGTCTCATGATGGTGCGAGTTTTGCGCGGACGGTAATCTTGCCCTCGCTGCCGTTGGCGTTGGCACTGGCGGGTATTGCGATCGCGGTCGGTCAACAATCGCTGCTATGGCCGCTGATTGCAACCAACAGCAAGGCGTTATTTACCGCGCCATTGGCCGCAATCGCGTTACAATCTTCATTTTCCGCTACGAACGGGATCGCTTCCGTGTTGGCGCAGTTCATCTTGCCCACGTTCGTGATCTATCTGGCTGGTTTGGTTGTCTTCCAGCTTTTTGTGGCCGATCGGTTGGCGGCTGTAACGGGCGGCGAGGTCTAAGCAATACGTCGTGTCAACGCTCAATTTTATTTCGCTGGTGGTGGGCGGCGTCGGCCTGACGCTCAGCGTGCTGATGCTGCTCCTCGTGCTTTGGCAAAATTCGCGCTCGCTCGCCAATGCGCTGCAAGGCGCGCTGACGCTGGCGAGTGTGGTGTGGTTCGTGGGAACGCTGATCGCCCGCATCGGCGTGGATATTAACGCGCCCGATACGCTAATCACGTTGGGCGCGCGCATGACCGGGATCGGCTTCAGTACCATGTGCGCCGCGCTGTATCTGTTCTCAGTGGTGATCACGGGCGGCTATGGTCGCTTATTCCTGCGGATCGCGGCGGCGTGCATGGCTGTTGTGGTCGCCTACCAGGTGTTCGTCTCGTATTTTGCCAGCGGTGCATTGTATGTCCAGACCAACGGCGAGCTGGCCTTGTACACATTTGATCCGATCTGGTCGATCTTATACGGAATGCTCGCCATCACCGCGATCGGCGTGGTCTGGCAGCAGCGCCGCAAAATTCGCGATTCCCAACTGCGGATCGGTGTTTGGGGATTGGCGATCGCCATCCTGATCGAGTTGATTAGTCCGCAGTTCCGCGCCAATTCGATCGGCCTCGATTTGGCCGTGTGCAGCGTTTTGCTATTGAGTTACGCGGCGGTGCGCAGTCAGATCGTGCTGCCGCTCAGTGGCCGCGAAAGCCAACTGCAAGGTTTCCGCGATGTCGGTTTGGCGATCACCAGCCGCTTACAGCTTGACGAAGTGCTCAAAACAATCGCCACGCAGGCCGCCGAAATGCTTCACGCCGACGGCGCCGCGATCTTTTTGATCCGCGAAACGACCCTTGAATTGGCCGCCGTCCACAATATGCCGGAGCGCTTCGTCGGCCACCAATTGCTGTTGGGCGAAGGCTTGGCGGGGCGCGTTGCCCGCGATCGGCGTGCCAGCCAACTGGAAGACTATCGGCGAGATTGGCGCGGCACATCGGATATGCAGTATGCGCGCGAGGCGTTCGGGGCGGTGGTGGCTGTGCCGCTGATCTTCGGCGAGGAAGTGGTGGGCGTGCTGTTCGTCGCGGAAGGTCCCGGCGGCAAACGATTCGATCGAGAGGATGTGCGGCTGCTCGAAATGCTCGGCCCGCAGGCAGCGGTGGCAATCACGAACAGCCGCTTATTCGAGAAGCGCCAGGAACTCGATCGCCTCAAAAACCAGATGATCCGCATGACCAGCCACGATCTCAAAAATCCGTTGTTCGCGGCCATGTCGCGCGTCGAACTGCTCCAAGAAGACGGTGTGGACTTGTTCACCGCTGAGATGAATCAGGACATCACCACCATCTGGGATCAGTTGGAGCGGATGAAGCGCATTATTAACGGCATCTTGGATATGGAGCGCATCCAATCCGGCACGCCGACCTACGAGGAATTCCCGGCGGCGGATATTATCGGGGTAGCAGTGCGCGAACTGAGCGGTCAAGCCATCGAGCACCATATCACGCTCTCGACGAAACTGCCGCCTGATCTGCCGAGCATGATTGGCGATCGCCATTATCTGATTCAGGCGGTCGCCAACCTGATCGAAAATGCGGTCAAATTCACGGCGTCCGGCGGCACGATCATCGTCAGCGCCGAACGGATCGACGACAATGTGATCCTGCATGTGGCCGATAGCGGCGTCGGCATTCCGCCGGATGCGCAGGCGCGGCTGTTCGAGCGCTTTTATCGGGTGCGGCAGCCGGGTACGGAGCACGTCGGCGGGACAGGACTCGGTCTGAGTCTTGTGAAAGCGGTGGCTGATGCGCATGGCGGACGAATCTGGTTGGATAGCGAAGTCGGCGCAGGCACGACGTTCCATGTCGCGCTGCCGATCGCCGGGCCAAAGATGGGGGATTCACCGCACCGCGCAGTCAATGCTCCATAAATACGGAGCGTGGGAAACAAACGCCGTGCAACGTCATTATTCAGGTTTTTGTGACCCTAGTACAGCCGTGCCGGGCACGGTCAGATTGATTGAC
>JBBRMW010000290.1:0-7136 GCA_038230635.1 Aggregatilineales bacterium | reverse complement strand
TGACCAACCAGAACGCATCCGCAGTTGCGCAGGTATGCCGCCGCTTGGATGGCATTCCACTGGCGATCGAGCTGGCGACGACGCGCATCCGAGGTATGTCTGTCGAGCAGATCGCCGAGCGCCTGGATGACCGCTTCCGGCTGCTGACGGGGGGCAGCCGCACCGCGCTTTCACGGCATCAAACGCTGCGTACCTTGATCGATTGGAGTTATGGGCTGCTCACGGAACCGGAGCGCGTGCTTCTGCGCAGGTTGTCTGTATTCGTGGGTGGTTGGACTTTGGAGGCGTGCGAGGGGGTGTGTTCCGAAAATGGGGTCGATTCCGCGGATGCGA
Source organism: Aggregatilineales bacterium (assembly GCA_038230635.1). Lineage (GTDB taxonomy): Bacteria > Chloroflexota > Anaerolineae > Aggregatilineales > UBA2796 > JBBRMW01. The sequence continues at coordinate 6,803 of JBBRMW010000290.1, read as the reverse complement.
TGGATCTGCTGCTGCAACTGGTCAACAAGTCGCTGGTCACGCCGGAGGAACGCGGTTCGAACACACGCTATTATCTGCTGGAAACTATCCGCCAGTATGCACGCGAAAAGCTGCTCGACGCGGGTGAGGTCGAAGCCCTGCGCGACCGCCACATGCTGTATTTTCTGGAATTATCAGAACGGGCGCAGCGCGATTTCCATGCTACACGTTCCATTATAGCCTGGAGGCGGCTTAGCCTCCCTGAGCATGATAACTACTATTCTGCGTTCGATTGGGCTTCAACGCGCAACTTGGAAGCGTGTTTCCGATTGATTTTTGGTTTTTATTGGGTCGGGTCTATTGAAAAACGGCCCACCCTGCGTTCTGTACTTGATACCTCGTTGCAGCAAGATGCTGCCAGTGCGACTCCCGTTTCACCCATGGCCCGTGCAGGAGCGCTTTTTGTACTGGGGTCGATTTGCCTCCAACACGGCGACAATGTGACGGCACAAATTTACCTTGAAGAGAGTGTCCAGCTCTATCGAGGTACTGACTGTGTAGCCGAGCTGGCCGACGCACTGTCGATGATCGCTCCGGCCTACGGGGTTGGCGGCAATCCACAGGCTGCGTTACGGTCAATCCGCGAGTGTCTCGCAATTTATACGCGGCTCGGCGATAAGTTCAGTCTGTCCTTGGCGATCGGTGGCATGGCGCAAAGTTTATATTTCGGGGGGGATTATAATGCCGCCCGTGAACCGGCTGAACAAGCGCTGGCCTTAGCCCGTGAGGTTGACCATCCCGTGGTTATGATCGATTCCCTCCTGGTTTTGAGTCAGATTGCACTCAAGGCGGGTGATAGCGACGCCGCGCGTGCGCATCTTGAGACCATTGTCTCGATGCACAATGATTTGAGTGACTTGCAACATCTTAAGCTGCGAGCCAAGAGCGCTTTGGGAGATATGGCGCGCCGGCAGCATGACTTTGAGCAAGCGACCACGATTTTCCAGGAACTGCTGGATGGCTGGCGAAAATTCGGCAATCGGGGAGCCGCCGCGCTCATACACCAATTCTTGGGTTACATAGCGGTTGCGCAGGGTAAATACGGGGCAGCCCGGTCACGCTTCGAGGAAAGCCTGAGTATTCGGCGACGGCTTGATAACCCGCTGGAGCTTGCGGGGCCGCTCGAAGGGTTTGCCTGTTTGGCCGCTGCAATGGAAACTGATCAGCGTGCGGTACGGTTGCTTGGCGCGGCGAGTACCATTCGCGGCGAGCATGGACGTGGCGTGGAAAGTTGTGATGTGGAGGAGATTGAAAAAGCGACCAAGACTCTGCACTCCCGCTTGCGTGACGACGAATACGACGCGCTTTGGAAAGAAGGGGCAGCGATGCCGCCTGATACAGCGATCGAGTATGCGTTAAGCCGCGATGAAGTACTACCTGATCTGGATAGTTAATATAACCTGCGTTTTCCGCGACCGCTGGGTAGCCGTGCAATTTCGACGGTGCAGGCAAATAAGCTTCGGAACGGAAGCATTCCACTCCCTTCCGTCCTCACGGCTAATTCAGCTCACCCCCAGCCCCTCTCCGTCCTCACAGAGAGGGGTGCAGGACGCGACTCGGTCTCGATCTTTGGCGGATGCTGTCTGGCTTGACGCCGGCTCGCTGTGGCACGGAGAGGGGGTTGTAGCGTGATCGGCACAAAGTCCCTGAAATTCAAAAAGATAGCGTGTCTGTTTGGAGCCTACCCTACCAAAAAGGCCAAACGCCAGGGACGCGGCTTGCCTCGCAGGGCACGTGCAAAGTCCGTTAACCCCACCCCCAGCCCCTCCCCATGCATGGAGAGGGGAGTCCGGAGGCGGTGATTCCCCCTCTCCACGCCAGTGGGGAGGGGGTTAGGGGGTGGGGTGAATGGCCGTCTTCATGGTTCTTGCCGACTTTGCACGTGCCCTGGCTTGCCTCGTCCGTGACGCGAATGGTTTTGCAGACACGCCTTGGTTCTACAACCGAAATGATGCAGCGATAGGTGCAGTGGGTATGGGCTGGCTTCCCCCTCTCCGTCCTCACGGAGAGGGGGACTGAGGGGGTGAGGTCAATCGGTGGCATTTGATGGGTCAAATCGTAAGTTCGGTTGTAGAACTAGAACGGGCGAGTCGTTGGACGTATGGGCAGCGCCGGAATCGTGGGATTCGCGGGCACGGGATAGCCTGTCACCGTCGGCGCTACGTTTGTCGTACCGACTTGCCCGCAGGTTGGCGCGGTATCGCGTGGGAGACCTTGATCGTCGTAGTAGGTTTTGAGATCGGCTTCGCTCAGTTCACGGTAGACGCGCGTGCAGGCAAAAGTCATCAAACTGCGATAATCGGTATCCCACAGCCGCGCCGTCCCGTCCGCGCTCGCACTCAGGATGCTCCGGCCATCCGGCGAAAAAGCGACTGTCAAAACCGAATTGGTATGCCCCGGCAGTTCGCGCAGTTCTGCGCCGTTGGTCGCATCCCAAATGCGGACGCTGTTGTCGTTGCTGCCCGTCACAATCAGCTTGCTATCGGGCGAAAACGCCGCCCAATAGACGTCGTCCGTGTGTCCCTTGAACTTTTGGATGACCGCGCCCGTCGCCACATCCCACGACCACGCCTCATGGTCATAGGCAGCCGTCAAAAGCTGCTTACCATCCGGCGAGAACGAGACTTGACCCACAAAGCTGGTATGCCCACTGAAAGTTTTGAGCAGCGCCCCCGTCGCCACATCCCAGAGTTTGGCGGTTTTGTCGAAGTTTGCACTGGCGATCGTTTTGCCATCCGGCGAAAATACCACCCCCAGTACGAGCGTGTCATCCGCCTGGATGCGGCGAATCTGCGCGCCCGTCGCGGCATTCCACAGCCGGATCGTGCCGTCAGCGCCCCCCGTCGCAATGCTTTGTCCATCCGGCGCAAAGGCTACCGCCCGCACCGAGGCCGTGTGTCCGAAAAAGATGCGCAGTTGTGCGCCACTCTGCGTATCCCACAGGCGCACCGTCTTATCGTTGCTGGTCGTCACAATGTAGCGATCGTCGGGTGAAAACGTCGCCGCGCGAATATTCTTGGTATGTCCCCTGAATTCGCGGATAACCTGAAATGTGGCTGCGTTCCACAGCCGCGCCACACGATCGTCACCGATGGTCAATACATATTTGCCATCATGCGAAAACTGCGCACCTTCCAGAGGAAGCTGGTTGGGCGGCACATACTGACGCAGTTCGGGGCCGATTCCGGTGTCCCACACGCGCACCGTATCATCAATGCTGCTCGAAATGATGTGAGTGCCGTCGGCGGAGTACAACACATTCGTCACCCCGCCCGTGTGTCCCGAATAGATACGTATCGTCTGCCCCGTGCTGATGTCCCAGATGCGCACGGTATTATCGACACCACCACTCACGATTTGGGTGCCGTCGGGCGAAAACGCCACACACTTGACCGCGCCCGTGTGCCCCTGGAACGATTTGATCGGCGTGCCATCGGCCATATTCGACAAGCGGATGATGCCATCGTCGCCAGCGGTCAGGATCGCTTTGCCATCGGGCGATAACGCAAAACCCAGATCAGAATATTGCCGATGGTCTTTCAGGAGGGTTTTTTCTTCGCCGCTCGCCACATCCCAAACGTGATCGGTGAAATCGAAGGAAGTCGCCAGCAGCAGCTTGCTATCCGCCGAGAAATGGACAGCGGTGATGCCATCACCAATCAGGGCAATATCGAAATGCTTGCTCGAGCCAGTCGCCACATCCCACACAATCAACGTGCCATCGATGCCGCCCGTTGCGATCGATTTGCCATCTGGCGCAAAAGCCACCGCGACGATCGAGGTGTTCTGACCGCTGAAGGTGCGGATCACTTGCCCATCAGCGACGTTCCACAGGATTGCCGTCTCATCATAGCTGCCCGTCAGCGCCATTTTTCCGTCCGGCGAAAAGGCTACACCTGCGATGAAATCGGTATGCTTCGTGAAGGTCAGGCGCGGCTTGCCCGTTTTCAAATCCCAGATGATCGCGGTTTTGTCCTGGCTGCCCGTCAACAGCGTCGTGTCATCGGGCGAGAGCGCCTCGTCGTTGACAAAATTGGTGTGGCCCGTCAGCAGTTGTTGGGTATACATTGCCTGGACGGCCTGCGTCAGCGCGGTCGCGGCCTGTTTGGTGTACGTCGTTTTCAGGGAGCGGATCGCCAGCAGTGCCGCCAGCTCGGTGTTATTGCTGTTACCCGGAAGCTGTGCGTTCGCATCGGCGGAAAAGTTCAACGCATCGGAGCGCACCTTCTGTGCAACCGCTTCTTTCTGAGAGGCGACCGCTGCGCTTTGTGCGATCACGGCCACGACTGCCGCGCCGACCGCCACCACGAACGCGACGGCCAGCACGCCCAGGAATGCCCGCAAGCGGCCTGCCGCCCTACGTTGCGCCACCACCACTTTTCGTTCGGATTCGGCGGCGGCTTCGGCAGACTTGGCGGCTTTTTGGGCGTTGGCAGCGGCCACCTCCGCTTGACGCTGCGCCTCTTGCGCCAGTTCTAATTCGCGCTGCCGACGTTTTTCTTCGACGGCGGTTTGTGCTTCGCGCTCGGCGATGCTGGCATCCAGATAAAAGCGCTCATCTTTATTGAGCGCCAGATCACCGCTCAGCAGTGTCTCGAATTGAATCAGGCGTGCGCCCGCCGCCAAAAAGCTCGGATCGCGGCGCGCCGCTTCCCACTCCGCCGCCGAACCCATCAACTGCCGTTCCAGGCGCAGCGACTCACGGCTGTTCGCCAGCCACTCGCGCAGCCGCTGCCAGGTGCGGATCAATGCCTCGTGCGCGACTTCGACGGTCGGGCCGCGCGTCACCGGATCGCGGTCGGAGGTGAGCAGACGATAGCGGCTGAACTGATCAATGATCGCATCGAGCGTACTCTCATCGCCGACGGTCGCCGCCAACTCGGAGCGTCGCACCCGCCGCCGCGTATCTTCGACGCCTTCGCCCAATGTCACCAAGCGCAGGAACAATTGGCGTGCTGCTTCCCCCTCGGTTGCGTTCATCCCCAAATACAATTCATCGGCACGCCGCGCCAACGATCCGAGCACGCCGCCGCTGGTTTCATAGGCTTCGAGCGTGAGCAATCGCCCTTCGCGCCGCTCGAACAGTTCGGTCAGCGCATATTGCAGCAGCGGCAGTGTACCGGGTTGCTCGCCGACATCCTTCAAAATTGCCTCGACCAGTGCATCTTCCAAACGCACGCCGACGCGCTCCGACGGCTTGACGATTGCATCGGTCAATTCGTCGTTGGAAAGCGGCAGCACCACTTCGGTTCGCTGGCGCATCAGATCGCCGAACTCTTGATAGAGCAGCGGGCGATCGTAAAAATCGGCACGCAGCGTGACCATCAGGCGCAGGCGACTTTTGGGTACAGTAGACGCGATCCGCAGTGCATTCAAAAAGCGCGCACGTTCCGCTTCGCTCGCCACGAGTGTAAAGACTTCCTCGAACTGATCGATGACCAAAACCAGATCGGTTTTGGGCGGCAGCAGTTCGTCCAGAATGTTCAAAAAGCCATCATCCGATGCGCTGATACGTTCCGCCAGATCGGGGATCACCGTCACGGCGACCTTCGTGAGCGCCTCCGCCAACTGTCCGAGCGGATCGAGGCGCGGCATCATCTCGACATAGAACCAGTCCTCGGAACCCGTAAGCGCGCCGCCGCGCAGTGCTGGCAAAACACCCGCCTTGACCACGCTCGATTTGCCGCTGCCGCTCGGCCCAACGACCGCCAAAAAGCGCGCCAATGAGGTCGCTTCGGACAGCCGCGCCAATAACGTCTCGGTGAGTGTGCTTCGACCGAAGAAATCTTCCGCGTCACCTTCCTGAAACGCGCGCAAACCTTTGTACGGATTGACGCCCGTAAATTCGAGCGTGGCCTCGAAGCCGACCAACTCGATCGTGCCACCGTCGCCGAGCAGCGAATCGGCCTGATTGACGCTGGCGACGGCATTCCGAAAATCACTGTACATATCGAGCACGGTTTCGTAGCGATCGACCGGATTTTTGGCGGTGGCACGCTGCACGATCAAATCGAATTGATCGGGCAGATCGGCTTTGATATGATAAATAGGTGGGAGCGTCTCGTTCAGGTGCTTGAAAAATAATTCAGCGGGGCTGCCACCCGCGAATGGCGCTTGCCCGGTTAATAGTTCAAAAAGCACACAGCCGAGGCTGTCAATATCGGTCTGTGGCGTGACGGGGGTCTGCCGAATCTGCTCCGGCGACATATATTGGGGCGAGCCAGTCAAACCCTCATCGGCATCGTCCGCACTCGCGCGCGCGCCTGCGCTTTTGGCGATGCCAAAATCTGAGAGGTAGCCGTTGCCTTCTTCATCGAGCAAAATATTGGCGGGTTTCAAGTCGCGGTGAATCACCTTGTTGCGATGGGCGACAGTTAACGCGGACGCCACCTGTTCGAGCAACTTGAGTACCACCTCGATCGATAATGCGCCGCTCGATTCGAGCAAGCCCGATAAGCTGCCACCGCGCAAATAACGCATGACCAGATAGGCACCGCTCGGATCGCGCCAATAGTCATACAGCGGGACGATGTGCAGGCTTTCCAGGCGTGCCACCAACTGCGCCTCGGCCTCGAAACGGCGCACGAATTCCGGCTGGTTGGCGCGTTCTGGCAAGATCGCCTTGATCGCCACATCGCGCCCAACGACAGGCTGAAAGGCGCGATATACCGCACCGAATCCACCCGCTCCGATCAACTCGCGTATTTCATAGCCTTTGAGGGCCTCGCCTGTTCGATCTGTCATGCTCTTTTTGCCTTGTTCGA
>JBBRMW010000289.1:0-7143 GCA_038230635.1 Aggregatilineales bacterium | reverse complement strand
TGACGATTCAATCAAAACTGGTTAGAATAGTCGATTAATAACAATCTCATACTCATCAAGAGCAGTCGAGGGACACGGCCCGAAGACACTGCGGCAACCCCTGAAGCGTCGGGAAGGTGCTAATTCCGACAGATCGCGGCGAATATTTCGCGGCTGATCTGGCAGATGAGACGCCACTTTGACGATTTTGATCGCCTATTGCGCGCCTCACCTACGAGGCGCTTTTTCGTTTTTAGGGCAGGAGACCCGATACCCGATGGCACACAATCACCGTTACCTGGACGCGATCAAAGACCACGTTTTGATCTTCGATGGGGCGATGGGCACGAGCATCCAACGCTACAAGTTGACGGCAGCGGATTTTGGCGGTGAAAAGCTGAACGGCTGCAACGATTATCTGGTCATCACGCGCCCCGACGTGATCGAGGCGATCCACGCCAGCTTTCTGGATGTTGGCTGCGAGGTCGTCGAAACAAACACGTTTCGCTCAAATCGGCTGACACTCGGCGAATACGGCCTCGGTGATCGCGTTTACGAGATCAATCATGCGGCGGCCAGCCTCGCTCGCAAGGTCGCCGATCGGATCGGCGCGCAGACAGGCACCCCGCGCTACGTGGCGGGAAGCCTCGGACCCAGCGGCAAGCTGCCTTCGTCCGATGATCCCGATCTGTCAAACATCAGTTTCGATGAACTGTCGGCGTTGTTCGCCGATCAGGCGCATGGACTGGTCGAAGGGGGCGCGGATGTGCTGCTGGTCGAAACGAGTCAGGATATTCTCGAAGTGCGCGCCGCCGTCGCAGGCATCGATCGCTATTTCAAAGCGAGCGGAAATCGGGTGGCGCTCCAGGTGCAGATCACGCTCGACGTATCGGGGCGGATGCTGCTTGGCACGGACATCGCCAGCGCACTGACCACGCTCGAATCATTGCCGATCGACGTGATCGGCCTGAACTGCTCGACTGGCCCGGAGCACATGCGGGAGCCAATCCGCTATCTGACCGAGCACAGCACCAAGCCGATCAGTGTGCTGCCTAACGCTGGCTTGCCGATCAATGTGGATGGTGAGGCGGTCTATCCGATGGAGCCGGAGCCGTTCTCGAAAATGTTGGCGGAATTCGTCGAGTGGGGCGTGAGCGTCGTCGGCGGTTGCTGCGGCACGACGCCCGATCACCTGCACCATGTGATCGAACACGTCGGCGCGGGTCGCCTCCAAAAGGTGCGCGATCCCGAAACCGAGCCGCGCGCTTCATCGGGGATGCGCGCCATGCCGCTGATCCAGGTGCCCGGCCCGACGATGATCGGCGAGCGCGTCAACAGTCAGGGCAGCCGCAAAGTGAAGCGCCTGCTGCTCGAAGACGATTATGACGGCATTTTGCAAATCGCGCGCGAACAAGCTGAGGCGGGCGCGCATGTGCTCGATGTGTGCGTGGCACTCACCGAACGCGCCGACGAAGCCGACCAGATGCGCAAAGTCGTCAAAAAGCTGAGCATGGGCGTCGAACTGCCGTTGATGATCGATACCACTGAAGCCGACGTGATCGAGGCCGCCCTGAGCATCTATCCAGGACGTGGCATCATCAACGGCAACAACCTGGAAAATGGCCGCGAACGCATCGACAAGGTGCTGCCGATCGCCGTGAAACATGGTGCGGCGGTGCTCTCCATGACCATCGATCAGGTCGGTATGGCGAAAACGGCGGCGCGTAAACTCGAAGTGGCGCAGGCGATCCAGACTATCGCAGTCGATGAATATGGCATGAAGCCCGACGATTTGATCTATGATGCGCTGGTCTTCACGCTGGCGACGGGCGATCCCGAATTTGCGAACAGCGCCGTCGAAACGCTCGAAGGCATCAAGCTGATCAAGGCGCAAATGCCCGGCGCACTCACTTCGCTGGGTGTGAGCAATCTCAGCTTCGGCTTGGGCGAGGCGGCGCGCGCCGTACTCAACAGCGTGTTTTTGTATCATGCGGTATTGGCGGGGTTGGATATGGCGATCGTCAATCCGAAGTTCATCAAACCCTACGCCGAAATTCCCGACGATCAGCGCGAACTCGCCAACGATTTGATCTTCAATCGGCGTGAAGACTCGCTGCCGCGCTATATCCAATATTTCGAGCAGAACGACGTACAGCTTGACGATGGCGACGCGACGGTCGATCCGACCGAAGGCATGACGCCCGAACAAAAGCTGCATTGGCAGATCGTTCATCGCCGTAAAGAGGGCGTCGAGGCGTTGGTCGATGCCTGCCTCAAGAATCAAAGCGCGGTGGCAGTACTCAACAACGTGCTGCTGCCCGCCATGAAGGAAGTCGGCGACAAATTCGGCGCGGGCGAGTTGATCCTGCCATTTGTGTTGCAGAGCGCGGAAACGATGAAAAAGACCGTCGCCTATCTTGAAAACTTCCTCGAAAAATCCGAAGGCTCGACCAAAGGAACGGTCGTGCTGGCGACCGTCTATGGCGATGTTCACGACATCGGCAAAAACCTCGTCAAGACGATCCTGAGCAACAATGGCTACACCGTCCACGATCTGGGCAAGCAAGTTCCCGCCAACGTGATCATCGAGGCGGCGCAAAAACACAACGCCACCGCGATCGGTCTGAGCGCGCTGCTGGTGAGCACATCCAAGCAGATGCCGCTGATCGTCAATGAATTGGCGCGGCGCGGCTTGAGCTACCCCGTTCTGATCGGCGGCGCGGCCATCAATCGCCGTTTCGGGCGACGCATCCTGTTCTTGGAAGATGGCGGCCAGCCCTATGCGCCGGGCGTGTTCTATTGCAAAGACGCCTTCGAGGGTCTGGAAAACATGGACAAGCTGATCGATCCCGATCGCCATGCGCAGCTTCTTACCCAGACTGTCGCGGAAGGCTACGCGGAAATCGCCGCCAAAGAAGCCGCCACCGCCGCGCCCTCGAAACTGCGCAAAGCGAGTCTCACACCCGCGCCGGATGTTCCGCAGCCGCCGTTTTGGGGCACCCGCACGATCGGTTATATGCCGCTCGAAATCGTATTGCAGGACCTCCATAAGAACGAGTTGTTCCGCCTTTCGTGGGGCGCGAAAAATACGCACGGCGCAGAATGGACTCAGCTTGAGTCGGAGTTCGAGGCGCGGCTCGATCGGATGGGGCGTGAAGCGTTGCGTGATAAGTCGCTACTGCCCCAGGCGGTCTATGGCTTTTTCCCGTGCAACAGCGATGGCGACGACCTGATCGTTTACGATCCCGTTCCATTTGAGGCGGCACGAGTCGCCGCGATCGACTCCCCCTCGCTGCGTGCGGAGAGGGGGCAAGGGGGTGAGGTTAAACGGCGAGAGATCGCGCGCTTCCACTTTCCGCGCCAGCCACAAGGCGAGTTCCTATGCCTCGCCGACTATTACCGTCCGATCGAGAGCGGCGAGATCGATACCGTAGCGCTCCAGGTGGTGACGGTTGGAAATGCCGCGACCGAGAAGTTCGATCGGTTGCAAAACGCGAACGAATACAGCGACGCCTATTTCTTCCACGGCTTGGCGGTGCAAACGGCGGAGGCGACGGCGACTTACGTCAATCGCTTTATCAACAAGCAGTTGGAGATCCCGGAGGCGCGCGGCAAACGCTACAGTTGGGGTTATCCGGCCTGTCCCGATCTGGAAGATCACGCGACCGTTCTGCGCTTGCTGCCCGATGCGGTCGATAAGCTCGGAATGCAGCTAACCAGCGCCTTCCAGTGGATGCCGGAACAATCGACGGCGGCGATCGTGGCACACCATCCGCAGGCCAAGTATTACAGCGTCGGCGTCAGCCGCATCGAGCAGTTGACCGCGACGTAAATAGCAGGCGATAACATAGCTGAAAATGGGAGTTGCTTTATGCTGCCCTTCAATCTGATCGACATGCCTGAGCCAGATATTCGGTTGGATGAGTTTCGGCTGTGGATCGACCGCATAGATTCGTATGGATTGAGTGGGACAGTATTTTGTCGCTCTAACTGTGCAATCGTGTGGATTGGACGTGCTCATCTGCTCAACAATGTTTTTGTGCGTTGGGTCGATGAATGTGAAACCCTATACAAAACGCTATCGGGCGAAACCCATCTGAATCACAGCCCTGCGACTTCAGCAGTGGATATACGACTCAGTGCTATTGGGAAAACCGGCCATATTCGTATGGAAACGAAGCTCACCGCTAACTTCTACCGCGGCGAACACCATGTTTTTGTCGAAGAATTCGATCAAACATATCTGATCAGCTTTCTGGAAGATTGCAAGAGGGTGCGCGAGAAAATAGACGTGGCTAAGCAGTATAATGCGCAATAGACGATTAGCGAACCCGCCTTCCGTCAACTGCAACTCGATGAACTATCCGCCGCCTATGACATCGTGCTCCAGGCAACGCGCTGGCTGCGCTCAATCGGTAGCCCGCAATGGTCGCAGACGATGCCGCTCGAAGTCTATCAGAAGCGGCAGGAGTGTGGTCAGAATTTCGGCTTCTTCGTGGATGGCGAACTGGCGCTGGTCATGTCCTTGAGGCCGGAACTGCCCGATTATTGGCACATGCAGCCACCCGAAACCTCCTTGATCTGGCTCTCCACCTTCGCGGGCGCGGATAAATTTCGGGGACGCGGTTTGGGTCAGGCCGCACTGAAAGCCGCCGCGAATTATGTCGCTGCCCAGCATATACCGACTATCTATCTCGACTGTTTCTACGACAAGGGCGCGCTGCCACGTTTCTATGAGGCGGCTGGCTACGAGCGAATCGCACGCAAAGATGAGGTATTTGTCGGGATCACGTTCGACATTATCTTGATGCGCAAATACCTGAAATTGGACGACTAGGGGTGAAACCAATTAAAGGCCGCAGATTCACCTCACCCCCTCAATCCCCCTCTCCGTAATCACGGAGAGGGGGAAGCCGTACCATACAGAACGGTGCGCGGCCTAACATACGCGGAATCTGAATAGTTTGACCATAAGGAATTCTGATGCAATCTCTAATCGAACGACTCAAGCTCGGATCGCTGCTCGCGGATGGCGCAATGGGCACGATGCTGCACGGTACAGGCGTCCATCTTGACGCGAGCTTCGATGAACTCAATGTGACCGATCCGGCGCGGGTGGCGGCTATCCACCAAGCGTTCATCGAGGCGGGCGCAGAACTGATCGAGACGAACACCTTCAGCGCCAATCGCTACAAACTCCACGCGACCAGCACCGAAAACTCGGTGGCTTCCGTGAATCGCGCCGCCGTCGAACTGGCGAAGCGTGCCGTCGCCGCCAGTTACAAGCCTGTGTATGTGGCGGGCGCGGTTGGCCCGCTCGGCGTGCGACTCGCGCCATTTGGTCGCGTCAAGCCCGATCAGGCGTTTGAGGCATTCCGCGAACAGATCGGGGCATTGATTGGCGCGGGCGTCGATGCAATCCTGCTCGAAACGTTCACCGATCTGTACGAAGTCGAGCAAGCGATCAAAGCCGCGCGCGCCGTCGATCTGTCGATCCCAGTGATCGCGTCTTTGGCTTTCACCCGCGACGATCGCACCTTGCTCGGCGATTCTCCACGCGAAGTGGCCGATCGGCTGGTCGCGTTCGGCGCAGACATAATCGGCGTTAATTGCAGCGCCGGCCCCTCACAGATTGCGCGGATCGCGCGGATTATGCGCAACGCTCAGCCGGATGCCCTGATTAGTGCGATGCCCAACGCGGGCTTTCCCGAAACCGTCAGCGGGCGTGTGATGTACCCCGCCACGCCCGAATATTTCGCTGATTATGCGTTGGCGTTGCGTGAAAGTGGCATCGCGTTGATCGGTGGCTGCTGCGGCACAACGCCCGCCCATATCGCGGCTATGCGAAAGGCGCTCGATAATCCGGCATACCCGGTTTCACAGATCACTTTCGTAAACGGCGATCACGAGACCGATTCTGACGGCTCACCGGAACAGCCGACGGGTCTAGCGCGCAAGCTGGCAGCGGGCAAATTCGTGGTAACGGTCGAAATGGCTCCGCCCCGCAGCTTCACCGCGCAAAAGGTGATCGCGTCGGCGCAGTTATTGCAGGAGGCAGGCGTCGATACGATCGACGTGTCCGACAGTCCCCGTGCCCGGATGCGCATGAGTCCCTGGGCGGTCTGTCATCTAGTGCAAGCCCAAATCGGCATGGAGACGATCCTGCACTTCCCGACACGCGGACGTAACCTGCTGCGCGTGCAAGGCGATCTGCTGGCCGCGCACGCACTGGATGTCCGTAATATCTTCGTCGTGATGGGCGATCCCACCAACATCGGTGATTATCCCGACGCGCATGACAATTATGATGTTGTCCCATCTGGGCTGATCAAGCTGATTAAGAAAAACCTAAACAGCGGCATCGATCAGGCGGGCAACTCGATCGGCCAGCCGACGACGTTTTTGGTGGGGAGCGCGCTCAATATGGGCGCGGCTGATCTGGATGCCGAAACCAAAACCCTCCAAAAGAAAATCGAAGCGGGGGCGGATTTCGCGCTCACCCAGAGCATCTACGATCCATCGGTAGTGGAGCGTTTCCTGAAGCACTACGAGGCGCGCTACGGGACGCTCAAACTGCCGCTACTGGCAGGAGTATTACCGCTGTATGGTGCGCGCCATGCGGCTATTTTACACAATGAGGTGCCAGGGATCGATATTCCCGATGCCATCCGCGATCGGATCAACGCGGCGGGTGATGTCGCGCCGCAGACGGGTATCGACATCGCACAAACCCTGCTGAATGATCTACATGGGATGGTACAGGGCGCGTACCTGATCCCGCCGTTTGGCCGCTACGAGATCGCCGCCGAAATTGTCGATGGCATGAAAGTGCGCTAATAAGCGGTACAAAGCAAGTTTCTCCCCTTACGCCCTCGGTGCAAACGACGGGGGCGTAGTATCTGCCAGACCGCAATATGTTTTTGGAGCAATTTTGGTGTTTATTTATTCCGCCTTCTGATCGTCATTATTTGGCCGTGACCACAGTTTCTCAAACAAAGAACGACTTTTCGTATCCGATAAAACTGGGTAGTCTCCCTAAATGCTGTTGGTAGGGATAGGGATGCGTGTTAGCAGTTCCCTAATTGACCAAAGATGGTCGGTTAAACCAGCCGCCATAGCAGGGGAACGAGGTTGCCAGCGGCGACCGTCCTCAGTCACCGCAAC
>JBBRMW010000288.1:0-7210 GCA_038230635.1 Aggregatilineales bacterium | reverse complement strand
GGACGTCCCCCGCTTTTGCCGGCGGGTAGCTCATCTTTGATGAGTGTCCATTGTTTATCCGTCAAGTCACTGGGGTATTGGGTTCGTGTATTCATCTTTCCATTTTACTCCTTTCTTTCCCTTTTTAAACAGCCTCTAAGAGTTACATGATATATCTCTGTTTTGAACTGGACAATCTTTCCGGTGCAGGTTACAACCTCGCCCACGATTAAGCGGGAACCAGGAATCGCTCGCAATAATCGGTTTCGTTCCTGGCGCGCAGATATGAAACTGATTCTAGTAACTATGAGCATTCCGATAGCAACGAACATAACCATCAGCAGATCTATGATAACCGGATACGGTGAGGTTAGATATTGAATCACCAATTGTACAGTCGTTGCATTGCCAAGCCGGATTATGGCAAGAAGCATTAACAGCAACAAAATTACAATACAAATTGTACTCATTGACACAACCCACAAACGGGAGGCAAGTCTCATCTGCATTGTATGTACTGCAATGAGATTTGGCTCCGATATGCGACCAGCTAAAAACGAACGATTACCTCCGTGAAGCACGAATACATCGGCTGGATCGATTTCCAGCCGTGCGAAGTGATTTACCTTTTCCATTTCAGGGGGCGACTTGGCTGCGTTGTTGCGAACCCGCGTTAGCGCCATTGATCGCTAATCGCTGAACAGCGGCGCGCGACGGATGTCCTTGTCGGTGAACAAATCAGCTTCGTCGATGCTGCGCGTGCTGAATTCCGAGACGACCGCGCCCTCCGGCCCGCCCTGAAACCAGTGCCACGTTTCCGGCATGATCGTATACTGATCGCCTGGATGCAAAACGATCTCATGCCAGACCGTGTAATTGGCGGCGCGGTGAGCGGGCGGCGTCGCTTTTGGGTGTGGCGTCGGCTCGCCGCTCACATAGAGGTACACCTCACCCCAGCGGCAGCGAAACGTCTCTTCTTTGCCGGGTGTGCCATCAACGGGCGGGTGTAAATGTTCGGGGCAGGTCTGGCCGGGCAGCAAGACCAACTCTTTGGCACAGACGCGCTCCGTATTGATGTACACGACCAGCGCCAGCCCGGTTTGCTCGAATTCGCCGAGTCCCAGATCGGCGATCTCGATTTGCTCCGTTTCCGTCGGGGTCAACACGATCCCGGCACGATCCAGATAAGTTTTCGCGCGCGCTTGATAGTCGGCACGCTGGGCAAAAGTCAGTGGCATAAGTGTACGTCAGCCTCCTTCATTTTCCATTTCGGCAGCCGCTGCTGATTCAGGCGATTCGGATGCGTCGGGTTCGTTATCAATCTCGGTTTCGGGTGTCGCCGCTTGCGCCAGTCCCACGCGCAGCTTTTCGATCTCATATCCGGAGCGTGCCGAGGCTTTACGCAGCGCCGTGATCGCATGGTAACGCGCGACGATCGCCGCCTGCGCCTGAGTCGAATCGGGGTTCGGATCGCCGAGTGCGATCACCGCACCGACGACGACGAGCCAGCGCGTCAGGAAGTCGAACGCCTCTTTGTTGTAGTACAACGTCCCGCCAAACCGATTTACGCCTAAGAAACGACTCGCGTCGCTTTCACGAAGCAGCGCCGTCAGCAGTGACTCCGCCGATTCCGCTGCACTGCCCCGAAACAACATGGGGCGCGCCGTCGCCAGTTTGATAGCAACCACCAAACGGCCAATCATCGCTTCGTCCGCGCCGATCTCGCGTAACGCCGCGCTCACGATTCTATCGAGCAGCCACTCATCGATCAGTGTCCGCCCGCGTAACGATCCGGTGTCGGGATCGACGCTTCCTTCGGCAGCAGCACCAATTGCCGAGACACACGCCCATGCGAGCAAGCCACCCCACAGCGCCTCATCATCGCCGAACTCAGCTTTGAGCGCGTGTGCCGCTTCCATGTAATCCGCCGATGCCGAGTTGGTCATGCTCGTATCCAGTACTGGCAGCCACAGCATCGCCTCCAACCGCAGCCGTACCGCGTGGCTAAGGGCGGCGATCGGATCAAGGATTTCAATCGTGTCGTCGCTGGCGATCACTTCCTCAGCGTCGGCTTTTGCGATCACCGTGCCCTGCCCCTTTGCTTTTGCAGGAGAATGTTCAGGCGTGAGCACCGGCGAGACGGTGAAAGCGGCGATCGCCTCGAACAAGGTGCGCAAACGACTCTGGGCAGCATCGAGTGGCGCGGTATCGGGCGTTTGGTGCAGTTCGTTCACGCGCCCCGCCAGCAATTGGCGAAACATGTCAGCATTCACGAGCGCGCCGAACGGCTCGCGCACCGGATCGTAGATCATCTCATGCAGCGCCTCGCGGATGCTGGGCACGCCGCGTCCGGCCAAGTTCGTCGCCAGTTGGTGATAGGGTTGTTCGGCACTGGCGGCCACGACACGAAAATCGAGAAACACATGCGCACGATACGTGCCGAGTTCGATATACATGCCCTGCTCGCACATTTCGGCTGAACTGCGGATATATTCGAGGTTGGCGTTGGCATCCTTGAAGATCACGAACTGCGCTGGATCGTTGATCAGGCCGAGACCTTCGCCGAGCGTGCGCTGGACGAGGACGCGCTCATCACCCCCGTCAACCTTGACCGAAAACGCCACCGACGAGCGAATCCAGCCACGCACATCGGCGAAACGGTTGTGGTAGACGACCAACGCGCGCTCATCGCCGAGGCGGTTGGAGTAGGCGAATACGTCCTCGTTAACCGAACCATCGGGCATGAAAAAATCATAGAGCAGAAAGTGTTCGACGCCCGCGAACAAGTTGCGCCGCCGCACCAGCGGGAATATCTGCCGTTCGTGGCGCTCGATCAGGTAGCCATCGGCCTGCTCATCCCAATAGGCGCGTTGATATTCCATCCCATATTTTTCGGCGAAGCCTTCCATCTGCCCGTGTCCGAACATCGGCAGGCCGGGCATCGTGACCATCATCGTGCAGACGCCGAAATATTTATCATCTTTGCCAAACTGCTCGACCGCCGTTTTTTCATCAGGATTATTCAGAAAATTGACGTAGCGCCGCAAGATTTCGGGATCGAATTCGAGCGTATTCTTCATCACCTGCCGATATTTGCTGTTTTCTTCGTCGCGCAAGGTATTCATGAAGGCGCTGTTGTAGACGCGGTGCATCCCCAACGTGCGCACGAAATAGCTTTCCATCAGCCAAAACGCTTCGGCCAGCAGGAGCGTATCGGGCGCTTCGACGGCGGCACGATCGACCACCTCGCGCCAGAACTCTTCCGGCATCAGAGCATCGAACTGCGCTTTAGTCATGGCATGTTCGGCACGCGAGGCGATCGCGCCGCCCAAACCCGGCTCGGGATACCACAGCCGTTGAACATGCCGCTTCGCCAACGTCATCGCCGCATCGAAGCGGATCACGGGGAACTGTCGCGCCACTTGTAGAATCGCCTGAATGACGGCTTCACGCACGGCTGAATCGAGGTAATTCAACTGGGCGGTATCGTTCCAGGGCATCAATGTGCCGTCATTGCCATGATAGATATAGCGCGCCTCGCCCGTCTCGTGATCGACGCGCTTGAATACGACGGCGGCGTCGCTGCGGCTGTAATAATGATCTTCGAGATAAATCCCCACGCGCGGATCGTTCGACAGATCGGGACCATTAAAGGTATAGCCGGGGAATGGACTCTGATCGACATTGATGAACCAATTCGGCTGCTCGATCACCCAGCGCCCGTCAATGCCAGCATGGTTGGGCACCATATCGCTGGCGAGCCGGATGCCGCGCGTCCATGCTCGCTTGCGCAAGTTATCGCAGGCCGCCTCGCCGCCCAATCCCGCCGCGATCTGATAGTCGAATAGCGAATAGGCGGATGCGACCGCATCGGAGTTGCCCATGATCTGCTTGATCATGCGCGAGGCTGTGCTGCGCTCCCATAGGCCGATCAACCACAAGCCCGTGATACCCCAGCGTGCCAACTGATCGAGTTCCTCGTCTGGAATTTGATCGAGTCGCGTAATCGCGCGTTTGTACTGTTTGGAAAGCTGATCGAGCCACACGTAGGCGTTCTTGGCGATCAGCACGAGGCGCGGCATCCAGGCACGGTCGGCGGTGAAGTTTTCCGGCTCGTCATATGTTTCTGCCGTATAGACTGGCACGAGCACTTCCGCGTGACCGTCGCCATCTCCCGGCCCGCCAAAACCCCCGAAGATCGGCTTGCTCTCCTCACGGATCAAATCGAGCGCGCCGAGCATCCGCGTCATGTAATCGCCGAACACGCCGCTATACTGCTGAATCAAAAATGCGATCTGTCCTTCCAGCGAGTTGGGCGAGGCTCGAATCGGTGCGAGCAGCAGGTCGAAAATGTTTTCGCCGCTCGCATCCTGATTGTCGGGTTCGCCGAAATAGCCGCGCAGACTCTCGATCAGCACGGGATAAGCCGTTTGGCGGCGCAGCAGATCAGCATCGAACAACTCCGTGAATGGCGCGAAGGCTGGATTCTCGTTAGCAAGCCACAAGATGAGGAGTTCTTCGAGGATAGCTTCGCGGTTGCTGCGGTCCGGCGAGCGTCCGCGCAGAAAGTCCGCACGCGGCATCCCATCCCGATACACGGGCAGCGGCGGAAACTCGTCCACATATTTTGTGAGCACGCCGTCGATGGCCGACGTGCCAAGGAGGCTTTCAAGCCGCGCTGCACCCGCCCGTAACACTTCCGGGTGTCGTGTCAGATAATTGTGGAAGATGATGCGCTGAATCTCATAGATGAGCGACATGGCGTTAACCTGCCCGGCGTACACACCCTGATCAGGGTGCGCCGCCAGATCACGCCCGTCGTTGATCTGCGAGGCGATCACGCGCGCCGTGAAAAAATTGGGCACGGCCAAGTTGCCAATCGGCACATAGAGCGTCGGATCGAAGTGGTAGAAGTCGCGCGCGGTGCGCAGCACATGGAAGCCGCCGAGGCTGCGTCCGGTGATTGGCGAGATGATGGGTTGCAAATTGCCCTCCAAAAAAACAGTTTTTTACAAAATGAAAAAGGGGATTTACCTCACCCCCTCATTCCCCCTCTCCGTGATGACGGAGAGGGGGAGGCCATACCATACAGAACGGCACGGGTTCAATTTGCATGAAATGGTTTGACCATTAGTCGAACAAGCGCTCACGAACCTCTGATATACCTTGATCACCGCGCTCGATCGGATCATCGGCCAGCGAACCATACGTTTGATTAACGAAGGTCTCCCAATCGCGTTGATCGCGCGGCGGTGCGGCGGATACGATCACATCATAATCGGTGCCAGGTTTTCAACTGCGACTCGAAGCTCCAAAATGCCGTAGTTGTCAGCGTGTGCTCTGAGTTTGATGGGTTCCATGCGCGTCTCCCTACATCCTAGATTCTGATGAACTGCTTGAACCTAATGGTGAAACCGATCAAACTTCGCGCATTCACCTCACCCCCGGCCCCCTCTCCGTAATCACGGAGAGGGGGAGTCGGAAGGCAAACCTAGACATACGTGGCCTTTGATTGGTTTGACCATAATATAGATTATGGCACGCTTCGTCGCACTTTGGGAAATTGAGTCGGCCAACCGCCGAAATATTTGGCATAATCACAGGATCGTTGGAATCGGTCAAGCGTGTATCGATCGTTTGGCAACGCCCCTCGCCGTTTGCGGAGAGGGGGTCGGGGGTGAGGTAAATTGATGAGCAAACACAGCGAAGTGATCGTCATTGGCGGCGGTGGCATGGGCTTGGCGACGGCGTGGCGGCTGGCAAAGGGTGGGCATGACGTGCGCGTTTTGGAGCAGTTCAAATTGATGCACAAGCGGGGCAGTTCGCACACCGAGCACCGCATCATTCGACGTACCTACAACGATGATCTGTATTCGCGCCTGATGCCTGAAGCCTACCGTTTGTGGGCGGAATTGGAAGCAGACAGCGGCGAAAAGCTAATCTATCTGGTGGGCGGCGTCGAAATCGGCCCCGCAGACGATCCGACTCTGCGCGATATTATGCGCATCAACGACGAGTTAGGTTTGCCCAGCGCGGTCTGGACTCCCACCGAAGCTGCCGAGCACTATCCGCAGTTTCACTTGCGCCCGGATTGGCTGATGGTTTACTGCGGCTTGAATGGCTTCATCGCGGTCGATGACTGTATGCGAGTTAAGGCGGAACAGGCGACCAAACATGGCGCGCAGATTCAGGACGAAGAACCGGTTTTGGAGATCACGCCGTTGGCACATGGCGCGCAAATCCGCACGACGAAGGACACATATACCTGCGACAAACTCGTGATCACGGCGGGCGCGTATGCCGTCAATCTGCTCAAGCAAGTCGGGTTGGCAGTGCCCTACACGATCGAACTCAATCAGGCGCACTGGTTCAAGGTCGATCGCCCCGAACTGTTTACACCCGATCGTTTTCCGGTGTTCATCGTGCGCCACGATCACGATCAAATGGGTGGTATCTACGGCTTCCCGACCTTTCGCAATCCGGGCATCAAAGTCAGCATCCACCACTCGAATCAGTACATCGACATCAAGCACTACGACCTGATTCCGCGCGCAGAAACGACGGAGCGCGTCTGGAACTGGGTGCGCGAGTTCATTCCCGGCGCGGCCTCGGAAGTCCTGAATGTTGGAACGTGCCCCTACGACTTTCCACCCGACGAGCATTTCGTGCTTTCGCTGCACCCGCAGTATCCCGATATTGCGATGGCGAACATGGCCGGACATGGTTACAAGTTCGCGCCGCTGATCGGTGAAATCATGGCGCAATTAGCCATCGACGGAAAATCGGTCTATGATCTGACAGGGTTGGGCGTCGATCGCTTCTTTTCGGCGACAGCAGCGCGCCGCCCTGCGATCCATGTAGACATCGCGCGACCGGACTCAGCACACTAGAGGGCTAATCTCGTCAATCACTAGTGGGTCACTTGGCTTGGGGAGCACCATTAAGAATGTGGCAAAGGCCTGTTTTCCATCTGGTTTATCAACGGCTCTTATCATACACCGGCAAGCCAAGTGACCCACTAGGCGTTTTCAATCGAACGGTTTGGGTAGGGGCGATCCCGGCGTGGTCGCCCAATATGTTGCCTCATAATCAATGTGCAATTCAAAGGAATAACCATACATGTCAGGTATTTTGAATCGATTGGAAAAGGGCGTCGTGCTCGGCGCGGAAGGTTATCTGTTCGAGTTGGAACGGCGCGGTTATGTGCAAGCCGGGCCGTTCGTGCCGGAGG
>JBBRMW010000287.1:0-7231 GCA_038230635.1 Aggregatilineales bacterium | reverse complement strand
TCGGGCGTTTTTTGTTGGTCAAAACGGACGAGGCAGGCCCTCGTCCCTAAAGCACGTGCGGTATTGTAGGGACGATGGCCTGCCTCGTCCGTCTGGAAATATCCGATCCCTTCGCTTCGTCCTTACGGTTAGGGGTGGGGCAAGCAGAATGCAAATAAATATCGCATTTTTATATTTCAGGGTAGATTTAAGGAAAAAAACAAGGTTTATTAGAATGGCAACTTCCACCCTCTCAATGACCACGACCCAAGCTGCCGCGCCGCGTCGCCGCCGCAAGATGACTTGGGCACCCTATCTATTCTTGGTACTTCCGCTGGCGCTCTATTTCACCTGGATCATCGGCCCAACAATCGCCACCGCCGTCCTCTCCGCCACCAACTGGGATGGGATTAGCACGATCCGCTTTGTCAACAAGCTCAACCAGCCCTACCTGTTCCAGAATTTCAGCCGCCTGAGGGTCGATGAGAACTTCCTGACGGCGCTGTCCAACAATGTTCGTTGGCTGCTGTTCTTTTTGGTCATCCCGACCAGTATGGGACTGGCGATGGCGATGATCTTCAACGGCAGCTTTCGGGGTAGCCGCCTGTTCAAGATCGCGTTTTATTCGCCGCTGGTATTGGCAGGCGTCGTCACGGGCATGATCTGGGCTTCGATGTACACACCCGCGACGGGTCTGATCAACTCATTTTTGCGCATTTTCCTCGGCAGCGGTGCGGTTTTGCCCGGCTGGTTGGGTGATCGCAATTTGGTGTTGTGGTGCATTATCTTCGCGGCATCGTGGCGGCAGGTGGGTTACGTGATGATCCTGTATCTGGCCGGGCTGAAAGGGCTGGATATTTCGCTGGTCGAGGCGGCCACCGTCGATGGCGCAACGTTTTGGCAACGATTTCGCCACGTCATCTTTCCGCTGCTGGCACCGGTGACGGTCGTTGTCGTTGTCATCTCGGTGATCGACTCGCTGCGTGCCTTCGATCTGGTGTCGATCATGACGCACGGCGGCCCTGACCACGCCAGCGAAGTGCTCGCAAACTACATGTATATCGCGGCGTTCAACAATTATGAGATGGGCTATGCGGCGGCGATCGCGGTTGTCTTGTTCGCGCTGATGTTGTGCTTCATCATCCCCTATCTGATCTACACTGCCCGCACCGAACTGGAATATTAAGCGGAGGCTTCCTCTATCATGGCAACAACGACCCAACGTGTTCCATTCAGTCCGGTGGTGCCAGCCGCAGCCACCAGTGTTCAGCAGTCAAAATCGCGGCGCAGCAACATCATGTTCGTACTCATGGCGATTGCCACGATCCTTTGGCTGATCCCGATGATCGGCGCGCTTGTGACGGCGCTGCGCACACAGGGCGACATCGATGGCAACGGCTTCTGGTCGATCCCGAAGGTGCTGACGCTCAGCAATTTTGGACTGGCGTGGCAGGCGGGCGGCGTCGCCAAATATCTCGCCAATAGCTTTATCATCACGATCCCATCGCTGCTGTTGATGCTGTGGCTGTCGTCGATGGCGGCTTTTGCGCTGGCACGTTACAAATTTCGCGGCAATATGCTGATCTATTTCATGTTTGTGGCGGGCACGATGCTGCCCTTCCAAATCTTGCTACTGCCCGTGTTTTACCTGTCGAGAACCATTCATGCCTATGATCAGTACAGCGGCCTGATCCTGATCCACACGGCGTTTCAACTTGGCTTTTGCACGTTTGTGCTGCGCAACTTCATGCGTACCATCCCCGGCGAAATCTTGGAGGCGGCACGTATGGACGGCGCGAGCGAGCTTCGGTTGTATTGGCAACTGATGATGCCGCTGAGCCTGCCCTCATTGGCCGCGCTGGCGACTCTCGAATTTACCTGGGTGTTCAACGATTATCTGTGGGCGATCATCCTGATCCAGGACGACAACAAACGCCCGGTTACGGCAGGCTTGGCGACGCTGCAAGGGCAGTACATCACCAACTGGCCGATGATCACGTCGGGCGCGCTGCTGGCCGCGCTGCCAACGGTATTCGTGTTCGTGTTCTTGCAGCGCTATTTCATCCAGGGCTTGACGCTCGGCTCGAATAAATAAATAAGACGTAAGACGGGCGTTCCCGATGTGGTCGCCCGTCTTTGCGTTCGAGGCTCAGCCGTCGGCGTTGAAGATCGGTGCGGCTGTGGCGATTGGCGCGACGGTGGGCGCGGTCGGCAAGGGCGCGCTGGGCACGATCAAACCAGCGGGCGCGCCGTTGTTGGGCGGCGGACTGTTCAGCGTGGTGCCAAAATGCCCAGCCACCGGAATATCGTTCGGGATGCCAAAGACGGTTTGCGTGTCAGCAAAGCCCGCCGTTAGATTGTTTTTCAGATAGACCAAGCCATTGGAGGGACGCACGACTCCGACGCCATCGTGACCGATTCCGGCCCAATCACCTGTGACCGGGTTGTCGCCCGTATTGCCAAACCGCAGCGAATGATCGTCAAACACCGTTCCGCTGCTCTTGTCCGACAGATAGAATGTCGCCGTTGCAGGCCGATAGACCCCGGGCGTGTCGTAGCCTTTACCCGTCCAATCGCCCGCGATGCCAATGTCGCCGATGCGGCCAAGCAACATTACCAAGTTGGCAAAGCCCGGCGTGAGCTCGTTTTTGAGGTAAATCAGACCGTTGGTCGGGCGGAAAACACCAACACCATCATGGGTGGCGCTCGCCGTCCATTTCCCGGAGAGCGGTTGATCACCCAGATTGCCGAGATTAAAATTGTAGTCGGAGCTGCCCGATGTGTTCAGATCGCGGAGTAGAAAATGGCCATGGGCTTGATCATAGACGCCAATCGTGTCGATGCCGTCGCCGTTCCAATCTCCGACAACTGGGTAGCACCCCGCAAAGCCATACGTCGCCACGATTCGGTTATCCGCCGTGCCCAGATAAAATGTGTAATTCTTCCTGGCGTCAAGCGGGTCGATTCGGCGATAAACGCCCAGCTTATCACTGTGAGATGATGCCTCGAGCGCGCCAATATCGCATTTGCCGTTTATAGGACGCTTGACCCCGCGTTGATCGGTCAAGGTACTGGTGCAATTGGACCCGGGCGGCACCCAGTTAATGGCGGGGCTTGCTGGCTGCAAGGACATTGTTTTGCCGTAGCCACCATTGAAGTCGGGCGGATTGAGTAAAGGGTTGGTGCCGGCTGGCAGGTCGGAGAACAGCGTACAACAACTGCCCGATTCATCCCGAAACAGGTTGTAACCCGATGACACGATCGAACCGCTGATGTCGGGACCAACGGGTGCGATATTATTGGCGATGATGCTCACCAAAACATTCGTCGTCACTCCCATCAGCGCAGGGCTGTAAAGCCCGCCTCCACTGCCGCCAGCGCTGTTCACTGCGATCGTATCATAATTCAGCGTGACGACCCCTTGTAGATTGGCGATGGCTCCGCCGCCGCTCGTACTACCGGATACTGTGTTGTTATAGAAGGTGCTGTTTGAGACGGTCAAAGTGGCCGGTAATGGCTCAATGGGGATATTGCTATAAATGGCACCCCCGTTGCCAGCCGCGGTATTGCCAATAAACGAACTATTCTGAACCGTGATGAGGGCCGCCATGCCGGTGTTATCCAGATCGATCGCGCCCCCGACACCGCTGCTGGTGTTGCCGGTAAACGCACAGTGGTTGATGGTGAGTATATCTGCCATGAAGCGAATTGCCCCGCCATGTGCGCCGCTGTTGGAATTAAACTGACAACTGTCGAGCGATGACTGGCCTTCGCCGGTCAGGTCCAGCGCGCCAGCGGTGTTGTTGGCAAAAATCACGTCGGAAAGAGTTACGCCGCCTACCGCAAGTGCTGGCGCACCGCTCGCATGGGCCAGGGTGACGCCTGCGATTGAAAAGTGTATCTGACCCAAAAAAATGCCCGCATTATTGTTGCCATCGATGGTCAAAAGCGCGGAACCCGGGCCCGTAATGTTGGCATTATCAGGCGCGTTGATCACGCCGCCCGTCAGTATAATCTTGCCAGTAACGCTGAACGTAATTGCACCGCCGGAGGGCGTCGTCGTCACAGCGTCACGGAGCGTACATGTTGTATTGCAGTTGCCCGGTCCATTGTCGAGCAGCGAGTTGACGATCGTGGCAGCGCGCGCGGGTCGCACGGTACCGACACCTAACAATACAGCGGCGAGCACCGCAATCATCCCTAAAGCAAATAACCGACGTGCATGGCGACTCAGTTTGTAAGCAGTCATCATCGTGCATTCTCAACTTTCGGCTGAACTGTAAATAATCAAAATTAATCATAACATGATTCATTCTAACGGGTTACGTCTTATAGAATTTTGTCAGAACCGCTCAATCTGGCTTTTCTCCTGGTGTGCGAAAAGCGGACGCGGCAGGCCGCCGTCTCTACAAGTAGGGTTCCCGCTCATTTGCCCGGTGGCCGCGCGGTCGGCGTGATCAACATCTGATCGAGCGCTGCGCCGATCATCCGATCGAAGTCGGCGGTGGCGGGATCGCTCACGATCGCGCCAAAATGCCAGATCGATTCGATCCGCGTATTTGACGTGCCGATCAAGCTGAGCCGGACCTGGATCGCCTGATAATGTACGCCATAGCGCAGACGAGGCGATGGATTCGGCAGCGTCCAACCGATCTGCGTATATAGTCCGGCGAGATCAATCGGCTGCAGCGACCATGTATCGAGCGGCGCGGGCAAGTAGACGACCGTATATGCACTCGCGTCAATTGCCAAATGATCGATCGTGTGCAGCGCTCCGCCAAACACGATCCACAAGTGGTGCGCGCCATCGTCGATCTCGACGCCATAGGCTTCATGGAGCGGCTCCGTCATTACCTCTGAGGGATTAACCCAGATCGAAAAGCGTGCCGGAAACGTGATCGTCTGTGTCAGACGGATGGGTGTCAATTCGTGCGGATCATCGGCGGGCGGGCGATCGAGGGTCGGGTTGTCGAGCGTGAGCGTGAGCGCCGCCTGGGGAGCGGACGAGTCGAAGGTGGTGTGGGCTTCCACATACGCGGTCGGCTGCAACAGCCAACTTTGCGGCACATCCCAATCGAGCGGCCAATAACGGAAATCCGCATTATCGATCTGATCAAAATCCACGCGCGAAGGCGTCGTATCCGGCAGAATCGTCGCCAGGGCGCGTCGCTCGTAATCGCCATCCGCATCCGAGACGACGACCTGCGCTGCCTGCTTGATCGGGATCGCTTTGGTCGGCACCTCATTGGCGCTGATCGTGTAGACGGCACTTTCGCCGGGCGCGAGGCTTTCTGGGCCGTTGAGGATCGTCCAGGGCAACGCTTGATTGTTCGGCTCCCATTGCACGGCAAAGCGCGGTTTGAAGAGTCGCCCGCTGTGGTTGCCGACCCTCACATCCAACTGACCGATCTGCGCATAATTGACGGTCAGCAGCGGCGGCGCGTAGGTCAACGTGATGGCGGGGGGCAAGCTCAGATAATGCGCGGCCAGTCCCAGATCGCCGATGAGGATGAGCGCCACGATAATAACGGACGTAACGGACGCGGCGGGGTAAATAGCGGACGCGGCAGGCCTTGTCCCTACGACAATCGGCATGGGGTAGGGACGCGGCAGGCCACGTCCGTCCGTGCCACGCGGCAAGACAATCGCCGCCAACAGCGGCGGAATCCAAAACAACCAATAATTCGGTAGCCCGCGATAGTAGAGCCAGAAAAATAGCGGAGGAACCAGCCAGATCAGGTGCCCGATCGCTCGTGGATGCCGCGCGTACAAATAGATCGCGCCGCCTAGCAGCGAGAGTTGGATGATCGTGTAAAATGTGCGCGGAAATGGTGCGATCCCGGTGGTCGAGAGCGCGCCGAAGCCGAAACTGTAGACGTTGAAGGCGGCGTAGGCGGGTTCAAATGCTCCGAGTCGCCAGCCCTCCCAATCGTTGAGCGCAAACGGCAGGTTGATCAGAACGAAGAGGCCGCCGCTGATCGCCAGGAAGATTGCAGCACGGCGCAGCCGATCGCGGGCAGTACCCGGCGCGTGCCACAACGCGATCAACAAAAACGGCGCAATGAACCAGGGCTGCTGCCGGAAGCTGATCGCCAACCCGAACAGCACCGCGCGCAAAATTGGACGTCGCCAATTCAGGAGCATGGCGACCAGGAGCGCACTCCACACCACATCCTGAACGCCGCTCAAGGCCAGCGGAGTCAGCATTTTGAGGGCGGCCAGCGGCAGCAGAATCACCGGACGGAAGCGGTCCGGCGTCCCGACGAAGATGAGGCTGATCAGCGCAATGTAGAAAATTAGATCGATCGTGCGCGCCTCGCCCAGTCCGATCCGATCGAACAGCCACAAAAGCACCACTGACAGCGCCGGATAGGTCAGCCGATTTTGGTACGAGCCATCGAGCAGCGGCGTGCGCTCGTCCCCGACGTTGCCGAAGACCCGCACCATATCCGAAAAATTCCACGAGTACGGGTTCTGACCGCTTTTGAGCGCCGCGAGCGCATAGCGACCGATCATCTCATTATCGGCGCGTGGCAGCGTCAGTGGTGCGGCATCCTGCACATTTACGAGGGCGAAAGTACAGCCAAAACCGATCATGCTGACGAGCATGAGCCATGACCAGCGCCGATGGAACGGCGTATTGAGTGCCAGAATGCTGGCCGCGATGCCAACGATCCAGGCGGCGAGGCTCAAAAGCGCACTGAGCGGATAGACGAAAACCGGTCCTTGCCGCCACGCCAGGATCGCCGTATCGAAGCTGATAAACGCTGCGCCGAGCAGCCCGATCCGCTCGAAGAACCTCACCCCCAGCACCTCTCCGTCCTCACGAAGAGGGGTGTTCAATTCCCCCTCGCTGTGGTTACGGAGAGGGGGATGGGGGGTGAGGTTCTCATCTGGGCGCATCGCTCACCCCTGCCAAACGTCGCGCACGACTCAACTTCGCGCGAATCTCCGCATCGTTCGGTGCGAATGTGAGTGCCCGCGCATAGGCTTCGACGGCGCGCGCATCATTCGCCAGCGCCAGTTGATCGTCCCCAATCTGGACATAATAAGCAGCGGGATCGGCAAATATTTCGGCCATCCCGTCTTCGGGCATCGTATTTGCCTGCTCGATCGCGCCGAACCAGCCGTGCGCGATGCCGACGCCACCATGCAGACCATCAGCGGTCACGAACAGGCGCAGTTTGATCAATCGGAAGGCGGCCTGAATGCCGCGATAGACAATCGCTTTTGGCGCGGGTGGTGACCATCC
>JBBRMW010000286.1:0-7276 GCA_038230635.1 Aggregatilineales bacterium | reverse complement strand
CGTCGCGTTGTTAATCGCCGAAGGCACGACCCTGTTGCTGGCGGGGCGGTATGCGGAGGCCGAATCTATCTTAAGGGAGGCGCTGGCGGTGGGTTCGCGGGCACCACAGTCGCTTCAAGCCGCGCTGCTCAATAACTTGGGGGCGGTATTTGCGAAGCAGAAGCGCTATGCGGAGGCCATCCGGCTGTACGAGGCGTCGGCGGAACTCGATCCGACACAAAGCTGGCACTTGATCAATATCGCCGAGATTTATTTGGAACAAGGCATCAACCTGGAACGCGCGCTCAAACTTATCGAGCGGGCGCTCGCCAATAAGCTCCGCAACATGCGAACCGAGCGTCAAACCTGGGCGGTCATCCTGGCAAATAAGGCATGGGCGCTGACACTGCTCAATCAACCCGCTGAAGTTGATAATTTGCTGCAACAGGCACTGCACGAAACGAATCAAAAATTCAAACCTGGTCTCGCAACACTCAACTTTCGGGTGGGCTGGATTCACAAGTTGCGCGGGCAAGTTAGAATCGCTGAGGGGTATTTCAACTATGCCCTACAAATCGATCCGAAGGGGGCGCGCGCTCAAGATGCGCGGGAGGCGTTACAGGAACTGAGTCAAATACAGCGTGTAGATGCGGATTGACGTCCCTCTCCCGCCAGTAGGGGATATACGAAATTGAAGGTAAGTTCGATACAATTTGGATCTATGGAAATTACAATTCGGCCGTATCAGCCTTCAGATAGACTATCAATCGTTTCGCTGATGCGTGCGTTCGATCAGTACATTCAGTCGATTGATGATCATCATCGAACGAATTATAAAGAGGGGAGTGCTGAGTATTTCACGGATAAGATGATCCAGTTATGCAAAACCAAACAGGGCGTCATTTATGTGGCCCGTGATGATAGCAAGATCATTGGATTCGTGAGTGGATATGTGGACGAACAAGATCAGGATGAAAAAATGGAGACGATTCCAGCGATACCCGGTGTGGTTGGCGAGCTATTTGTTTCCGATCCGTATAGAGGTCAAAAAATCGGAAAGCAGCTTATGGAAACAATCGAGCTTTATCTTAAAAGCAGAGGGTGTACGATTGTTCGTTTTCCGGTTTTTGCGCCGAACGTAACCGCGCGTCATTTTTACGAACGCGCGGGATATGCGGAGCGGCTGATTTACGTCATGAAAGAGTTATAGCGCCGACAAGTGCGTGCGATGCCCCCTCGCCGTGAGTGTGGGAAGGGGGACGGGAAGAGTTATCCCTTGCGAGCCGCGCCGCCATTGAACAGGCTCAGCGGCAGGCTG
Organism: Aggregatilineales bacterium; assembly: GCA_038230635.1. Taxonomy (GTDB): domain Bacteria; phylum Chloroflexota; class Anaerolineae; order Aggregatilineales; family UBA2796; genus JBBRMW01. The sequence continues at coordinate 5,979 of JBBRMW010000286.1, read as the reverse complement.
AGCAAGTTGCCGACGATGTTCAGCACCAGATAGCCGAAGCCGTGCCGCCCTTCGAGATCGATCACCTCGATGCCAGTTGAGTCGGTCTCGGACGCGGGTTTCGGACGCAGGATGACCAACGCGCCGATCACGACGATCGCCAGGAAGATCAGCGAAATGATTGGGTAGGCCAGCGGGCTTTGCAGCGAGTCGCCGACGATGACAGCCACCGCCGTCCAGGCCATACCGAGCAGCGCCAGCGGCATCATGACCTTCCAGCCGAACTGCATCAGGCGGTCATAGCGGAAGCGGGGCAGCGTCGCGCGCACCCAAATCATGAGGATCAAGACGGCCAGAGCCTTGCCCGCCACCACGACCGGCCCCAGGATCGGCACTTGGTCGAGCAGCGGAAAGTGATAACCGCCGAGGTACAGCGACGCGAAAATAATCGCCACCGCGACCATGCTGATATATTCGCCCATGAAGAACAGCGCGAACTTCATCCCGCTGTATTCGGTGATATAACCCGCCACCAGTTCGGTATCGGCTTCGGGCAGATCGAAGGGCGCGCGGTTGGTCTCGGCGAACAGCGCGACCAGTAAAACGAGTGCCGACAGCGGATTCTGGAAAATGTACCAACCGATGATCGGCGGCGAGGTTTGGCCGTCGATGATCCGCGCCAGACTCATCGATCCGGTGATCAGGATCGGCACGGCCATTGTCAAGCCCATGCTGAGTTCATAGCTGACCATCTGCGCACTGGCTCGCAGCGCGCCCAGCATCGCGTATTTGTTGTTGCTCGACCAACCCGCCAGCGCGATTCCGTAAGTGCCGAGGCTCATAAAGGCCAGAATAAACAGCACGCCCACGTTGACATCGGCCAAGCCGAGCGGCACGCGATACCACAGACCGTCGAACCAGGGGATCAAGATCGGCGGACCCAGCGGAATTACGGCGACGACGAGCACCGCTGGCACCGCCTTCATCACGGGCGCGAGCCAGAACACGGCTTTATCCGCGCCTGCTGGCACGATGTCTTCCTTGAAGATCAACTTGATGCCTTCGGCGACGGGCTGCAACAGTCCGAACGGCCCCACGCGATTGGGGCCGATGCGCGCCTGAATCAACGCCAGGATGCGCCGTTCCAGCAGCGCACTATAGGCGAAGGCCGTCAACAGCGAGATGAAGATCACCAGACTGAGCACGATCCCGCGAATCAGGTTGCAGCCGCCGTTCGTCGTACATTCGACGATCAGGTTCGGATCAATGGTTGGGAACATTTACGAGCGCCTCCACTTTCTTGACGCCACCCGTGACCGGGACGGCGGGCGTCGGCACATCGGATAGATGGCGGGGCAGAATGATGACACCCGCTGGCGACGCCGCATCGACGCGCGCATCGGCTTCGAGCGTGGCCGAGCCAAAGCTGACCGCGATCCGGTCGCCGTGAACGATGCCCAGCCGATTCGCGTCAGCAGTATTCAAGATCGCGTAGGGTTGATCGATGTGCGTGCCCATGAGCGCGCGGCTGGCGTTGAACTCCGGCTGCCGATCGTACAGTTCGCGTACCGGGACGATCAGATATTCGCCGTTTTCGGGGTTCGGACGTGCGAGTCCGGCGGCGGGTGCCGAAGCGGGCACGGACGCTGATCCCGCTGCATTCGCACCATTTTCGCTGGCAACTTTCCACTGGACGCCGAGGCCGCCATGATTATCGTAGGCGGTGCCGCCGTAGTACAGATTTTCGCTGCCCACATCGGGGACTTGCTTTTCGACGCGCGCCAAATTCGGATAGCTCATGTCCGCATAGCGCGGGACGGCTTTCGTAATATCGCCCATGACGGCGGCGGCGGATAGTTTCGCCTTCGCGCCGCCGAGCTTTTGACCCATTTCGGCGAAGGCTTTCCAATCGGGACGCGCCTCGCCGATCGGAGCTTGCGCCAGATAGAAGCGCTGCACGCGGCGCTCGCCATTGGTGAACGAGCCATCGCGCTCTACGAAGCTGAGGCGCGGCAATACCACATCGGCGGCGGCGGCGGTCGGCGTCAGGAACATCTCGACGGCTACCGTAAAGCCCGCTTTCGAGGTCATGTTCGCGCCATCGCCGATCAAGTCCGCATCGGCGGCGAACAGCACACCCGGCGCGCTGCTCAGGATCGCCTCGGTCGCCTCGCTGGTGAAGCCCATATCCAGCGCGCCTTGCGTATTCGCGCCCGGCCACACCGGGAGCAGCCCATTATTTGGCTTGCCGACGTGCCCGGTTTCGATCAACAGATTGGCCGCGGCCTGCATCAGATCGCCGTGCCGCGCCCGATCGAGTCCTTCGCCACCGACGATGATCACGAGGTTTTGCGTCTCGCCGATCTGATCCTTGAGGCCGCTCAACGTGGCGGCTTCGTCGCCATATGCGTAGCGAACGTGATTCGCGCCCCACGTCCAGCGATCGGTTTCGGTCGGGCGCGCATTCGCCACAATCAGGCGTGCGCCGCGCTTGGCTGCACCCTTGACGCGCAGATACCAGACGGGCGCTTCTTCTTCCAGATTCGAGGCAATCACGACGATCGTGGTGCCTTTTCCCATATCGGTGAAGTTCGTGCCGCCGCCCACGCCCACCTGTTCGACGAGCGCGCCGCCCGTCATATTCGCAGGCCACAAACCGAGCGAATGACTATTCGCGCCTTCAATCAGGCGGCGCAGTTCAAATAAATCTTCGTTGGAGAGCATCGGCCCGGCGATCGCGGCGACGTTTTCGCCCGCCGCTGCCACCTTTTCGGCGATCAGGCTGAGCGCGCTTTCCCAGGTCGCCGTGACCAGCTTCCCGTTTTGGCGGATCAGGGGGCGCGTCAGCCGATCTTCGGCGCGGCTGTGATGATGTCCGAAGCGGCCTTTGTCGCAAATCCAAATCTCGTTGACGGCTTCGTTCTGGCGCGGCATGATGCGCTTGACGACGACCTTGCCGCCCGCGTCCCGATCCTGGCGGGTACTGGCGCTGACGTTGCAGCCAACCGGGCAGTGCGGGCAAATGCTCGGCACTTCGGTCAGTTCCCAGGGGCGCGCGCCGAATCGGAAATCGGCGGTCGTCAGCGCACCGACCGGGCAAATATCGGTCGTGTTGCCGCTGAAATAGGTGTCGAACGGCGGATCGCTGACGGTCACGATTTGCAAGGCGCGACCACGCTCGTGGAAAGCCAGCACGTCGTCGCCCACGATCTCGTCCTGGAAGCGGGTGCAGCGCGCGCACTGGATGCAGCGTTCCCGATCGAGGAAAATCAGATCGCCGAGCGGATAATGCTTGTCGAGGTGCATTTTGTCGTTGTAGTCGAAGCGCGAAGTACCCGGCCCGTGCCGCAGCGTCAGATTTTGCAGCGGACATTCGCCGCCCTTGTCGCAGATTGGGCAGTCGAGCGGGTGGCTGGTCAGCAGGAACTCGATCACGTCGTCGCGCGCATCGACCACCATCTTCGAACTGGTGCGGATGGTCATACCTTCGCTGACGGTGGTCGTGCAGGCCGTCGCCAGCTTGGGCTGCCAGCGCACGACGGGTTTGCCGCTCGCATCAACCTGAATGGCTTTGGTGTCTTTATCGACCTGCACCCCGCCCAGTTCGACTAGGCACATCCGGCACATGCCGACGGGTTCCATCTTGGGGTGGTAGCAAAACACCGGGATGTCGTTGTTGAGCGCTTTGGCGACATCGACCAGATTTGCGCCTTTGGCTACTTTGTGCTCAACGTCGTCGAGATAAATCGTTACCATGTCGGCCATGTGTAGAAAGTCCTGATGTAAAACGGATAATGCGAAACCTCACCCCCCGACCCCCTCTCCGTAATCACAGAGAGGGGGAGTCACACGTCGCGTTCGCTCTCCTACAAATTATCGTCCCCCGTAGGGACGAGGCCTGCCTCGTCCGTCCGTGCCTCGACGCGACGACTCGCGCTTTCGGCGATCCGGCGCAAACCTTCGCGCGCGCGATCGGTGTAGGCGGCGTTGATATAGCCCCAATCGAGCGACTCGGCGTCGCGTTCGCTCAAGGCGAGTGCTGTAGTGAAATCAGCGGCGGCCAGATCGTGTCCACCCGTCGCCAAGTATAACTCACCGCGCAGCACATAGTTCGCCACCGCATCGGGAAAACGTCCAATGCTTTCGGTCAGGACGTCGATACGAATCTCGGTCGGTGTGCGAAACGGCAGCACTTCGCCGGATTCAAGTGGTTCGAGCGGTTCGGTCGAAGCGCTGAAATCGCTCGATTCGACGGGCACCTCCGGCTGATAGTGAACGAGACGCGGCTCACTGACCGCATCTCCCCCTCGCCTTTGGGAGAGGGGGCCGGGGGGTGAGGGCTGCGACTCGTCGCGCCAGCCATAGCCCGGCTCATCGTCGGCATAGGTATCCGTCGCAAATTCGGGTGGAACTTCGCGCTCGTCTTCGGGCAGCGGGATGGACTCGTTTTCCGGCGCGTATTCATAACGGGTGACTTCGGGCAGCGCCCAACCACCCTCGGATTCGGGCGGCGGGTTCAGATTTGGATCGGGCAGAAAATCAGACACGTTCGATTAATCTCCACCGACGGCTGCCGGGGCAGGCGTGTGTTTAGCGGCGGGTGCTTTCGCGGCGGGTTTCGCAGCGACTTCGGTTTTGGCGGGCGTAATGTAGGCCGTGTACTCGTCGCGGAACAGCTTGAGCGAACTCAAAATTGGGCTGGTGGCGAAGTCGCCGAGCGCGCACAAACATTTGCCCTGCATACGGATCGCTACGTCCTCGATCAATTGGATGTCGGCGGCGGTGCCTTTGTGCGCGGTGATAGCGTCCATGCGCTTTTCGAGCCAGTACGTGCCTTCGCGGCAGGGCGTGCATTTTCCGCACGACTCGTGGCGGAAGAACTGCGACATCTTGTGCGCCGCCCAGACCATATCTGTATCTTCATCGAGCAGGATCATCGAGGCCGAGCCGAGTACCGAGCCGAGCGCGCCCACATCTTCGTAGGTGAGCGGCGTATCGAGCACTTTGTCGGTGGCGGGCAGCAGGGGGCCGCTCGCACCGGATGGCAAAATCGCCTTGAGCTTTTTGCCATTAGCGATACCGCCCGCGTGCGTGTAGATCAGCTCGCGGAAGGTCGTTCCCAGCGGAAGTTCATAGTTGCCGGGGTTGGCGACGTGACCGCTCATGCAGAATACTTTGTTGCCGGGGCTTTTCTCCGTGCCGATCGCTTTGAAGGCTGCTGCGCCGTTGACCATGATGAACGGCACATTGCCGAGCGTCTCAACATTGTTGATCACCGTCGGGCGCGCGTACAAACCTGCCACCGCCGGGAAAGGTGGTCGCGGACGCGGCTGGCCGAGTTTGCCCTCGATGCTGTTGAGCAGGGCCGATTCTTCGCCGCAGATGTACGCGCCCGCGCCGAGGTGGACGTACATCTCGCACGACCACGCGCCGCCGCCAATCTTCTCGCCGATCCAGCCCGCCGCGCGCGCCTTTTCGATCTCGGCTTCGAGGTTGTGCGCCAAATCCCAGAACTCGCCGCGACAATAGATATAGATCGCCGTCGCCTGCACCGCATACGCGCAGATGATTGAACCCTCGATCAGGGCGTGCGGATTTTTTTCCAGGATTTCGCGGTCTTTGAACGTGCCGGGTTCGGATTCGTCGGCGTTGACGGTGATGTACTTCGGCCCCTCGATTTTCGGGACGAAGCTCCACTTCATGCCCGCCGGGAAGCCCGCGCCGCCGCGTCCACGCAGGTTCGAGTCCTTGACCTGGGCGATCACGGCATCGGGCGAAATGGCGAGCGACTTACGCAGCCCTTCATAGCCGCCATTGTTGACATATACATCGAACTGGCCGATGTCGGGAATATCTCGATTACGGAGCAGAATATGTTGCATCGTCGTTTCCCTGTGCTAAATCTTCTGATGTAATACCGCCCTCATCCCCCGCGCCTTCCCTGTTCGAATCAGCGGACGAGGCAGGCCTCGTCCCTACACCAGCCGGTTCTTGGGTAGG
>JBBRMW010000285.1:0-7334 GCA_038230635.1 Aggregatilineales bacterium | reverse complement strand
CGTCGGCTTGTGGTCGTGACCGCCGCATTGGAGCGATTATATGCAACGCCCGCTCATAGTCGGCATTGTTTACTGCGGCAATCACTTGGAAATTGCGGTAACGGACAAGCCGTAGGAGCGCGAACGGGATGACAAAAATCGTCAGGATCGCCACGAGGCCAAAAAGTAATGCGCCGGACGACGCGGAGAGATCGCCCGTTTGTATCTGTACGTTCAACCATTGGAGGATTTCTATCCCGACCACAATGTATAGGGTGATCAGCAGGCTACGTAACAGCTCATCGCTGAGCCGTCTCACAAAAACAGCGTGTGGGTGCATGGCCGCATCAATCAGGCGTTTCCCGATCGTCAACACGGCAATCCACGCGACACTGGCAATCACGGTGTTGACTTCGGTTGGAAACGTCGGAAAGATCGCGGGAACCAGCGGCAAGAATACCGGATTAACGATCAAACCAGCGCCCACGATCGCATAAAACAACGAACTATTCACGCCCACCACATCGCGTTGAACCAGATCGGGCAGCGCCGTATGAATCACGTCTTGGGCATTGACGTGCTGCCGCTCCTCACGCCGTGTGGTGGAGAGGGTTCGCATCCCCATCAACCCCAACAGCAGGAAGCCGCCGATCGCCATGAGCGCCACCGGCGCTAACGCTGTAACCAGCGACGTTGAAGTCTGAGTCGGGGTTGTAATGGATATGGCCCACAGCGTTCCGTCAGACGTAACACCGCTGTCGATCAAATAATCCGTGCTCGCCCAGGGGCCAGAAATGCGCGCCCATTTGCTCCCATCAAAAGCCACGACTCCTTTGTTGGTGCCGACCGTTAAGCCATTATCAGTGACACTGAGCGCGGTAACTTCCTCGTAGCGCGCGAGTCCCAGGGTGGTCGCGCTGTAAGAACCGGACGCTGATTCGTCCTGGTTGATCCATCCCAGGCTATTCCCCAGATTCAGCCACAGTCGATTCCCGCCCGCCGTGATGATTTCCCCACCCGCCGCACCACCACTTAACTGGACGGCCTTCCATTGCTGACCATCGAATCGCCATAGGTAATCAAGTCCCAGCCACAGGTTTCCGTCTTGCGTGATTGCCAACGTGTCATACTGGTAACTATCGTCCGACGGTTTGACGGGCAGGGCGGTCGATAACTGCGTCACATTCCACTGCTTGCCGTCGTAGTGGGCCAGATTACCGCCATCATCAAGCGCAAAAACACCCGAACCATTCGCTGCAAGCGCGCTGATCTCACCTTGTAGCGGCATATTCGAAATATGCGTCCATTGTTTTCCGTCAAAATGCAGGACGGTCGCGCCTGCGACGGCCCACACCTCCTCACCCGACAAGATAAAATCAGTGATCGCCCTCGGCTGGATACCGAAATCAGCCGCTCCAAAGGTCTGCCACGCACTGCCATCAAAGCGACTCAACCGATTTTCTGTCGCCGCCCACACGATATTTGACGGCGAAACCCGGATTTTCGTGATGTATCCGCCGGGATTCGGAATAGCCTGATGCGCGCCACCCGGTTTAATCGTAACGATGCTGCTGGTGTTTGCATAATTCGGGGATAATCCAAATAGCGAGGTCTGACTGATAAGTAAGAGCACGATGGTAGCGATCAGAATCCCGACGCCAATAATGCGTCCCCGCCGTGCGCTTGATCGTTGTGCAGTGGCGCTTTCCCCGACTTGTTCTAAATCGATGTGATCAAGCACTGCTGTTAGTTCCTTCTACGCGGGCCATGAGGCGGATTAAGTGGCGAATGACACCTACTTTATCATCATCGATCCTCAGCAGCCATTCATCCCCGACTGAAGTTAAGGGCATTCTGGCGAACATCATGTAAAAGCGCGGGTCTTCAAGTAGTTAACATTCGCAATAGAGATCACCCCTATATATGGGGGTAAAAAGCCTCTCAAGATCCGTCAACACCCCCATATATGGCGATTGCGTCAATTGCGAATGTTATCTACTATGTAGGTAGCCTGGCCCATTTGGTTGTCTAGCGCGAAGATTTTTGCAAAACGCATGGGGAAACCAGATAAAGCTGGCGCAGGTGTACCCAAATTGACCCCAGGGCTGAAGCCCGGCGGCTTTAGCCCCGGTCATTTACGCGCCCGCCTTCGCTTCACGCCAATCACAAGCTGGGGTGATCACTTGCCGCTTGCTGGGACGAGCGCTCGCCCTTGACCTGCACCTTGTCGTGCCCGATGGCTTCCGCGTACTTTTGGATCGACACGATCATGCCCGAAAAGACCATCTGGTGAATCGGGTTAATACCGTACCAGTAGAGCCAGCCTAGCACGCCTTGCGAACGAAAAAAGGCTGTCTGCGTCAACTTGGTGCGCTTTTGCGAGTCTGGCTCCAGGGTGAATTCGAGCCACGCCCGTCCAGGGAGGCGCATTTCGGCACGCAGCCGCACGAACTTATCTTGTTCGAGCGCCTCGACTCGCCAGAAATCGAGCACATCGCCAGGACGCAGCCGATCGGGATTGCGGCGCGAGCGACGTAAGCCGGGGCCGCCAATGGCACGATCCATCACCCCGCGAATCTGCCACAAAAAGTCGCCGTAATACCAACCGTGCTTGCCGCCGATGCGCAGAACCGTCGCAAAAACGGTCGCCGCATCGTTGTTGATCAGCGCTTGACGGCGGGCGATCAGCATTCCCTCTTTGTCGTCGGCCTTGAACTTTTCGAGTTTGCCCGTTTCGGTCGAGGACAACGCATCCGTCCAACTCGTTTCCACTGTGTCATTTTGAATGTGCGCCAGCGCCACTTGCAACGCCGCCTGATAGCTAACTGGCTGGATCGTTGGAAAGATGCGCTCGGCGCTGGTGTCGGTCACGATGACCTCATTGCGCAGGCCCTCGATCAACGCGCGCGCGACCGGAATCGAGACGGGCGTCATCAAGCTGACCCAATATGATGAAAGCTGCGGGCTGAGCACGGGTACGGGGATCATCGGGCGGTGCAGGCCGCGATATTTGGCATAAACGGACATCATGTCGCCATAGGTCAGAATGTCGGAGCCGCCGATCTCGATGATCTGGTCTTTGGCCGCCGCATTATCGATGGCCGCCAACAGATAGCGCAGCACATCATCGATGGCGATTGGCTGCGTGCGCGTGTAGACCCAGCGTGGCGTCACCATGATCGGCAGCCGCTCGACCAGATAGCGCACCATCTCGAATGAGACGCCACCCGACCCCACGATCACCGCCGCCCGAAACTCGGTGATCGGAACGCCACTTTCGCGCAGCGCATCGCCCGTTTTGTGGCGGCTGACGAGATGCTTGGATAGCTGCTTATCGCTGTTCGCGCCGAGGCCGCCCATATAGATAATCTGGCGGATTCCAGCGCGCTTCGCACTTTCGCCAAAATTGTGGGCGGCTTTCAGATCGTCTTCGGAAAAGCGCGCCCCTTCGGCCAGCGAATGAATCAAATAGTAGGCGATCTCGATCCCCGCCAGCGCGGCATCCAGGCTGGACGCTTCGAGCACATCGCCCTCGGCGATCTCGATTTGATCCGACCACGCATGATCGCTGATGCGCGCGGTCTCCCGCACCATCGCCCGAACTTCGTGATCCGCCTTCAACAACAGCGGAATCAACCGCCCACCGATATACCCTGTAGCACCCGTGACCAGAATTTTCATAGCATGTGCCGATTGCCTTTATCCCCCAACAAGCGAGGGATTATTTATGCTTTGTCTATTGTTTTCGCACAATTGACGCGCAACAGGCAACAAAAAAGGCGGAGCAGGTCCACCTTTCTCGGAATCTGGAAGGGATGCAGACTGCCGCCTCTCATCGCTCAGCGGCGCAGCAGCGGCGGCAAAAATCCCAGCAGCAGCCCCATCAAGAAAATGGCGACGATCACAACCGTCACGGGGATCGCATAGCCGCTGGAGATAGGCGCGTTTTTCTGGCGATTGAGCTGTGCGGCTTTCACGTTGGCCTGCGACATAAAGACCACCGACCCGGCGATGACAATCACGGTGGCGGCGATGAAGCCGAGGATTCCGAGGACGAGAACGATGTTCATGCGTGTTATGCTCCCAAATATTTGTGGACGGTCAAGCTAGAATCAAGTATAGCGCGTTTTTTGCGGGCGTTGCAACGCAAACCCTAAAATTGGTTGCGTCCCCAGCAAGACATTTACTTTGTATATTCATCAAAATCAGGGAGCGGATCATCAAAATCCATTTTGCGCTTTGGCAATCAACTCCGGCAAATGTTCCTGCGCCTCACGCAATGAATGGGATTCCATCGTGTACCTCGACTTTTACATGAACCCATTTTACTCCAGCCGCACGATCATGTGATGCTAGCCGGATCGCCGCCCAACCAGAGTTCGTCGGGAAGCGGATCGTCGAAGTCATCGCTGACCCAGATCGTTCCTTTGTTCAGACCGAGCACGCGCAATTCGACCTCGCCCGACGCCACCCGCCGCATCGATGCTGCGATTGCCGCCTCGATTTCCTCTAGTGACGGTTTGATCTCGTCGCTCGTGTCCGTAATTGGAGATCGACGAACCTCATTTTCGAGCGCTTCGATCACGATGCGTCGCATATCTACATGAGCGGCTTGTGCCTGCGCGAGCAGTTCTTCGGGAATATCGAGGAGAAGTGGTTTATCGCTCATGGGTATACCCGTCCCATCGCACACTGCATATTTTCACGTTGCATAATTATAGCCCACATCTGTATTCCACTACGCACCCGATCGAAGATCAATTTTGATCCTTTACAAAATAGAACATCTGTACTATGATGATCACCTAAACATCTGAGCCGCTCGAATCCGTTTCGAGCCACCTGATCGAGAACTTGGCGCTCGACGATCCGTTCCCCGCGAACGTGTCATCGGGCGCTTTTCGTTTCGATCAGCGGTACGCTCGGATGCCCCGCCCGTTCGCAATGCCGTCTCCCCGTCTGGTCTCCCCCTCCGACTCCCCTCTCCGTGATGACGGAGAGGGGCTGGGGGTGAGGTAAATCTTCGAGGCTAGGAGGTGGGTGAATCAATCCTTGCGGCTAACGGTTTTTTGAAAGGAGATGCCATGCTCGATACCCTCTCCGATGTGATGTCCGTCAAGAGCCTTTCCGACGATGGTCTGCGCGTCGGCGGCTACCTGATCGCTTTCGGTGATGCGGCGCACCCCGACCTGACGGGCGAATATTTCACGCCGCGTACTGACCTCTGCCTCGATTTGTTCCCCATCCGCCCGATCTTTTACGATCACGGGCTGGATACGTCGATCAAGGCCGCACCCGTCGGCGTGATCGATACGCTGCGCGCGGACGAGATCGGCGTGTGGTGCGAGGCGCAGCTCGATCGCCATCATCGCTACCTCGGCGCGATCCAGCGCTTGGTCGCTCGCGGCGCGCTCGGTTGGAGTTCGGGCAGCCTGCCGCACCTCGTCCAAAAAAGCGGCGGCGAGATTATCCACTGGCCGCTGATCGAAGCCAGTCTGACTCCGACGCCCGCCCAGCCCTATCACACCACCGTCGGCGCGGTCAAATCGGCCTATGGTGCGCTCGGTTTGGATGCGGCTGCCCTCATCCCCATCCCAGATTCACCTCACCCCCAATCCAAAGATTTACCTCACCCCCAACCCCTCTCCGTCATCACGGAGAGGGGAGTCGGAGGGGGAGTCTGGGAGAGGGAGTCTATGCCGCCCGAATCAGTTCCATATTCTCAGGAGGACATCGCTTTGGACGAGATCAAAACGCTCACGCAGACCGTTTCCACACTGACCGAGGCCGTCAAGAGCCTGCAAATCGCCGCGATGCCGATCAAGCGACTGCCCGCCAGCGTCCCGGCTGATCCGATCGCCGCTCGCACCGATCAGATCAGCGTGACGCGCGCCACCAAGTACAGCGAACTGAGCGCCGCCGATATGTCGTTTCTGTACGAACTGATGGCCGGGGCGGGGCGCGGCTGGCAGCCGGAATCCGCATTTTTGCGCGAATTGGCCGACAAGAGCGTGAAGGCCGTCGGCGCGGGTCAACTGCCCTACGAGGCGATCAAAGGACTCGCGGCGCGTGGCTATTTGAAGGCCAACGAACTCGACAACACCGCGCAAACGGGCTTCGGCGCGGAATGGGTGCCCGACTCGTGGCGCGCAGAACTGTGGCTGCGCGTCCGCCAGGACAACATCGTCGCGCCGCTGTTCGAGATGCTCGACATGCCGACGAACCCCTACGAACTGCCGATCGAAAGCACCGATCCGATCGTCTATTTCGTGCCAGAGACGACCGATCAGGTGCAGATGGTGCTGACGGGCGGCAACCCGATCCCGGAGAGCAAAATCGCCTCGAACAAGATCACCTTGCGCGCCCAAAAGCTGGCACTGCGCATGGCTTGGTCAAGCGAACTGAACGAGGACGCGCTGATCCCGATCGTCGCCAACTATCGCCGCCAGTCGATCCGCGCGATGCAGAACGCGATCGACAACGTGCTGCTCAACGGCGACGTTGCCACCGCCGCGAATACCAACGTCAACCTGATCGATGGCACGCCCGGCACTGGCACGAAATATCTGGCTTTCAACGGCTTGCGCAAATACTGCCTCGTCACGAACCCGGCGCAGTCGTTGAACGCGGGCGGCCCGGTCACGCTGCCACTGCTGCGCAAGACGCGCTTCCTGCTGAACGGCGCGTATGCCCTGCGCCCCCGTGATTTGGCTTGGATCGTGGACGATCTGACCTACGCGAAGCTGCTATCGATGCCCGAATTCGCCACGATGGACAAGGCGGGCGCGGCGGCCACGAATCTGAGCGGGCAGGTCGGCGTGATCGATGGCGTGCCGGTGTTTGCGACGGCGGAGTTGGGCTTGTCGCAGGCGGCGGACGGCAAGATCAGCGCGACGCCCGCGAATAACACGCGCGGGACCGCGGTGCTTCTCTTCCGCCCGTTGGCCTATGCCGGATATAAGCGGCAGATCATGGCGAATCTGGAGTTCATCTCCTACGCCGACATTTTCCATCTCGTCGTGACGGCGCGCCTCACGATGGCGATGCAAGATAACATGAGCAGCGCCATGTTGTTCGGAATCTCGGTCTAGCCTAGCGGACGAGGCAGGCCTCGTCCCTACCCCAGTGGGGAGGAGGTTAGGGCAATTGCGTCTAAATTGGGTGATTCTGACGGACGCCAAGAATGGCGTCCCTACAAAAACGGCGTATTGTGTAGGGACGACGGCTTGCCGCGTCCGTTAACAGTCACAAAATTAGACGCAATCGCCAGTGGGGATGGGTGCATTCAACGTTGGGGGCGAGATTCGGGAATGGACAAACCCCTCTATCCCCAGCCCTTTCCCCCACGCAGGCGG
>JBBRMW010000284.1:0-7339 GCA_038230635.1 Aggregatilineales bacterium | reverse complement strand
GCAAGCGCCAGGGAGGGGTAATCTTTCACGATTTCCTCTGGCGAGGCACCCCGATCATAAGCATTGACGACCGAAAGCAGCATGACCCGCGTTTTTGGCTGCTGTCAAACAGCCGATAGTGGTGGATGGAAAGTCGGTTAAACCGACCTTCCGTTCGACTGCAAGCCCCCGACTTTAGCCGGGGGTATTTGACCCCGCCCTACATAGGAATTGATGAATTGACCAAACGCATCGCTTTTGTTCATTTTTATACTTTCCAGATGCTGCGCGGCATCGAAACCCTGGTGGTCAGTCTCGCCAACGAGTTGATTTGCACTGATTACGAGGTTTCGATCTTGACGGCCAAGCGCACCCTCGATCCGCAGGTCGTGCCGGATCCGCGCGTCAAAGTCCACGAATACGCGCTGCCGCGTTATTTCCAGCACCAATTTATTGTCCCGTTTTACGCCCAAAACCTGATCCGTCAGCGCTACGATTACGTGGTCTTCTTCTTCGCCGACTTTGGTGAGTCGTGGGCATGGCGGTTGGCGCGTCCCTTTATGCCGAAAACGAAGATGTTGTTGTATTTGTGTTATCCGTATACGGGCGTGGCCCATCGCTACACCAGCATGGAACGCGCCGGATTCTTCCGCGCGGCGCATATGGTCCTGGCTGACGCCCAATTTGTGGCCGATGACGCGCAGCCGATCGTCAAAGTGCCGATCGGGGTGGTGCCGGTGGGCACCGATCCGGCGCGTTTCATGTATAACCCGGAGCACCGCGCCGATATTCGCAAGCAGTATGGGTACACCGACGATCAGATCGTGCTGCTGAATGTGTCGGCATTGGAGGTGCGCAAAGGGCCTCGCCGCGTGATCAAAGCGCTGCCCGCGATCCTGGAGCGTGCGCCCAATGTGCGTTACTTGATCCTGGGCAAAGGTGACGATGAAAGCCATCTACGTGCGATGGTGACGGAGCGCGGCCTCGATCGCATCGTGACCTTCGCGGGCACGACGCGAGATCTGCCACCCTATTACAGCGCCGCCGATTTGTTCGTGATGCTGCCCGACAACGAGGCCAATTCGGTCGCCAGTCATGAAGCGTTGGCGTCGGGATTGCCGGTGGTGGCTTCGAATACGGGCGGCTTCCCGGAGGTCATGCGCCCCGAATTTTCGCACCTGCTGGATCCCGATGATAGTGTCGCCTTCGCCGAGGCAGTGGTGATGCTCGGTGCGGACGCCACACTGCGCAGTCGCATGGGCAAAGCCGCGCGCGCCTATGCCGAAGAACATCTCTCCTGGAAATCCAGCGCCGCGAAATTATCGGCGTTCATCGACAAAGACAGCGTGCAATAAGCCAGCCATAGGATCGTCATGTCATTTTCGGTTTTGATCTGCACCTACAATCGCCCCGAACTGCTGCGTACTGCGCTCGATGCGCTGTTGCGGCGCACCGACGAGAAACCCGATCAGGTCGTGGTGGTCAACGGCGGCGATGAACATACCGATCAGGTCGTCGCCGAATTCGCGGATTGTCCGGGCGTCGCGGTCACGCTGATCAAGACGGTCAACAAGAATCTGGCGGCCAGTCGCAATGTGGGCATCCCGCACTGCACGGGCGCGATCGTGGCGATGTCCGACGACGACGCCGAAGTATTCCCTGATTGGGTGACCCAGATAAAGCGCATCCACGCCGAACACCCGGAGGCGGGCGCAGTCGGCGGCGCGATTATCGGCGCAAGCAGCGTAGACAGCCTGATCAGCCGTATCGCCGATGTGGTGACGTTTCCGCTGCCCACCACGCCAAAGACGGTGCGCACGCTGCCCGGCGTCAATGTCTCGTACAAACACGCTGTGCTTGACCAGATTGGGCCGCAGGATGAGATTCTGATTCGCGGCGAAGATGTCGATTTCAACTGGCGCGTGATCAAAACGGGTGCCACGGTCTATTATCACCCGGATATCAAGGTCATCCACCATCATCGCCCCAGCCTGCGCAAGCTGATTCAGCAGCATTATATGTATGGGCGCGGCTACTATTTGGTACGGCGCAAGTGGCCGGAGATGTATAGCCTTTACCCGCGCGGCCTCCGCAAGCCCAAAGACTTTTTGAAGCTGATCAATTTCGTCGCCTCGACGTTTTACCAGCCGTTTTTATCGGCATGGAAAATGCCACGCACGGGCGACAAAATCCGCGCGATCCCGGTTATGTTCGCCAATCAGGTCGCCTGGAAGGCCGGGATGCTGCGGCAGCGCGTGTTGAGTGCGCGTGAGGGTCGTTGAATAATCAGCAGACGATGGTTTGCGGACGAGGCAGGCCGCGTCCCTACAAGAACGGTGTCTTTTGTAGGCATGACGGCCTGCCGCGTCCGTTTCACCGAAAATATCTGTGAGGTCTGAATCGATGCGCGTATTGCTGCTTCCCTCGTCGTATCCGCCCGTGCTCGGCGGCGTGCAGACCGTCAGTGCGGCGTTGGCGAGCCATCTGAGCGCGCAGGGTCATATGGTACGCGTGCTGACCAACCGCTACCCACGCAATTTACCACCGTCCGAAGTGTTGGACGGTGTATCGATCGATCGGTTTCTGTTCCTCATACCAGCGCTGAGCCAGTTACGTGCCCGGCGTCCCGATCTGTTTTTGGCCGCGCTGTATTATTTTCCGACGGTCTCGCGCGGACTCGATCAAATCATGCGCGATTTCAAGCCGGACGTGATCAACGTGCATTTTCCGCTGCCGATGAACCCGTTCGTGCTGCGCCTGCGGCGACGCTACCCGTTTCGATTGGTTGTGTCCCTGCACGGCGATGATGTACTCGGCTTTACACGGCGCACCCCGGCAGAAAGGCGCACATTCGTGGCGATACTGCGTGCCGCCGATCGGATCACGGTGTGCTCTGCGTATTTGCTCGATCAGGCGACGCAGATCGAACCGAGCATCGCCGCCAAGAGCGAAGTCGTCTACAACGGCGTCGATTTGGCGCGCTTCGCCGAAGTACCCATCTATTCAGCGCGTCGGCGTTATATCCTGTCATACGGACGGCTGACCTTCCAAAAAGGCTGCGATCTGCTGATTGATGCGTTTGCGAACGTCGCATCCCAATTCCCCGATATCGATTTGCTGTTGGCGGGTGAGGGCGAGGAGCGCGTGAAACTGGAGCTGCAGGCGGTCGATCGCGGCCTGACCGGACGCATCACGTTCTTTGGACGCGCCACGCCCGCGCAGGTGGTGGAACTGCTCAATGGTGCGGAGTTCGCGGTTTTTCCGCGCCGTTCCGAGCCATTCGGGATCGTCGCTTTGGAGGCGATGGCGGCGGGCAAAGCGGTCTTGGCGACGCGCGTCGGCGGCTTGCCTGAAATTTTGGCAGAGCCACCGAATCTGCTCGTCGAGCCATCGCACGAGGCATTGACGGGCGCATTGACAGCTTGGCTAACACGGCTCGACGCGATCAAGGCGGCAGGTGTGCAAAATCGCGCCAGTGCTGCCGCGTACACATGGGATCGCGCGCTGTCGCAGTTCGAGCGGGCACTGCGGCCATGACGTAAATATGGAATTATTGGGAGTCGGTATAACCCGCCGCTGCCAATAGTAAATCTGCCGCACGTTCGGCTCCGCCCAACGCCTTGAATTCGGCAGCCAGCGTAATCGCCGTCTCACTGAGGCGCGGATCGTTCGTCACGGCGCGGATCGCGGGCAATAGCTGCCCATTGCGCACA
This sequence comes from Aggregatilineales bacterium, assembly GCA_038230635.1. Taxonomy (GTDB): domain Bacteria; phylum Chloroflexota; class Anaerolineae; order Aggregatilineales; family UBA2796; genus JBBRMW01. The sequence goes on along the minus strand of JBBRMW010000284.1, from coordinate 3,647 downwards.
TCGTGGGCGGTCAGGTTCAAGCCGACTTTGGATTGGGCGACGCGACGCGCCTGACCGCGTTGATCAGCGGCGTGTGGCACGACCACCTGCGGGATCGCCCCGATGATCGCGCGGTGCGTGGTGCCCATCCCGCCATGATGGATGATCACCGACAAGCGCGGAAACACCTGATCATAATCGATCCAACTCAACAGGCGCGTCCCGGCGGGCAGCGCAGCTTTGAGTTCGTCCTTTTTGGCCGGATCGATCGGCTGCTTGCCTAACACGACGATTGGAGTCAACCGCAGCCGCGCAGCCGCCTGTGCTGCCCAACTGAAAAAGCCCAAATCGCCCGTGAACGTGCTGCCCAACGTGATCAGCGCCAATCGTTGCCCCCTCGGAATCTCCGCCAACCAGCCCGGCGGATCGTCGTGCGGAGCGCTCACCGCACCACCCACGAACTGCGTCTGCGGCAGAAAATCGGGATCGGCCTGATGCCAGCCGCGACTAAAATAGCTAATGTGCAACCCCGGACTCTGTACCGAAGGCGTCGCCCCTTCGCCAAAGTTGACGCCGCGCAGCCCGAAACGATCGAGCAGCCGCCGCACCCGATCCTGGCTTATCCGTCCCAGTTCAGCCTGAACGGGAAACAGGTAAGTCTCGTCGAGCGGTTGCCCTGCCGGCCAACCCGCCACCGCCAACGGCACGCCGAGCAGTTCGGCAGCCAGCGCCGACGCACTCAAAAACGGATCGGTCACGATCAGGTCGGGTTTGCCGCGCACGGCGGCCAGATCGCGGATCGCCTCGACGGCGGGCGGGATCAGGTCTTCGCTTAGCCAGGTATCGAGCGCACGCCGATAACGCAAAAAGATCGCTTCGGCGGGTTTGAGTAAGCTCAGATCAGGGGCGGGCGGCGGCGGCCACAGCCACCCAGTATGCGCAATCGGCACGAATTCGACACCTGTGCCGTCGATCAAACCGCCGATGCTCGCTTCAGAGACCCACAAAACCGTGTGGCCGCGCCGCCGCAGAACCTCCGCCGTGCGCAAAAAGCCGCCCCAGTCCAGATGGCCGGGCAGGGGCGCGGAGATGAACCAAAATGTCGCCATGTGTAATCCTCATTGGGCATGGCGATTATAGCTCGCGGCTCGCGGGTTTTCCCGCCGCACCGAGGGCAATGATTTGGATGAAACACCGCGCAAAGCGATCGATGCACCAATCTCTCAAAAATTTGTTTTTAGCCCGGTGGCTTCAGCCCCGGGAACCTAATGCCACAGATTTACCTCACCCCCTCAGTCCCCCTCTCCGTGAGGACGGAGAGAGGGAAGCCAGCCCATACCAACTGCGGCCATCGCTGCATAATTTCGGTTGTAGAATTAGAGGTTTGGGCGCTCCAGATGAAAACCCATCGCATCCTGATAGGCTTTCGCCAGCAGCAGCGCCGCCGACACGCCATACAACTGACCGGTGAACGTGATACTGCTCGGATCGCCCTTCTCGGTCAGGCCGTTAGGCACAACCACCGCTGGATGTCCAGTCATGTTCGTGATCAGCAGCGTGCCGCCCCCGAACGACGGCGCGACATAGACATCCACCGTTTGCATGATGGCGGCCATCGCGCCCATCAGCAGCGTCCGCACGCGCTGCGCCTGGATATATTCGACCGCCGGGATCGTCCGTGCTGCGCGGAAAATATTCGGCCAGCTATCCTTCGCCTGCCGTGCGAGCATATCGTCGCGGCCATCCCGCGTCAGTTCGTCGAAGGCCGCCGCACCTTCCGCCAACAGCAAAAACTCGATTGCGTCAGCGTGAAAGTCGGGCAGCTCGATCGGGATCAGCGCGATGCCGAGTCCGCGCAGAACCGCCAACGCCGCATGATTACGTGCCGCATGTTCGTCATCTTCCGCGAACGCCGCCCCCAACTAGCCGACGCGCAAATCGCTCAGCTTTTGTTCCGACGGCCACGCGAACGGGTAATCGGTTACGGTGGGGTCGTTACCATCGGGGCCGTAAATCGCATCGAAGACCAGCGCGCAATCTTCGACCGAACGGCAGATCGGGCCGATCTTATCCATCGTCCACGAGAGTGCCATCGCGCCCTGCCGACTGACCCGCCCGAACGTCGGACGCAGACCGCTCACCCGACAGCGTGTGGACGGTGATACGATCGAGCCGAGCGTTTCCGTGCCGACGCTGAATCCGACCAAGCCCGCCGCCGTCGCCGAGGCCGACCCTGCCGACGATCCGCTCGAGCCGTTTTCAAGATTCCAGGGATTGCGCGTCAGACCGCCAAACCATTCATCATCCATCGCCAATTCGCCCAGCGAGAGCTTTGCCACCAGCACCGCGCCCGCCGCTTCCAGCCGTTCGACGACCGTCGCGTCCAATTCGATCTGCTGATCTTTATAGGGTGCCGCGCCAAATGTCGTCGGATAATTCCGCGTCGCCAGCAGGTCTTTCGCACCCCAGGGAATCCCGTGCAGCGGTCCGCGATATTTGCCGTCCGCGATCTCCGCATCGGCGCGTCGTGCCTGTACCAGCGCCAAATCTTCGGTGAGGGTAACAACGCAGTGCAGGATCGGATCGAAGTGCTTGAGGCGTGCCAAATACATCTCGGTCAGGGCCATCGATGTGACCTGTCGAGTTTCGATTAGACGCGCCAGCTTGGTCAGCGGCCAAAACGCGACTTCTTCGAGATTGGCGGGCAGGATCGGTGTGGTGGTGTCAGTGAGGCGGGCGCTGCCGGGCTGCGCATGTCCTGTTGGCAGCGTCATGCCGGGCAGTCGCGGATCGAAGGCGAAGGCAGGCGGCACATGGTTCGCCAACGCGATGGTGCGCAGTTTGTCGTAGCTTTTGCGATGTTCGCTCAGGCTTTCGAGCATCAGGGTGCGTTCAGCTTCCGTAAATTCCAGCCCGATCAGCGATTCGGTGGCGGTCAGCGCCTCTACAGCGATGGGTGGGCGTGCGTTCGAGGAGTCGATTATTTGTTCGGTCATCGGCAAGTTTCTTTCTCTTTCAATCATTTAACCTACGAGGGTAGACGATCCAGGACGCCGTTGCAAGTCGTGATAAGTACACAAGTGGCAATTTGCATCCCGGACTATAATGACAATTCACTCGTCATCAGCGCTGCCAGGAGTGTTGCCGTGTCCCAAATATTTGTGAGCTATTCTCGTCAGGATAAAGATTTCGTGCTCCGCCTCGTCAACGACTTGCGCGCCAATCATGTGGCTGCCTGGCTCGATCAAAAAGATATTGCTCCCGGACAGCGCTGGGATATGGCGATCGAACAGGCGCTCGACGCGGCCACGCACATTATTTTTGTCATGTCAAAGGCGTCCACGCAGTCGCAGAACGTGCGTGACGAACTCGATATTGCGATGGATTCCGGCAAGACAATCTTGCCGATCCTGCTCGAAGATTGCACGCCACCACTGCGCACGCGCCGCCTTCAATACACCGATTTTCGCACGGACTATGACGCAGCGCTCAAACACCTGCTGAATACGCTCGACGAGGATAATACAATTGAGGCGTTTTCTGTCACCAGCCTGAAGACGTCCAACCCCGCCGCGACTCAGCCAAAACAGGTACCCCCGATCGTCGCGCCGGTTATACCGACGCCCGCACCGATACCCATGTCCACGCCCTCCAGGGCGAGTCGCACG
>JBBRMW010000283.1:0-7449 GCA_038230635.1 Aggregatilineales bacterium | reverse complement strand
CTACAAAAACGCCGTCTGGTGTAGGGACGACGGCATGCCGCGTCCGTCTCCGTGAAATGCTTAACCCGAAAAGATGAGGAGGTGCGATGATGACGCGACTCCTCGTTTGTTTCACTATTATCCTGACCAGCCTTACCGCTCCTATGGCGCGTGTCGTTGTCAAAGCGATCCCTGACTCGCCATGCGGGATCGTCGATGCGATCGATTTTCCGATCGATGGCGTAAGCCTCGAACATGACGATTTCGGGATGTACCGCGCCGGCTTCGGTGCGCATCACACCGGGATCGACATGGCTTTCGATCGGTATGGCGATCCGGTTCACGCGGCGGCGCGCGGACGAGTCACATATGCCGATCCGAACGGCTGGGATACCGAAAAAGGCGTCGTGATCATCGAGCATGTGTTCCCCGACGACAGTCTGTTCTTCACTCTGTACGGGCACATGGAACCAATCAACGGCCACCCATTCCCGAAAGTTGGCGCGTGCGTCGAAAAAGGTGATGTGATCGGTGCAGTCGGTCATCCCTCGCGCGGCGCACCGCATCTGCATTACGAGATTCGGCGGATGGATGGCAACAATGGCGGCCCCGGCTACTACGCGCTCGATCCGCTTGACGGCGGTTGGCTGCATCCGATCGATTTCACGGAACGCTGGCAGTTGGAACTCAAGCCGGAGTTTCGCGCCGCATTGGTCGCCTCCAATGGTCCTCTCGCACCGCCGATCTTCGAGCCAGATGGCGGCGTGATCTTCGCCGAAGCAGAACACCTCGAACGCAAAACAAAAACGGGTGACACACTCTGGCGGTTAGGTATGCCAAACCTGAGTGGGGTCGCCGCCGCGAGTGATGGACGGTTGGTGGTGCGCACGCTCGATGACCAGATTATCACGGTCGATGCGGGCAACAGCAGCATCGGCGCGGCCTGGAAAGCCGATCGCGCGTTGGCTTCGCCGCCGATCCGGGTGGGAAACGCGGTTGCCTTTCTAAGCGCCGATAATCGCGTCGTTTCGTATACGCCCGCTGGCAGACTGGCGTGGCAGACCGATCCGCTCGGCGATCATATCGAAGGTTCTCTGGTTAGCGGCGATCAGCTGGCGATTAGCGCGGGCGATTCGAACGGTTTCCGGCTGATCGTGATCGATGCGACGGGCAAAGTGCTGTTTCAGGCGAATGCACCTGCGCCGATCGAACTAGCTGCCGCGCCTGATGGTTTTTACGTGATGGTCGCGGCGCAGATCAACCATCTCGATCACGCCTTGAGTCTGCGCCCGCTGATGGGCATCGGGCAGGCGATCGGGCGCAATGCGCAGATCGCGGTCGCCCCAGACGGTGATGTGCTGCTCTATCCAGGGCACGGTGCACGGCTCTTTTTGTACGCGCCAAATGGCAGCTTACGGTGGCAAACCCTGCTGCTCGGCCAGCCCACGCAGCCGCCGCTGCTGGCGATCGGGAACGGCTGTGCGGTCTATGCGCTAACCGCCGACGGTGCGCTGCTGGCTTACGGCGCAAAAGACGGACAGTTGCGCGGGTTGGCCGCGCTGTATGCGGGCGGCAGTCAGGGACAGACGGCGGCGCGCTGGCTGCGGATGCTGCCCAACGAGGACGTGCAGTTTTCGGCGGGGTATCTGAGCGTGGTCACGATCAGCGGGTCGGTTTTGTCGGGAATGCAAGGCTGCCTGAATTAAATGCCCTCAACCCCAGCCCCTTCCCCACAGGTAAAAGGGGAGATTATGTGGTTTGCCTCCCTTCGGCGGGCGGAAGAAGGGTTGGGGGTGAGGGTCCCCACAATAAGGATAGTGTCAAGGTTAACGCCACCATGCGAATTATTCGGTACACTCTACGGTTGAGTCGATTTATATATCCGTTGTGAGCTATGCCAGAGTTACCCGAAGTTGAGACCCTCGTGCGCGGTTTGCGCGATCCGCTGACCGGACAAACGATCCAGGGCGCGATCTTCCCGGCGGTCGCTGGTCGCATGACAAATATGCCCGCGCCGCATTTGGCTGAACGCATCGCTGGGCAAACGATCCAAGCGGTGGGACGGCGTGCCAAGTATATTGTGGTCACGCTCGATCACGATTCGCTGCTGATTCATCTCAAAATGACCGGACGTCTGTATGTTTTGCCACCGGATGTGACTTCTGAGGCCGATCGCTATTTGCGGGTGCGCTTTCCACTCGGCAACGGCACAGAACTGCGCTTCAGTGATGCACGGCGGTTTGGGCGCGTGTATCTGGCCGCCCGGCCCGATGAGGTGCTGCCCGCGTTGGGACCAGAACCGCTCGAACCGGAATTCACGGTCAAAGTCCTCATGGAGCGTTTGACTGGGCGCAAATCGAAACTCAAGAGCCTGCTCCTCGATCAGTCGTTCGTGGCTGGGATCGGCAACATCTACGCCGACGAGTCGCTGCATATCGCGCGGCTGCATCCGTTGCGTACCGCCGATAGTCTTACCAAGCCGGAAATCAAGCGGCTGCACGGCGCGATCCAGCAGGCGCTCGGCGATGGCGTGCGCTATCAGGGTGCGAGCATCCAGTGGTATCGTAAGGCGGATGGCGAAAAAGGCCAATCGCAGGAGCATTTGCGCGTGTATCATGATCCGCGATCCGAGAAGGACAAACGCTGTCTGGTGTGCGGGACGCCGATCGAGACGATTCGGGTGGGGCAGCGCGGCACGCATTTTTGTCCGGTCTGCCAGAAATAGGCAAGCGAAATATTGAGGAGGGGATGTGGAAAATAGCACAGTAGGCGATTTTATCCGCCAAGTTCCCGTTGGCCTGCTGCTCGCCCCGGTCTTTTTCGGTGCGCTATATGTGGTGCTGATGGTATATATCTTCCAGCGCGGCGCAGCACGTCGGCGAGCGCGGCGGGAGGCGGCGCTGATGGGCGGCGCCACGCTGGCGGCACCGATGGCGCGTCCGCAATTGGCACTCAGCGCGAAGCCCAAAGCAGCGGGCGGATTCCTGCGCGGCGAACTGCCCGATCATGGCCGATCGCCAGCAGCGTGGTCAATCCCGGCGGCATTGCGCGATCTGCCTGAACCCGACCTCGAAGCGCTGTCCATTGTGCCGCTATTGACCGAACCGGAGACCGTCGAGAGCGCCATGAACGCGCCCGATTGGTTATCGATGCTGCCCGTCGCCGAGTCTGCTGAGCAGGAGGTATCGATCGTGCCCGTAACACCGAGTCTGCCGTCTCAACCCGTGTCCAATTCCGCACGCATCCCGCGCCCGAGCGCGCCGCTCGATGAACCCGAGGATGCCGTCGAAGTGATGCGCGTGTGGCGCGATCTGAGTGACGGTTCGCTGATCATTCAGATGGGCGAGGCACGCTATCGATCCGCAGCCGAGATCACCAATGCCGAACTGTCGCGGCGATTCAGCGCATTGGTGCGCGAACTGTGGTCGATGATCAGCAACGGCAGCACGCCGAATTTGCCGCCCCCAGAAGGATCGGCGGGCGGCATGAAAGCGCGCATCGGCCTGATGAACCAGCAGGCGGCAGAGGTCGAAGCGGCGGCCAAGCCGCGCGGTCTGCTCGGAACGGTGACGCGCGGTCGGAACAATCAGCCGATGCCAAGTGCCAAAGAGGAGCCGCGCCGTCATGGAATCGCGGGTGCGGTCGAGGAGTTCCTGCAATACAAGCTCTCGAATACGCCGCAGTTTCAAACCCGGAGCATCCACGTCCGCCCCTCGATCGACGATGGGGTGCGGATCGAGGTGGATGGTCATTTTTATAACGGCGTGGGTGACGTGGTGGATGCGGATGTGCGGGAGTTTCTGCTGACCGTTTTGCGGGAGTGGGAAGCGCGGCAGTAGGCAGGGTAATTGTATCTAATTTTACGACCGTTAGCGGACGCGGCAGGCCATCGTCCCTACATGAACGGCGTTTTTCGTAGGGACTAGGGCTTGCCGCGTCCGCCTCAATCAAAACATCTACCCCTAAAAGCAGCACGTAGCGGGGAGGCGGAGTGCTGTGCCAGTGAATCCGCTCAAAGTTAGAACATTACGGGCAGGACGCTCAAGCCGCGCAGCACCATGTTGCCGCGCCAAGTGAGCGTCGCCGGATCGACCGCCAACCGCAGATTCGGCAGGCGGCGGATCAACGTGGCGAAGGCGATTTGCCCCTCCAGACGCGCCAATGGTGCGCCCAGACAATAATGCATCCCATGCCCAAACGCCATGTGGCGTTCGATCTGGCGGGCGATGTTCACCGCATCGGGATCGGTGAAAAGCGATGAATCGCGGTCGGCGGAACCGATTACCACATTGACCATTTCGCCCTGGCGAATCAGTTGCCCACCCACCTCGATATCCTCGGTTGCGTAACGCGGCAACGTCGTCACGGCTGGCCCACATAAGCGCAGTAATTCTTCGACCGCATTCGGGATCAGCGACGGCTCAGCTTTCAGCTTCTCGAATTGGTCAGGAGCGGAAAGGAGCGCCAGCAAGCCATTTCCGATAAGGCTTGATGTTGTTTCATGCCCGGCGAAGATTAGCAGGCCAACCATCGCAACCAGCTCTTTTTGGGTCAGACGATCGTCGGTATCACCGATCGCGGCCAACATACTGATCAGGTCGGAAGCCGGGTTGTGCCGCTTCTGTTCGATCAGCGTCACGATATAACGGGCGAAAGTATCCATCTTTTCAAAGCGCCTCGGATCAGCGGATGTCTGATCGTTCAGCGCGCCTGAACCTTCGCGGATAATTTCTTGATCTTCAAGAGGAACGCCCAACATTTCCGAAATTACTTGGATCGGCAGCGGGAAAGCGTAGTCGTTCATCACTTCCATTTTGCCTTCCGCCTCTACCGCATCGAGCAACGATTCGGCGATCGCTTCAATACGCGGACGTAGCCCCTCAATGAAACGCGGTGTAAAACCTTTGGAGACCAACATCCGCAGCCGACTGTGATCGGGTTCATCGGCGTAGAGCATCGAGTTTTCCAAACCGAGGGCGGTGGGCTGCGGATTCTTCACATTCGGATTCGAGGAGAAGCGCGCGTCTTTCAAAATGCGAACGACATCCTCGAAGCGTGTGATAAACCACATGCTGCCATTGGGCGAGTCAATGCGGTAAAGCGACGTGTTCGATCGCAGCATTTCCAACATAGGGAAGGGATTTGCCAAGAATTCGGGGCTAAAAAAGTTGACCTTGAGATTCGATTGCATCCTGATTTTTCATGCTCACGATAATTGAAAACGATAGGCGAGTGTACCGTGTCAGGCGGCGATCGGGTCAAATCGAATTACCTAGCGTACACTCTGCGGATCGAGGGCGTCGCGCAGACCATCGCCCAGAAACGAGACGGACAGCACGATCGCGGTCAAAACGAGGCTCGGAAAAAAGACCTGCGTCCAGTTCGTCGTCAAAAACGGCGTGGCCTGCGTGATCATGATCCCCAGGCTCGGATCGGGCGGCTGAATGCCCAGGCCGAGCAAGCTGAGCACCGCCTCGTTGATCACGACATTGGCAATATCGAGCGTGCTGCTCACCACGATCAGCCCGGCCAGATTCGGCAAGATGTGCCGCCGCATGATCCGCCGCCGAGTCGCGCCCAGTGACCGCGCCGCCAGCACAAAGTCACGTTCGCGCAGCGAGAGCGTTTGACCACGCACATAGCGCGCCATCAGCGGCCAACTGACCAGACTCAGCGCGCCCGTTACCAGCAGCAGCCGTCCGATCCCGCCGAACCGCTCATCGGCGGCGTGACCGAAAACGGCAGCCACCAGGATCGCCAGCAGCAAGCCCGGAAACGCGAACAGCATATCGGCGGCGCGCGCGATGGCGAAGTCGAGCCAGCCGCCGAAATAGCCCGCCAACAAGCCGAGCGTCGCGCCGAGTCCGATGTTCAACGTTTCGACGAAGACGGCTACCAGCAGCGACACGCGCAAACCGCCGATCAGCCGGGCGAGCGTATCGCGTCCGCCGTTATCCGTGCCGAATGGATGCGCCGCCTCCGGAAAGCCATTGATCTGATAGTCGGGCGTGACATCGATCGGACTGGCTGTGTAGATCAGCGGCCCGACGAGCGCGATGAGGATGAGCGCGATCAGCACGATCAGGCTGAGCATGGCGGGCGGATTGCGGCGCAAGCGATCCCAGAAGCCGCGCGAAGTCGATTCGAGGACGATCGGGGCAACGGGAACGGTCATGGGTTCAACCGAATACGCGGATCGGCCAGCGTGTAGGCAATATCGGTGACGAAATTCATGGCGACGACGGCGACGGCCAGGATCACCGTCGTGCCCTGGATGACCGGGTAATCGCGCTGACCGATGGCTTGAACCGAGAGATAGCCGATGCCCGGAATGGCGAACAGGTTTTCGACCACGAATGCACCCGTCACCAGGAACGCGATCGACGGCCCGATCACGGTCAGCAATGGCAGCAAGGCATTACGGAAAGCATGGGCGAAGAAGACGTAGCGAGTGCGCAGCCCTTTGCTAAAGGCAACCTGAATGTAATCCTGACGCAGCACTTCGAGCATGGCATAGCGTGTCAGGCGGGAGATGTATCCCATCGTGGCCGCTGAGAGCACAAATACGGGCAGCACCCAATGACCCGGCGTGCCCCACCCCGCCACGGGCAGCGAGGGGCCAGCGTGACTGAGCGAAAAATAATTTGCGGCGCGCAAAATCGGGATCAGCACGAAGCTGGGGATCGAGTACAGGCCGAGCATCAGAGCCATGCTGCCCCAATCAAGCGCGGAATTTTGACGTAGCGCCGCGATCATCCCGACTGGCACGCCGATCAACAGGCTGATCACGAGTGCGACGAATCCCAAGCCGAACGAGACGGGTACGCCGCCCGCCAGCAAATCCGTCACTGGGCGCTCTGCATAGCGGAACGAGAGTCCGAGATCGCCGTGCAGGAGGCCGCCCACATAGCTCAGATATTGCTCCCCTAGCGGCAAATCGAGCGCGTACAGGTGACGCAGCCGCTCATACAATGCGGCGTCCTGGCGATTGCCGAGCAGCGTGCGGATCGGGTCGCCGGGTGCGAGGTGGCCGACCATGAACGTCACGAACGTGATGCTGAATAACACGAACAGCAATCCAACGAGCCGCTTGGCGAGGAATCTCAGCATAACCCCTCTATCCTCCGGCCCCTTTCCCCCACGCAGGCGGGGGGAAAGAGGAGCAATGCCGCTCGCCACCAATGAGAGGGGCAATGGTGAAGACAAATCGAGATCTGCTGAACTTCGTGGGATTCCCCCTCGCTGTGAGTACGGAGAGGGGGCAGGGGGTGAGGTGGATCATATCAGTGCGGCAGCAGCACGAAAATGATCACGGTGATAATGAAGGCGACTACGAACGCGAGCGCGATCCAGCGTCCGCTGCCTTCCATTTCTGGCTCTGGCGTTGGCACGACCTGACCGGCTTGGCCGGGGCCAACCAAGCGCCGCGCCGAGATGATCTCAGGGGCTGCCGCGCCCGTCGGGGCAGGG
>JBBRMW010000282.1:0-7490 GCA_038230635.1 Aggregatilineales bacterium | reverse complement strand
TTAATAATTACTTATTATCCTTCTACTTTTTTGTTTCGCCTTTTAAAAATATTACCTGGGCACGCCCCACCCCTAAACCCCCCCCCTTGTATTTTTTTTTGCGGGCCCCCGGCCCCCCGCGTCCGTAAAAATCCATTTCACCGTAGCGGCGATACAACCTTGCGGGCGGGCGGTGGCGCGGGTGACGGCATCGGCAGATTATACGCATTGGCCGTCTGGCTGGCGTGCGGTTCGGCCAGCGCCACGACCTTACCATCATCGGGCGAGTCGGTGCGGACCGGCGTATTGGTCGCGTGAATATCCGAGGGCACAAACGGGTTTGGCGCGGCGCTGGCATGACCTGGATTGCCGAATAACACCGATAGTCCCAACACGCCGATCAGGAGTGCCGCCACGAGCAGCCCCGCCGAGGGCATCAACGCGGCGATCGGCTGGATCGCTTGGCGGCGCGGCACACGCTTGATCTCTGCGCGGATCGCAGGCCACAGGCGCGCCAACTGGCCGGGACGCGGCTGGCCGATGCGCGGCAGGGTCCCGGTCAGGTCGCGCGCGAGTCGGCTCTCATGGGTCAGGGCGGCGCGACATTGGGCGCACGCGCTCAGATGCTTCGCCACGCGCGCCCGGCGGCGCGGATTAAGCTGGCGATCGGCATAGGCGGGCAGCAAATCGGTGACGTGTTGGCTCAGGATAAGCATGATTAGGACTGAAAGCTCCACATCTCTTCGAGTAACGTGGCATCGATACCCTGTGCCGCGTGCAGCGCCTCGCGGAGCGCCTCATGCGCCAAACGGACGCGACTTTCGGCGGTTTTTTGCGGGCAGTCGAGCACATCGGCCATTTCGCGGTAGGTCAGACCTTGCCCATAACGCAGCGCGACCGCTTCCCGCAGGCGCGGAGAAAGCGTCGCCAACGCTTTTTCGAGCGCATCGCGGACGCCCATCCGTGCCACTGCCGCCTCCGGGGTGTGATCGAGCGGCGCGGATGGTTCTTGTCCCAGGCTCAGCAGGTGACTGAGCGCGGTCGAAGGCAACCATTTTCGGCGACGGGCATTGCGGCAGCGGCTTACCGTGATCGTGTATAGCCACGTTCGGATCATGCCGCGTGCGCTGTCATAACGGTGCAAGTTGCGAAAGGCATACACCAGCGATTCTTGCACCACGTCTTCGGCATCGAGCCGATCGAGCAGGATGCTGTAGGCCAGTCGATAAACGCCCGGCGCGACGGCCTCGTAAAATTCAGCCTGCGCGCCTTCTTCGCCTGCCAGACAGCATGCAAGCAGCGCTTGCAACAGGCCGTCTTCGTGCTCATTGTGGCTATAACTGGATTTGTGATCGGTGTTAGAAGTTATCATTATGCTTCAATTCGCCGCGCCTATCGTCGCCCATCAGCAAACAATACACAGGGGGTAATTTATTTCCTCACTACGCCTGAGAAAGTCAAAAACAACCGCGCCATTATAAAGGATTACGGCGTGAATCGCACATAGAGATTTGTCGGTGAAACCGATCTGTTGCAAACCGGAAAATACTTCACCTCAACCATCCCTCGTAGGTGGCGAGGTGTTTACGGCAGGATCCGATCGAAGTGGCGGGGCGATTGCAAAGTCGCAGAATCGGCCACACTACCCTTCGTACCACAATCGCAGAAGGGGTGGTAAATATAGGCAAAAAATGGCTGGACGAAATGGTAGACAAGCTTGGCTTGTCATCCACCTAAAATACTTGGCACTGTTTTTTTTATTTAGGTGCAATCGCCCTCGGAAATCCAGCAATTCGTATTGCGCCCAAATGCACAAACGATTATAATTTCTTGAAGCGGATCATCTTAGCAATCAAAAATACGTTTTGAGGTGGGCTGATGAATCGAGCAGCATCTAAAATCGAAGCGCGTTCGGGCTTCCGGCGACTGGTTCTGGCGACGGCCTTTGTCACGTTGGCGATGATCGTGATCGGCGCGATCACCCGTGTTTCGGAGTCGGGGATGGGGTGTGGCACGTATTGGCCGTCATGCAACGGCCTTCTCGTGCCAACCTTTGTCAACACGGCCACCGTCATCGAGTTCGGCCATCGCCTGTTCGCGCTGCTCGTCGGACTATTCGCGTTGGCCGTGTTGATCGGCGCGGTGCGCTGGTATCGGGAAGTACCGCGCGTGATTATTCCGCTGGCGCTCGGCTTTGTGCTCTATTTTGTGCAGAGCGGACTCGGTGCGGTGACGGTTTGGCTGAGTAACGAATGGCTGACCGTGCTGATTCATCTGGCGAACAGTATGCTCTTGCTGGCCTGCTATCTGGTCGCGTGGGTTAATCTGGGCAGCGTAGAAGACACTAAACCGCGCGGAACACTGCCGCTGCCCGAAGTGCTTACAGCGACGGTATTAGCGTATCTGGTGGCACTGGCCGGGGCGGTGGTGGCGGGCAATGACGCGGCCTATGCCTGCGGCAATACGTGGCCGCTGTGTCTGGGCGATGTGTGGCCGTCAGCGCAGGGGCCGTTGCAAACGCTCAATATGGCGCATCGGCTGATCGCGGGCGGATTGGGGCTTGTGCTTTTGCTACTGGCGATCCAAACTTTGCGGACTCGCACGAACACCCTGACCCGTTCGGCGGTGGCGACGGCGTGCGCGCTGTATCTAGGACAGGCGGCGCTCGGCGCATTGGTGGTTTGGTCGGCCACGACGGGCGCGGAAGTGCGCGTTGTATTGCGATCGTTGCATGTATTGTTTGCAGCGGCCACCTGGGCTGCGATGGTTGTACTTTCTGGAGTAACATGGCTACAAGTATCGTATCGAAATCAATCCATGAGCCAGGCCGCTCCGAGCGTCACAGCACGTTCGGCGACTACCTCCAGTTAACCAAACCGCGCATCTCGATTCTGCTGATCTTCACCACCGTCACGGCGATGGTGATTGCGGCGCATGGCATTCCGCCGTTGTTGACCCTGGCGGCGACGATCCTGGGTGGCGTCTGTGCGTCAGGCGGGGCGAGCGTGCTCAACTGCTACATCGACCGCGATATGGATGCGGCGATGGCTCGCACGCGAACGCGCCCGATTCCTGCGGGTCGAATCGCGCCCCTGAATGCGCTGCTGTTCGGTTTGGCGCTGCTGGCATGGTCGGCGTTCATCCTGTATACACTGGTCAATCCGTTGACGGCGTTTTTGGCGGTGCTTGGCGCGGCCTATTACGTTGTGCTGTATACGATGATCCTCAAGCGCAACACGGTTTTGAATATCCTGATCGGCGGCGGCGCGGGCGCGATCCCCGTGTTGGTGGGTTGGGCGGCTGTGACGAATACCGTGAGCGCCAGCGCGTTCTTGTTGTTTCTGATCGTGTTCTATTGGACGCCGCCACATAGTTGGGCGCTGGCCTTGTTGGTCAACGCCGATTATGAGCGCGCCAATGTCCCGATGATGCCTGTCGCGCGCGGCGAAGAAGCCACCCGCCAACAAATTCTGCTCTACGCGATTCAGTTGATCGTGCTGACGCTGCTGCCACTGCCATTCCACATGCTGGGATTGTTTTATTTCATCCTCGCCGTGGTGCTGGGCGGGGGCTTCATTTATCAAGCGCTCAAGTTGATCCGCGTGGCGACCGGCCTTGCTGCTCGCCAAACGTACAAGTATTCGACCATGTATCTGGCGATGCTGTTCCTGGCGATGATGGCCGATCAGTTATTGTTTCATCACTGATTGACCTTACGCGCCGCGCCAGCAGCTCACATCATTCCCTAACCCCCTCTTCATTATTTTCAAGAGGGTGTTGGACTTCCACCTCGTTGTGAATATCACCCTTAAAAGAGCAGCACAACATGGCTCTTTATAGTTCGATAACCACCCATTCGCGCAGCAGTGCATCCACCGCATCGATCGATAGCGGCTTGGTGTCGGCCAACGCCTTGATACGCTGCGTCGCCTGCTTGATCTGCTCGTCCGACAGGTTCAGGCCGAGTTCTTGCGCGCGCCCCCGGATCGCGTTCCAACCTGTCAGACGGTGGCCGATCTCCAAGCTGCGTTGCAAACCAAAATCCGCTGGATCAATGCTCTCGTAGGTTTCCGGTGCGGCCAGAACTGCCTTCGCATGGATACCGGCTTTGTGCGTGAAAGCGGTCGAACCCGTGATGTAGTTGTTGAACGGCACGCTGACACCAACCATATCGGCGATCAAGTAATCGATCTCGTATAGGCGATCGAGGCGGTACTTGCGGATGATCGCCTCGCGGTCGACCATATACATCCGCGCGATCAGACCACCCAGAGGCGTGATTCCGTTGCGCTCGCCGATGCCGAGCACCGTCGTGTCGACGTGGGTTGCGCCCGCCTCCAGCGCGGCATAAGCATTGGCGATCGCACAGCCGGAGTCGTTGTGGCCGTGAAATTCGATGTCGAGATGCGTCAGGCGACGAAGCTGTGCCACCAGTTGTGTGACCTGCGCGGGCGTGGCGACGCCGACCGTATCCGCGACGCCGAACCGATTGGTGACGCCCAATTCTGCGACTCCGAGATAGACGCGCAGCAGATCGGCCTCGACGCTGCGGAATGAGTCCTCGGTGCTGAAACGCAACACGATGTTGGGGGACTGCGCGCGAATGTAGGTCAGCACGTCGGCGGCCAAATCGATGATCTCGTTGATCGACTTGCCGTGCGAGTGTTTGCGCAGGGCAGGCGACGTGCCGATCACGACATCGAGTCCATCGACGCCCGTATCAAGCGCGATCCGGGCATCGTCGCGGTTGCAGCGGATGTGGGTCAGGATGCGCGCGTTGGTCAGTTTCTCATTGACGATCGCGCGCACGTCGGCGTGGCTCTGTTCGGACGCGCATGGCGACGAGAGTTCGAGAAACTCGACGCCAAACTCATCGAGCGCATGGGCAATTTTGATCTTCTGATCGCTGCTGAAATGCGCTCCGGCGAACTGTTCGCCCTCGCGCAGTGTCGATTCGATGATCGCAAACTCGGTTAACGACATTTTGGATTGCTCTCCTGGTTCATACGGCAAACTATTTCCTGGTTTGGCAATTGACTCTCGTCTCTCGCAGGGAGAGGGGCGGGGGTGAGGGCGTCATAACCACACGCACTTGCAAAACCCCTGAAAATCAAGATCCTCGCCGTCCGACTCCCCCTCTCCGTGAGGACGGAGAGGGGGCTGGGGGGTGAGGTTCTGGAATGAGTGGCTGGGAGGTGAGGTTCTTTCTCACGCTAACTCCGGCTGCGCGGCCAGCACCGCCACGATCGCATCGGCGACTTTTTCCAGATCGCTTTGCTCGATCACCAGCGGCGGCAGCAAGCGGAGCACCGTCGCGCCAGCGGGCAGCGCCAGTACGCCGCGATCCTGCAATGCGCGCAGCACGGGCGCAACCTTGCCGCGCAGTTCGATCCCGACGATCAAGCCGAGGCCGCGTACTTCGCGCACCTGCGACTCCGGCAGCCGACCCCGCAAATGCGCGATCAGCCACGCGCCAAGTGTCGCCGCGCGCTCGACCAAACCGTCGTTGACCAGCGCATCAAGTGCCGCCAACGCCGCCGCACAGCCCAGCGGATTGCCGCCGAACGTGGTGCCATGCGTCATTGTACCCAGCGATCCGACCCGCTCAGCGATCAAACATGCGCCGAACGGCATTCCGCCCGCCAATGACTTCGCGGTCGGCATCAAGTCGGGTGATAGGCCGTAGTGCTCGCTGGCGAATAACTTGCCCGTGCGCCCATAACCCGTCTGCACCTCATCAACGATGAACAGCGCGCCGCGCTCCCGACACAAGGCCTGGACGCCCCGCAGATATTCCGCTGAGCCGGGACGGACGCCGCCTTCGCCCTGCACGACCTCGACCAAGAACGCCGCCGTCTCCGCCGTGATCGCCGCATCCGCCGCTGCCAGATCGTTGTACGGAACGTGGCTGAAATCCGGTACCAGCGGCCCGAACGGTTCGCGGTAAGTCTTATCCCAGGTGGCCGATAATGCGCCCATCGTCCGCCCGTGAAAGCCCCGCATCGTCGCCACGATGCCGGTGCGCTTCGTCGCCAGCCGCGCGAATTTGATGGCCGCCTCGACGGCTTCCGCGCCGCTGTTGCACAAAAAGGCGCGCGTCAAGCCCGCCGGGGCGAGGCTCGTCAGCTTTTCCAGCAGTTCGGCGCGCTTGTCGTTGTAAAAAATCTCCGGGCAACTGATCAGCGTGCCGACCTGTTCGCGGATGGCGGCCACCACCGCCGGATGCGCGTGACCGAGGTTCGCCGCGCCCTGCCCGCCCACGCAGTCGATATATTCGCGCCCATCGGCATCCCAGACGTGCGCACCGAGGCCCCGCACGATCGCCAACGGTCGCTTGGGATACACGCCACTGGTATGGGCACTTTCGGTCTCGATAATTTGCTGACTGTTCATGTTAAATTCGCTCACTTTCCAAAACCGTCAAACCGTTGCCGCAAACGTGGTGCCTGCGCCCGCCAGCGCTGACCCGATTGGATCATCGCGCCGCGAGTCGGCCAGAATCACGCGCCCAACACCCCCCGCGATCGCCTCTTGCGCGGCCAGCACCTTTTTCTTCATGCGCCCGCCCGCCAGTTCGATCGCTTTTTCGATTCCATCCGGCATGATATGCGCGATCAGACTCGACTCGTCGGGAAAGTTCGCCAACAAGCCTGCCACATTGGTCAGGATTACCAACGTTTCCGCACCGAGCGCGCCCGCCACCATCGCCGCCGCCCGGTCGCCATCGACGTTGAGTCGTTCACAGTCTGCACCGATCGCCAACGGCGCAATCACGGGGGTATATCCCGCGCCGATCAGCAGCCGCAGTAAATCGGCGTTGACCGATTCGATCCGCCCGGTGTAATCGTCACGAATGACGCGCTGCTTGCCCGTATCAGGGTCGATCGCCCGGACGGCATCTTTGCGTTGTGCGCGCAGCAATTTGCCATCCAGCCCGTTGAGTCCGATCCCGTTGACGCCGAGCGCCTGCAAACGCCCCACGATGCCGACGTTGACTTCGCCGACGGCGGCCATCGTATACACATCGAGCGTGGCCGGATCGGTGTAGCGGCTAACATGACCCGATGGCGATTGGATGGTGTGCGTCGGAACGTTCAAGCGCGCGGCGAGTGAATCTGCCGCCGCAGAGGTACCATGCACTAGCACGATCGACTCGCCGCTGCGGATCAGCTTCGCCACATCGCCGCACACTTTGGCGAGGTCAACACCCGCACCGCCTCCAACTTTGATCACGATCATCGTTTACGTCCTTTGCGATCAACCAAAACATGTGGAGCGGTGGGTTCCGACACCCCCTCTCCGTGTTTACGGAGAGGGGGCGGGGGGGTGAGGTAAACTCTTTAGATCGGATGCAAACCTGTGAAAGTCAGACCCCCCGTCTCAGCCCAGCCCATCATCAGGTTCAGACATTGCACGGCACTGCCCGCCGCGCCTTTGCCCAGATTATCGATGGCAGCCAGCGCCACGATGCGGCCCGTCTCCGGCTCGAACTCCCAGCCGACATCCGCATA
>JBBRMW010000281.1:0-7524 GCA_038230635.1 Aggregatilineales bacterium | reverse complement strand
GGTATCTGCCATCCACCTTCGGTTGTCCATCACGCGCTTCTTCGCTGGCTAAGATCCCAAGGCGAGGTGCCAAAGGTGGACGTCGATGAGGAAGGCCTGATCTGCGATCCGCGGCTTCGCGCGCGCCGGGCGCCCGGCAACACCTGTCTGTTAGCCCTACGGTCGGCTAAATCGTTTGGCGACCTTGCGCGCAACGACTCCAAAGGCTGCGGCACGATCATGCGGGTTGCGCCGTTGGCATTTGTTGCGCCTGATCGCATCAGAGACCTGGCGATGGAGACCTCTGCCCTGACCCATGGTCATCCGACCGGACAAGAGGCTGCAGCAGCCTGGGCGCTGGTTCTCGCAGCCTTAACCACAGGCACCGGGATTGAGGACGCAGCCACTGGGCAGATCAACGCCTTCGGCGGTGAGACCGAGCAGGCCATCCGATTAGCGTTAAATGCGCAGCGGGACGGCGCGCCCGAGACGATTGAGAGTCTGGGCGGGGGCTGAGTCGCCGAAGAGGCTCTTTCCATCGCGCTTTACGCCTGTCTTTGCGCTCAGGATTTTGAACATGGCCTGACCATCGCCGTCACGCATTCCGGCGACAGCGACAGCACCGGAGCAATCGCGGGCAATGCGCTGGGCCTGATCTTTCCCGATCAAATCCGCAGCCACCGATGGGCCCGACAAGTCGAATGTTCGGACCTGGTTGCGCGGATTTCCCGCGATCTGGCGCTTGCCATGTCTGGACAGGCGGAGGGTCTCGGTGATGTCTATCCGGGCTTTTGAGGCGGAGAAGGGAATGGTCACGGCAGATGCCAAGCCGAGCAAAGAACAAACTCTAGGGGGACCGCATGAAAACATATGATATCATTCCAGACATTCACGGCCAAGCGGCCAAACTTGACGCCGCTCTCGCGGCTCTTGGCTGGCGGCGCGCGGCGCTCAGCTGGACCCATCCAGATGCAGATCGGATGATCGTCTTCCTGGGTGATTTCATAGACCGTGGGCCAGATAGCCAGTCCGTGCTCAAGACCGTCCGCGACTTGGTCGATGCAGGCAAGGCAAAGGCAATCATCGGCAATCACGAGCTTAACGCGTTGCATTACCACACCTTGGACCCTGATGACGGCCAGCCGCTGCGCGCACGCGGGAAAAAGAATACCCAACAGCATCAAGCGTTCTTGGCGCAATTCCCGCTTGGCGATCCGAACAAGCGGTCTGCGCTGGACTGGATGCGCAGCCTGCCTTTGTTTCTCGAAGAGGATGGCTTTCGCGCCGTCCACGCCTGTTGGGATGATGCATCTATCAAGCGTTTGAAAGTTTTGACAGGGAATGGCGTGCTATCCGAAGAACAGCTTGTCCTTGCCGCAGGGCGGGGCAAGACTGACGAGATGTTCACATTGGCCGAGCAGATCGCCAAGGGACCAGAGCATCCGCTGCCCAACGGATATTCCTTCACCGACAGCGACGGGACGGTGCGCCATCACGTGCGCCTGAAATGGTGGCATGCATCGGCGCGAACCTGGCGCGATATCGCAATTTCGGTGCCATCGTTAGAGGATCTGCCGGATGCAGAACTGCCGCAAACCGTTATTTCGCAGACCTATCCACCAGACGACCCACCAGTGTTTTTCGGGCACTTCTGGCTGCGAAATACCCCACTGCTGCAAGCCCCGAATGCACTTTGCCTCTACTATTCTGCAGGCAAGGATGGTCCACTCGTTTCTTTTGAACTCTCGGATTCAGCCGAACCGCTTTCATTGGAGAACATCCGCGTTCATCCGGCGATCTGATAAAATTGCTAAGTGTCAATCGAACAACCATCCTGGCTGTCTTGTAAAGGGCTGGTCACCCAACTGAATGCTTGGCCCCGTCTCGCGTTATGTGCTTGTCGAGACCAAGCAAAACCAACAGGCTAACGCTCCGTCACCATTGTGGCAGGCATCGCACGCATACGAGTTCAAGGTCCGACCGCGCGCGGCACCCGGAAAACCATAGACATCCTTACCGTCCCCATCGCTTGGCGACCGCATCCAGAACAGGTCGCAGCCGCCCAGCGCGATCATGAGTATTGGTGGCAGCGCTTGATTGGGTGCGCGATAGGCTATTGGCGGGTGGCATACTGACCGATGCCGAGGTGACGGAGGCGATGCCGAAGTCAGTGCCTTGGCTCTCAACAAAGCTCGGTGAAATCAGGCGCTAGTAAAGTCTGGCAAAGTCTGGCAGTTTTGCTTTGGACATTTCGAGAAGGAGCAGGTCCATGACGGACCCTATTCTCACTTTGCCAGAGGTTGCGGTTTTGCTGAAGGTTGCAGAGAAGACTGTCTACACGATGGCGCGAATGGGTCAGCTTCCGGCCTTCAAAGTTCGCGGTCAATGGCGTTTCAAGCACGACGATATTGACCGGTGGATTGATGAACAAAAAGCAGCGGTAAAAGGGAATGCGGGGAGAGGTGCATCGAATGTCTGAGCAGTTCTTTGAAAAACCGATCCTAAATTCTCCATATGCTTATCCGGGTCGTCATTGGGAACTCGACGCTGACGGACAACCGACAAACCGCATCCTAGAAAACCGCAGGCGATCCGATCTCATCACGCCAGTCCCAAAGACCAAGAAACAAAAGCAGAACCAGAAACAAAGCACCATGCTTCTGGGCGCAAACGATGAGCTTTCAACGACGGATCAGGAATACAACCCCACCCCGATCATCAATGAAGTTCGGGGCTATGTTGAAACTTGGCGCAAGCTGCCGAACCCTGACCAATGGCTTGTGACGCCGGAGACGGCACGTTTGCTGCAACACTGGCGGCACCACAAATTTGAGGGCATCCGCCCATTCTTTTGCCAGATTGAAGCTGTTGAGACCGCCATCTGGCTGACCGAGGTTGCTCCCAAGATGGGACCGCGTGTCGCCAAATTCTGGGCGCATATCAAAGGCGCCAATGAACAAGCCAATCCCGAACTGATGCGCCTTGCGCTTAAGCTTGCGACTGGCGCAGGCAAGACCACAGTGATGGCGATGCTGATCGCGTGGCAAACGGTCAATGCAGTGCGCCACCCGAACAGCAAGTCGTTCTCTAGCCGCTTCCTGATCGTCTCGCCTGGCATCACCATCCGCGACCGCCTGCGTGTTCTGCTGCCCAATGATCCAGAAAGCTACTATCGCAGCCGCGAGATCACCCCACCCGACATGCTGCGCGACATCCAGAGCGCAAAGATTGTCATCACCAACTATCACGCGTTCAAGCTGCGCGAAAAGCTGGTGATCGCCAAAGGCACCCGCCAGGCCCTTGAAGGCTGGCGCGGTGACAAGGTCCAAACCCTTGAGACCCAAGGCGAGATGATCCAGCGGGTCATGGGCGACCTGATGGGCCAGAAGAACATCGTCGTCATGAATGACGAAGCGCATCACTGCTATCGCGAACGCGTGAAGGATGCCGACGGCGAGACGGAAGACGATCTGAAGGGCGACGACAAAAGCGAGGCCAAAGAGAATAACGAGGCTGCCCGGATGTGGATTTCCGGCCTGGAAGCCGTAAAGCGCAAGCTGGGCATCAGCCTCGTCTACGATCTCTCGGCGACGCCGTTCTTCCTTCGGGGCTCGGGCTATATCGAGGGCACGCTTTTCCCTTGGACGATGTCGGACTTCTCATTGATGGACGCCATCGAATGCGGCATCGTGAAGCTGCCCCGCGTGCCAGTGGCCGATAATATCGAGGGCGGCGACACGCCAAAGTTCCGCAACCTGTGGGAGCATATTGGCAAGAAGCTCCCCAAGAAAGGTCGGGTCGCTGGCAAGGCACTCGATCCGCTCAGCCTGCCTGCCGAATTGCTGACTGCGCTGGAGGCCCTTTATGGGCACTACGAAAAGACCTTCTATCTTTGGGAAGATGAAGGAATTGGCGTCCCACCCGTGTTCATCGTGGTCTGCAACAACACTGCAACTTCGGAGCTGATTTACAAATACGTCTCGGGATTTGATCGGGTCAGCGATGATGGCACCGAGACCACGCTGGAAAATGGCCGTCTCGCCCTTTTCCGAAACTATGATGAATTCGGCAACCGGATGCCGCGCCCTAACACGATCCTGATTGACTCTGCCCAACTCGAATCCGGCGAGGCGCTGGACAAAGATTTCCGCGAAATGGCGGCGGCGGAAATCGACCAGTTCAAGCGCGAGATGATTGAGCGCACCGGCGACATCACAGCAGGCGACAAGATCGACGAATCCACCCTGTTGCGCGAGGTGATGAACACCGTCGGCAAGAAGGGCAAACTTGGCGAACAGATCCGCTGCGTCGTATCCGTTTCTATGCTGACCGAAGGCTGGGATGCCAACACAGTCACCCACGTGCTGGGCGTGCGGGCTTTTGGCACGCAGCTTTTGTGCGAACAGGTCGTTGGCCGCGCATTGCGGCGCCAGTCCTATGAACTGAACGACGAAGGCCTTTTCAACGTTGAATATGCCGATGTTCTCGGCATTCCCTTCGACTTCGCCGCCAAGCCTGTTGTATCGCCCCCGGCCAAACCTCGCGAAACTGTCCGCGTTCATGCTGTCAAACCCGACCGCGATGCGCTGGAAATCACCTTCCCACGTGTCGAGGGCTACAGGGTTGAACTTCCGGATGAACGGCTGGAGGCAAATTTCGGCCCCGACCATGTGCTGGAACTGTCCCCAAAATTGCTTGGCCCGTCCAGCACAACCAATCAGGGCATCATCGGTGAAGGGGTCGACCTGAACCTCGCCCACCTGGAAGACAAACGCTATTCCAGCATCGTATACGATCTGACCAAGCATCTCGTTTACACCAAATACCGCGACCACGGCGAGGAACCCAAGCTGCACCTTTTCGGTCAGCTCAAGCGCATCACACGCCAATGGCTTGATGGCGGCTATTTGAAATGCACCGGCGGCACCTATCCTGCGCAGTTGGTCTACAAGGAAATCGCCGATATGGCGGCCGAGCGGATCAAGGCCGCCATCACCGAAACCCTGCAAGGCGAACGCCCGGTCAAGGCGATCCTTGATGCCTATAACCCCACCGGCACCACTGCGTTCGTCAACTTCACGACTTCCAAGGAACTGCGCTGGCAAACGCGCGCCGACAAATCTCACGTCAACTGGGTGGTCTGCGACAGCGATTGGGAGGCAGAATTCGCCCGCGTCGCCGAAAACCACCCCCGCGTGCTGTCCTACGTCAAGAACCAGGGACTTGGGTTGGAGGTCCCCTACCTCATGGGTTCGACACCGCACAAATATATTCCCGACTTCATCGTGCAGGTTGATGACGGTCGCGTAACTGCCGACGGTGACCCCGACCCACTTAACCTGATCATCGAGATTAAAGGTTACCGCGGCGAGGATGCCAAAGACAAAGCCAATACCATGCGCGCCTATTGGGTACCCGGCGTGAACAACCTTGAAAAGTTCGGGCGCTGGGCGTTCGCGGAATTCACGGCGGTGTACGAAATGGAAGCGGAATTTAACAAGCTCGTCGATGTGCAGTGCGAAGCTGCTAAGGCCCCAATCGGTGAAAAGGTAGAGCATGCATGAAGCAAGCGGCATTCAAAACGAACCCAATCAGCCTCGCAGAACTGCTGAGCCAGTGCGCAAGCGGGAAGATACAACTCCCCGACTTTCAACGCAGCTGGGTCTGGGACGAGGAACGGATCAAGGGACTCGTTGCGTCCATTTCGGAGGCATTTCCAGTCGGCGCATTGATGACGCTAGAAATGAAGTCGGGCACAGCTCAAACCTTCGGACGCCGTCCAGTGCAGGGGGCACCGACCACCGCCGAAGAACATATTCCTGACCAGTTGCTGCTTGATGGCCAGCAACGCATGACATCTTTGTACCAGACCTGCATGCGGCGTGAAGTGGTTCAGACCGTCACAGCCCGCCAAAAACTCGTGGACCGATGGTTTTACATCGACATTCGTGCAGCCTTAAATGGTGATGGTGATCGTCAGGATGCCATCATTGGCATCCCCAAGGAACGTAAAATTAGGTCGGCTTTCGGCAGGGCAATTGATTTAGACTTGTCATCTCCCGAACTCGAGTACCAGAATCTGATGTTCCCACTGAACCGGGTGTTCGATTGGGATGAGTGGCAGGACGCGTTTGGTGACTACTGGATTGCCAAAGGCGACACAGAAAAGCGCGGCGAGTTCAAAGCGTTCAAAAATAAGATTCTCCAAAACTTCAAAGAATACCAAGTTCCCGTTATAGCACTTAGCCCCGACACATCACACGAGGCAGTCTGTCTGGTTTTCGAGAAGGTTAACACCGGCGGCAAGCCACTGGACGCCTTCGAACTGGTCACGGCGATGTATGCCGCCAAAGGGCATCGCCTGCGCGACGACTGGCTGGGAACCGAGGGGCAGCCGGGGCTACAACACCGCCTTCAAGTTTATGGCCGATCTGCGGAACAGAAGTACGGAGTGCTGGAAAAGGTCGCCAGCACCGATGTTTTGCAGGCCATCGCTCTCGTTCATGGTGCCAAGACCCGCGAAAGGGAAATTGCCGAAGGCCGCAAAGAGAGCGAGCTTTCCGCCGTCCGCGCCTCGCGCCAATCCCTACTGGATTTGCCGCTATCGGCTTACCTTGAACACCGCCAATCGGTCGAGGATGGCTTCAAAACCGCCGCGCATTTCTTGCGCCAGCACCACATATACCGCGTCATCGACTTGCCATATCAAGGCCAACTTGTGCCCTTCGCCGCAATTCTCGCACGCATTGGCGCAAAGTCGGACCATGCCACGGTAAGAGAAAAACTCGCCCGCTGGTACTGGTGTGGCATCTTCGGTGAGCTTTACGGCTCTGCCGTCGAGTCACGCTTTGCAAAGGACATTCTCGAAGTACCCGCCTGGATCGATGGCGGCCAAGAACCCACCACCATCACTGAAGGCCGCTTCCGTCCCGAACGGCTGCGCACCATGCGCACACGCCTATCTGCCGCCTACAAGGGAATCCACGCCCGATTGATGGACGTTGGCGCAAAGGATTTCCGGTCGGGGCAGACTTTCATTGATACGCGGTTTTTTGATCAGAACGTCGATATTCACCACATCTTCCCGCAGAAATGGTGCAACGACGCGAAAATCCCGGTCGCGATCTATGACACCATCATCAACAAGACACCTCTCAGCGCCCGGACCAACCGCATCATCGGCGGGGCTGCTCCTTCTGCTTATTTGGCGAAACTGGAAAAAGGCTACAATGATGGTGATGAGGTCATCCCGCCGATCAACGCCGAGTTGCTCGACACCTACCTCGCCAGCCATGCCATCGACCCCACCCTCCTGCGCGCCGACAGCTTTGCCGAGTTCATGGCCGACCGTGAAAGCCGCCTTCTGGCCTTGATCTCCGCCGCAACGGGCCATCTCCTGGGCAGAACCGCCCCCGATCCGGAGGAAGGACAAGACGTCCCGCAAGATGACGAAGGCTTCGATCTGGCCCACACCACCAAAGAGGAAGCCGCGTAATGGCGAAAAAACCCATCGAGGTCGAAACCCTCACCCATGACGCCACGCGC
>JBBRMW010000280.1:0-7608 GCA_038230635.1 Aggregatilineales bacterium | reverse complement strand
TATCGCCCATGTCTGCGGCCTCGACCATTTTGAATTATCTCCCATGTCTGCGAGCCAAACCATTGCGTTTACCATTAGATCAGTCAAACCGTAAATTGGCCTCTCCAACGGCTTGCCGACGGTACAGGTGCAGCACGTGGTCACTGAAGTGATCCTCCAACGAAATATGAAGAAAATCGACAATGCTTAAAACTTATGTTGGATAAGCTATCGCACGAAAACGCGGTTTCTGAGTGGAATTCTCATTATTTTTAACAGAATTTGAACAGCTTATTTCGGCAGCCTAACCGATTTCACCGAGTCGGCGCACGTCTACACTAAATGTTCTGGTAAGCGACCATGATGGTGAACTACTGATGGGCAATCCGCGATGGACGTGGCTGTTATCAATGTAATGCCGTTTGCACTGGCGTTGCTCTTGCCAACGATCGGTAGGCGGCTCAGCAAAACGCTATTTTCCTGGCTGCTGGGTATTTCGATATTCGCGCTATTTATGCTCATCGGGACCCACCTCCCCACAATCCAACAGGGTTCGGTCGTTCAGTTCAACATCCCCTGGGTACCGGAATTGGGGCTGACCTTTGCCCTATATCTGGATGGGTTGTCGCTGCTTTTTGCACTGCTGGTTACGGGCATCGGGGCGTTGGTGGTCATCTATGCTGGCTACTACTTCGAGAGCTTCGCGCCGCTCGCCCGCTTCTGTCGTTTGCTGCTGCTGTTCATGGGCGGAATGCTGGGCCTCGTGCTGGCGGGCAACTTGCTCTCGCTCTTCATCTGCTGGGAGATCACGAGTATCACCTCGTTTTTCCTGATCAGTTTCAAGGAGAACGATGTGGAGGCACGGCGGGGCGCGCTGCAAGCCCTGATAGTCACAACAGGCGGCGGACTGGCGCTGCTCGTCGGGTTGATCCTATTGGGCACAATCGTCGGCTCGATGGAAATGGCGCAGATTTTGGCAAACGGCGAAGTGCTGCGCCAGCACCCGTATTACGCGGCCATCGCGGTACTCGTCTTGCTCGGCTGCTTCACGAAAAGCGCGCAGTGGCCGTTCCATTTTTGGCTGCCCGACGCGATGACGGCACCGTCGCCCGCCAGCGCGTATCTGCATTCGGCGACAATGGTCAAAGCGGGCATTTACCTGCTGCTACGCTTATATCCCATCCTGGGCGATACTGCCTTGTGGCAAATCAGCCTCACCAGCGTGGGCTTGCTGACGATGTTGGTGGGCGCGGTCAATGCGCTTCGACAGAGCGATCTGAAGGCGTGCTTGGCCTATTCGACGATCAGTCAGCTGGGCGCGATCGTGGCCTTGATCGGGCTACCACATGGCACTGGCCTCGAAGCGGCAGTGGTGAGCGTGATCGCCCATGCGCTGTACAAGGCGGCACTGTTCCTGGTGGCCGGAACGGTTGAACACGCTACAGGCACCCGCCAGTTGCATCAGCTCGGCGATCTGTCGCGGCGGCTGCCTGGATTGGCGTTGATCGGGACGGTAGCTGGGTTGTCGATGGCGGGTTTGCCGCCGTTCCTCGGTTTTGTGGCGAAGGAATCGCTGCTGACCGCGTTCGTCGCTGGCCCGCTGCCATTGTTGACTCTGGCGATCGTCGTGATCAGTGCCACGCTGACCGTCACGATGGCCTGCACGTTGATCTGGGACGTATTTTTCCAACCGTGCCCGCCGAGCGACCCGAAGCATGGCGAGCCGCACCCGCCTTTGCATCAACCCGCTGCGGGAATGTTGTTCGGGCCGGGTGTGCTGGCGGTGGGTTCGCTGCTAACGGGGCTGAATCTCAACTTTTTCATCGTGCCGATCCTCGCACCGAGCGTCGCGCGAGGTGGCGAATCCGTCCACCTCAGCCTGTTTTCGGGGATCACGGCACCATTCGCCTTGAGTGTAGTCGCGCTGGTGAGTGGCGGTATCCTCTTTCAGAGTCGAGATCGATGGTTGGCTTGGCGTGGGCCGACGCTGCCCACCGGACGCGACGTTTATCAGCGGATCATCGGCCTGCTCGAAGCGGCGGCCAAGTTGGCGCTGCGTTCACAGAATGGCAAGCTGCGCTACTACCTGCTGGCGATCCTGGGCAGTGTGATCGCGCTGATGGCGACCGCCGGACTGACTCACCTGCAAGGTCAAACGATCATGTTTGAACTCAGGAGCAGCACCGATCTGCTCAAGGCGGTGATGTTGGTGCTCTCGCTAGTGGCGACGCTGGGCAGCATCCTGTTCCGTCGCCATCTGCTCGCCTCGCTTTCGCTGGGTATCGCAGGCTATGCGGTGGGCGGACTGTTTCTGCTGGAACCGGCCCCCGATGTAGCGATGGTGCAGTTTCTCGTCGAGACGCTGGGCACCGTGCTCGTGATCGTGATGCTGGGTCGCATCAGCGCCCGTGAAAGGCAGCAGGTGATCTCGACGCTCTGGGATCAATCGCGGCGTGGTCTGCTCCGTGACGCCCTGATTTCGATCGTGATCGGCGTCGGAGTGGGGCTGTTTTCGCTGGCAGCGGTGCTCAATCGGCCCACCCGAACCACGATCACCACTTGGCATATCGCTAACGCCTTGCCCAAGATCGGTTCAACCGATATTGTGGCCGCGATCGTCACGGATTTCCGGGGTATGGATACTGTGATCGAAATCACGGTGTTTGGCATGGCCTCGCTGGGGGTCTTGACTCTCCTCTCGACGCCTGAACAAGGGAAAACGTGGCAGTTTTCGGCGATGCGGGTGCTGCGCCAACTGCGCGCACGGGGCTTGATCCCCGCCAATACCGTCTATGCTGCGGACCGTGAGGCGCAAGACCCAGCCATTCAGAAGGAAGTTGCCGCGTTGAAGGCACTGCAAGCACCTGCCCGCCTATCCACGCCGTTGACCCGCCGCGTCGCTGCGTTAATGCTGCCCTTTGCGCTGATGATGGCGGTGGCGCACATCCTGTATGGGGGCGTGGCTCCGGGTGATGGGTTCACGGCGGGCGTTGTGAGCGGGCTGGCGGTGGCGCTGTGGTATGTGGTTTTTGGTTATGACGAGGCCAAAGATCGGCTGCGTTGGCTCCGCCCCGCACCATTGATCGGGGTCGGAATCAGCCTCACCATTTTGAATGCGGCGCTGCCCCTGATCTTCGGGCAGCCCTTTCTCGTGACCACCTTGTTCGATCAGCTTCATTTACCCGCCAATATCCAGCTGTCCTCGACAATGCTTTTCGAGATTGGCATTTTCTTGACCGTTTTGGGCGGCTCCAGCGTCATTCTGGAAACGATCGCCCATCCGCAGGAGGTCGAACCCTTATGAACGTACTATTTGCTATCGCCACCGGGGTCATGTTCGGCATGGGCATCTTTCAACTGCTGCGCCGCGACCTGATCAAATCCGCGATGGGTTTTTATATCCTGTTCACCGCCATCAATTTGCTGTTCCTGGCGGTGGGCGCTTTCAATGGGACGGTTCCCGCATACACCACCGTGCTCGATCGCGGCCAGCCAAGCGATCCGCTGGTTCAGGCGCTGCTGCTGACGGCGATCGTGATCAGTTTTGGCTCATATGCGTTTTTACTGGGCTTGATCGCCGTATCCTCGAGGCGCTACCAGACCATCGATTCCGATTCCGTCGATCATCTCAAAGGTTAGGTACGCGGTCCGCATGGTTCCATTCAACAATCCATTCGTCCTCGGCCCCGTATTTTTGCCACTGGCAGGCGCAGCACTCTCCGTCGTTCTGGTCCGCTACCGTACCGCGCAGCAGATCATCGCACTGTTGATGAGCCTGTTGGCATGGCTGTGCAGTTTGGCTGTCTTGTACGCGAACTGGCAAGGCGGGCCGCAGTTGTATCGCATCGGTGGTTGGCCGTCGCCCTACGGGATCATCCTCGCACCCGATCTGCTGTCCGCGCTATTCGATGTGATGGCGAGCACGGTGGCGGGCGCCGGAATCCTGTATGCGGTGGGTTGCAAAGATCGCTGTGCGGGTTATCCGGCGTTTCTGCCGCTGTTCCTGTGCATGATCGCGGGGTTGAACGGAGCCATGTATACCGGCGATATTTTCACGCTGTTTGTTTTCGTCGAACTGATGGTCATCTCTTCGGTGATCCTTGTGGCGATCTCGGATAATCCGCTGGGCGTCGAGGCGGCCATCAAATACTTGCTGATCAGCGGTATGGGATCGCTGTTTCTGTTGATGGGCATTGGTGCCATTTACGCCACCTTCGGCACGCTGAACTTGGCCGATGTAGCGCGATTGCTCGCCACCGGCGAGCGCCCGCTGCTGGCACAGGCCGCCGCTGTGATGCTCATGTGCGCATTTTTGCTCAAGAGCGCGGTCTTTCCCTTCCACTTCTGGCAGCCTGACTTCCACACGACGGCGCCGACGCCGGTGAGCGCCATTCTGTCTTCGGTGGTGGTAAAGGTGGGCGTCTACTGGCTGATTCGGCTGACGACACTGCTATTTACGATTGAGGCACCGCTGATTCGGGGGCTGCTTCTCGTCCTGGGCGTGATTGGCATCGTTTTTGGCAGTCTGGCCGCGCTCAAAACGTTCGATGCCAAACGCATCCTAGCCTATTCCACGTTGGGGCAGATCGGCTTCATTCTGTTGGGCATTGGTTGGGGCACGCCGCTGGCGCTGCTCGGTGCGATCGTTTATGCCTTCAATCATGCGCTGATTAAATCCGCGCTGCTGATGATCACGGGCGCGGTCGCCAGTCGACTGCCCACGAAAAGCGCGCGCCTCAAAGATATGAGTGGGGTCGGCCATCAACTGTCACTGCACAGCCGCCTATATTTGCTTGGCGGGCTAGCGCTGGCGGGTGTGCCGCCCTTGAACGGCTTCATCAGCAAAGTGGTGTTCGTACAGAGCGGGATCGCCGCGCAGAGCTGGCTGCTGCTGGGCTTGGCGGTTGCAGCGGGTGTCCTCACACTGCTCTACATAATGCGTACTTGGCAGACGATTTTTCAAGAGTCGGCACCCGCCGATTTGCATCTTAAGGTCGCGGGCGACAGCCTACTGGCGCCGCTCATTTTGATCAGCTTGTGCGTTGCGCTGGGCTTGTTCGCCCGCCCGTTGGTCGAAATCGCCACGGCCGCCGTCACACAGATCAGTTCGCCACAAATATACATTCACGCGGTGCTGGGGAGTTGAAAACATGATCTGGCGCATCAGCATTGCCTTGTTGATGGGTTTGGCTTGGACGACCCTCACCCCCGAAATATCCCTGGGCAGTTTCGCCGTCGGCACGCTTTTGGGTTTCGCCGTGCTGACCGTCCTGTTTCAGAACGAGGAAGCGCCCAAGCTTACATGGCATCTTGTGCCGCAGCAAGCACTGGCGGCGGTGCAATACACGTTAATCCTGTTCCACGACATCTATTTCTCGGCGTTCGATGTTGCCAAACGGGTCGTCCAGCCGACTTTGCCGATCAACCCCGGCATCATTGCGACTGCGACGCAGTATACGCCAAATGTTGAACATGGCCCGCAGGGCGAGGGTATCGCAGATGTGATCGCGGCCATAAGCGCGCACGGCATCACCATCACACCAGGCGAACTCGTCGTCGATTTTAACGGCAATCAAATCATCTACGTGCATTGTCTGGACGTGCTGGCCTCAACCGCCGTCGCCGAATCCAATCAAGCCAAACGCATGAGGTATCTGCGGAGAATCTTCCCATGAACGATCCTTTCGTGAATTTCGGCGTACAGAGTGCGTTGCTTGTCCTGGTCGTGCTCGATGTGGTAAGCACCTATCGCATCTGGCGCGGCCCCAGTCCGGCGGATCGGCTGCAAGCAGCGGATGCGTCGTCCACCCTGCTGATCGGGATCATCATCCTGCTCGCGTTGGTGCAGGGAATGGGCATGTTAATCGATGTCGGGATCGCGTTGGCGGCACTGGGCTTCGTTGGGACGCTGGCCGTCGCCCGTTATCTGGCCGAAGGCAGGGTCTTTTAAATGCAACTGCTGGTGTCGCTAGCGGGGTTATTTTTTCTGTGGGTCGGGGTCGCCTTTTCGGTACTCGGCGTACTCGGCCTAATTCGCTTGCCAGACGTATACTGTCGCCTTCATGCGTCCGGCAAAGTGTCAACGATGGGACTATTTGGACTGTTGTTCGGCGCGTCAGTGCTGGTGCCAAACCTAGCGCCCAAAGCGATAGCCCTGGCAATTTTTATGATCATTTCCTCGCCCGTCTCGACCCACGCGATTGCGATGGCCGCTTATCGGATGGGCGTCCCCATGCAAAACTCGACCCGCGACGATTTGGGCGGACACTTCCGCGAAAGCCGCCCCGAAGACATTTAGCGCCTCCCTCCCCGTTGGAATATCGGCACATGTAGATGACGCTTGCCGCGTCCGCGACAATCAATTTCCAACAAAATGCCCAAAAACGGTTGCCGCGTCCGACTGCGTGCCTCCCGTTTTGGGCATTTTGTGTTAATGTTTCTCGTATAATATGCCCTGGCGCATTTCCGCGCTGTGGCGCGCCCCAAGCGCCCTCCTTCGCCTATTTATATCGATTTTTTAACAGCGAAAAAGGACATTTTGAATGAAATCCCCCCAGCAAATACTTGTGCAACATATCCTTTGATAAAAGTTCGGGTATTTTCAACATATCAGCATATCACCTAATATTTTATGCTATCTGCGCAAAGTGAAATGACTCGATGAACGAGGGGGATTCGATGAAAGTACGCAATCGCTTCTGGCGACGCCTTCTGGCAATTGGTGCCGCCTCAATTGTGCTTGCTGTGTTTGGCACGACAGCGCACGCACAGGGTGCCACGCCCGTTGCCGCCACTCAGGGCGCAGTCGATACCGTCTGGGTCTTGATCACCGGATTCCTGGTGTTCTTCATGCAGTTGGGTTTCGCCATGTTGGAGACGGGATTGATCAGGCAGACCGGCGCCGTCAATGCACTGCTCGAAAACTTCGTCGATGCCGGGATCACGGCGGTGGCATTCTGGGCGGTTGGTTTCGGGATCGCTTTCGGGACGGATGCCAGCGGCATCATTGGCACGTCGAATTTCTTCCTCAGCGATGCCGTTAAATTTGTGGGCGGTGCCGCTCAGTATGGGCAGACCGGCACCATCGACACGCTGACGTTTTTCTTCTTCCAGTTTGCCTTCGCCGCGACGGCCAGTACCATCACGACGGGCGCAATGGCGGAACGTACCGATTACGTGGGCGATTTGATCTACAGCGCTATCATGGGTGCGATCAGCTATCCGGTCGTCGTCCATTGGGTATGGGGCGGTGGCTGGCTCGCGCAGATGGGCTTCCACGATTTCGCGGGCAGCACCGTTGTGCATACAGTTGGTGGTGTGACTGCCATCGTCGGTGCGGCCATGCTCGGCCCGCGTCCCCTGCGTCGCGGGAAAAATGGGGAGTGGATGCCCCTCCCAACTGCGCATAACCTGGGTCTGGCGACGCTGGGCACGATGATCTTGTGGTTTGGCTGGTATGGCTTCAACCCCGGTTCGACGCTGACTACTGGCAACACGGGTCTGATCGGCCTTGTCACGCTCAACACGACACTGGGCGCGGCGGGTGGAACACTCAGTTGCATGTTCATCCAATACCTGCGTTCCAAGAAATGGAACCTGGTCTATACTCTGAACGGGTCGCTAGCTGGC
>JBBRMW010000279.1:0-7646 GCA_038230635.1 Aggregatilineales bacterium | reverse complement strand
TCGTCAAGCGGCAGACAGGGCAGGGGTGCATTCAAGGTTGGGGGCGGGATTTGGGAATGGACAGACCCCTCTACCTCCGCCCCTGCCCTTGCCTTGCAAATAGGCGAAAGAACCCCTCTATCCCCAGCCCTTTCCCCCACGCAGGCGGGGCAAAGGGAGAACCCGCTGGCTGAAGGACGTGGCTATCTCGGTCAGCGGAAGGGTGTGACTCCCCTTTCCCCACCGCTTGCGTGGGGAAAGGGGTGGGGGGATAGAGGGGTTCTATGATCTGCCCCCAAACTTGAATGCACCCGACAGGACACTTGCATCTAATTTGGCGATAGGGAGCGGACGAGGCAGGCCTCGTCCCTACTCGTCGTTATTATTCAGATTGCCGCCATCCGAGTCATTACTGTCGCTGACGCCGCCGTCGCCGCCATCCGATACGCCCGCCTCGTCGCTGTCGTCTTGAGCCATGAAATTGATGTCGGTTAAATCGACGGTCAACCATTCAGTCGGGATACTGCCGATGGCGGCGATCAGATTGGCTGCCGCACCGATCAGTGCGCGCGGCCCAAAAATGAGTGTGACCCCGGCACGATAGGCCGCTGCCGCCGGGCCGTAAAAGTTGAAATCGAAAATCGTGCCGTTGACACCCGCCACCAATTTTGCATCGGCAGCCATTGTGCGTCGGAAACCTTCGATCGACCACATGCCCGCCATGCCCGATGGCGCGGGGCTTTCGGAGGTGACGCCCACTGCATCATAGGCAAGATCGTGTGCTTTGCAGCATTTATCGATGTCGTCCTGCACCTCTTCACAGACATGACCGGGACCGCACCAGCAGCCATAGCGCTGTTCTGAAAACATCCGTTTGAGCACTCTGATTTGAGCACCCTAGCGCTGCCAAAATGTTCGCATTTCAGGCGGCAATGTCCTCGGATCGGGCGCACGCTGGACGGATCGGGCAGGCGTTAGTTTTCGCGCGACCGCCGCGTTGCCAATCTGCGTATGGAGTTGCAGAAGGCTGTTTTGGTGCGCATCTTTTGTCATGTGATGCTGCAATGTACCATCGAAGGAAGCATATTTTGTGTGATTAAATGCAGAATCATTGGTTTGGCGCTTCGTAGCGGCGGATCGCTTTTGCGGTTCGAGCGACTCCCTGTCTATTCGCTGCCGGATCATAACTACCTCCCAACACGCGCGGATCACTGATTCATTATAGGTGAAACGGCAGGCGTGCGCCCTTGTAAATACTATAAGCCCGCCTCTTTCACGAGTTTGAGAAGATGTGAGAGCGCCGCCTCGTAGTTATCATATATCGTCAATTTGTCGCGGCGTCGGGTCAATTTGGCAACCATATTTCCCACTGTGCGCAGCAGCCCGGATCGTGTGTAGAGCGCCATGTGCGCCATATTTGGGTGAATGAAAAAGCTATTGCGCGCGCCATCCAAAAAGTTTTCGGGCAGCGTATTACTGATACCAGACGCATCAAGCAGTACGTATACAGCATGACCGGCGTCCAAAGCCATCTTTTCGTCTACCACCATATCGGCGTGAACATACTCGCCAGTGAGCGTATCGATAACAATGTAGGGATGTGGGCCAGCGGAAATCTCATGCGCCATTGTATTATTCCTGTACAGGAAACATTTGAATATCCATACAATACAGTGTAGCGAAAGTCACTTTCGTCGCAAGCATTTGAGACGCTAGATTACCGCCGAAAGCGGCTAAATCGGCGATTGTGATACTTTTGATATAATGGGATTGAAGAAACGTACAGTTTGAAGGGGAACCGACTATCTTGATCGAAACAGCGGCGCTCAATCTACTCATTACCAATGCGTTCACGGGCAAAACGACGTGGTTGCAAGCCTCCAAATTGTATCCGATCGCCGATTTTGTCGATGCTTTCTATCGCACGCGCGCAGCCATGCAACGCAACCTCGACGATCTCAACGATACACAGGTCGCTTATGCCACCAGCAGCAACCCGATTTGGTCACTGAGTGAGACGATCACACACGTTATCTATTCGCAAAACGGCTATCACAATATGCTGCTCGATATTTCCGCAACGGCGACGCCCCATTTGCTCGAAGCGGCCAGAGGTTTCGGCGAAGGCGCAAAAATCAATCAACCTGCCGAAGATTTGCGGCTCATCCTGCGTGAGGCCACCGAGCGTATCCGTCAGATGATTGACGAAACGCTGCCGACACATGACCCTACCTTGCTCACTGCGAATCCGTTGTTCGGCCAAGTCAACTATCCGACTCTGATCTTGCTGGTGTGCGCGCACGAGGTCGATCATGTGAGGCAGGCCATCTTGATGCGGCGGCTTTCTCACAATTACACCAACCGCGACGTGCAACTGCCAAGCCCGCCAAGCAGTGTCCAGCCTAAGCCTTGAACGGATATATTCTGAACGATAGCGCAGGAAAGCCATCATCCCCCAATACAACGATTGCTACCACGCGCCTTACTATTTCTATTGCTCCTCATTGCTAAGCAATACGCTGTTCGTGTAGACCGGGCGTGTCTGGACTCCCCCTCTCCGTGATTACGGAGAGGGGGCTGAGGGGTGAGGTGAATCTGCGGAGCGGCAACGGGTGACATTCTCGGCCTGCCGCCAATCGGGTGCTATAATGATCCGCATATAACACCAAACAAGCGAACTCCCCATGATCCGCGTATTGCATTTTGCCGACATTCATATCGGCATGGAAAATTACGGCCATCTCGATCCGAAAAGCGGCGTCAACACCCGCGTCCTCGATTTTCTCGCCCGCCTCGACGAGATGATCGGCTTTGCGCGCGAACATGATGTCGATCTGGCAGTGTTCGCGGGCGACGCCTTCAAAAATCGGACGCCTAATCCCACCTTGCAACGCGAATTTGCCCATCGCATCCTCGATCTAGCGGCGCTCTGTCCGGTGGTACTGCTCGTCGGCAACCACGATCTGCCCGCTAACGCGATCCGCGCCTCCAGCGTCGAAATCTACGATACACTGGCCGTGCCCAATGTCCATGTTGCCCAGACGTTCGATTTGCAATCCATTCAAACTAAACGCGGCCCGGTGCAAATCGCCACAGCCCCTTATCCGATTCGCGCATCGGTGCTCAATGCTGACGAAACGCAGGGCATGACCATCGGTCAGTTGGATGAACAGTTGCGCGGCGCATTGATCACCCTGCTGCGCGATTTGGCCCTGCGGGCGGCGCAGTCGAACGTGCCGCGTCTGTTGACCGGGCATTTTACCGTGTCGGGTGCGGCGTTTGGCAGCGAGCGCAATGTCATGGTCGGGCGCGACATCGAAGTTCCCTATGGTGAGATCGCCGATCCGGCCTGGGATTACGTGGCGATGGGGCATATCCACAAACACCAAAACCTGACGCAAGGACGTGCTGGCCTGCCACCCGTCGTCTACAGCGGCAGCATGGAGCGGATCGATTTTGGCGAAAGTGCGGACTCCAAAGGCTTTTGCTGGGTGGAGTTGGAGCGAGGGCACGCCGCTTGGCAGTTCGTGCAAGTTCACAGCCGCCCTTTTATCAGCTTGCACTGCGACGTGCGCGGCCTGACTCGCCCGCTCGATGCCGTGATCGAAACGATCGAGGCCCATCATCTCGAAGATTCGATCGTGCGCATGTTGATTCATACCGACGGCGAAACCGAGATGCAGCTCGATGATCGCACCATTACCGAACACCTGAACCGCCGCAAACCGAGTTATGTGGCGGCTATCCATAAGGAAGTCGATCGGGCGACGCGCACCCGGCTCGGCGCGAATCCCGAAAGCCTGACCGATGCCGAACTGCTGGAACGTTATTTTTCAAGCAAACAGTTTTCGCCGGAGCAGATTCAAACACTGCTCGATTATGCGCAGCCCATCTTTGAATCGAACCTGCACGTCTGATCGGACGATTGAACGATTTCGTGACCGAGACCATCCGCATCTATTCCGAAAACAACGTATTCCAGCATCTGGAAACGCTGCGCCGCAAGCGCGAAAAACGTCACAAATACCGCGAATTTCTATTCGAGGGGGTCCGCTCGATCAACCAAGCAATCGCTTTTGGGTGGACCCTCAAGGCGTTTATCTATGCACCCGAGCGATCGCTCTCGGACTGGGCACACGGCATTCTGGCCCGATCTTCTGCCGCCGTTCATTATGAATTACCGGCCATGCTGCTCGATAAACTGAGCGGCAAAACAGAACCTTCCGAGCTTTTGGCGCTGGCCGCAATCCCCGACGATTGCTTCGACCGCATCCCGATCCGCGACGACTTGCGCGTGGTCTTATTTGATCGCCCCGGCAGCCCCGGTAATCTCGGCAGCGTGATCCGTTCATGCGATGCGCTGGGCGTGCATGGCCTGATCCTGATCGGGCACGCCGCCGACTTGTACGCGCCAGAGACGATCAGCGCCGCGACCGGATCATTATTCGCGCTGCCCGTCGTGCGAATGCCTTCGATCGAATCACTCGCCGATTGGTTTGACCTGATTCGGCGGCGGCTGGGCTGGTTTCAATTAGTGGGGAGCGACGAAGATGCTCCAGAGTTCATCGATGCGCACGATTTTACCGTGCCCACAATCTTGATCGTCGGCAATGAGACCTGGGGGATGAGCGCTGCCTGCCGCGCCGCCTGTGACAGCTTGGTCAAGATTCCAATGGGTGGCTCGGCTTCGTCGCTGAATGTGGCCGCTGCCACCTCAATAATCCTCTACGAAATGGATCGGCAGCGGCGCATCTACAAACCAAATTCCTAGCCGATCAAAATGAAATTCCGATTAAATTGAGAGACTCTTGATTTAACAAAACTGTCTATTTCCGATAACATAGGACGCAACTTTTTGTCGGAGAGTGAAAACAATGTCCATCATCCAAGGTCCAACACATCGTGTCGAATATAGCTGGCGTGCCGACGGATCACCGGTTCTTTATGTCATCGGCCATGGCCGTGTCAGCATGGCAAAAACTGCGCTCGATGCCATTCGGGAAGCCCTTCGCCTGACGGTCGAAAGCCCCTATGCGCATGTGTGCGCCGTCTACAATTTGCTCGATGTGACGCACCTGCCCTTTTTGGGACGCTTTATCACGACGGGTGAATTCCCCACCTCGCCGCGCACCGCACATATCGTTCTCGCCAGCAACAATCAGGCGATCAAGCTGGTGGCGACACTAGCAGGCGTCGCGCTTGGTTCACGGCTGCGCACGGTCGACCTGTGCGCGACCGAAGAGGAGATCGAAACGGCGGTAGCACACTGGCTGACTCTGCCGGAACGCACACGCGCCTACCAGATCGACGACATCTGACTGCCCAGGTAGCGGCTTGTGCCTCTGTGCCGCCCTCAGCGAGGAGACGTCAAGGCAGGACGTGCATCATGTGTCGAAGAAGGAATCGCGCCCACCCCCCCCTCTCCGTGAGGACGGAAAGGGGTCGGGGGTGAGGTTCTTTACTGGTTGTTGGCGCTGACGCAATCCGTCGGCGCGAGTTGTTTGGCCGTCAATAGATTATTGGTAGCTGGTGTATGTGTCAGTTCGACACACGCGCCGAGCACAAGCTTGCCGCTGAGCAAATCGGGGATGATGATGTCCGCGCCATTGCTCAGCGCCACACGCGACACCGGCCCGCTTTCGGGATCGATGATCTGAGAATAGACCTTGAGCACGCGCCCCCGTTCCACAACAGGCGGCTTCACAATATCCGGCAGAATCGCCAATAATGCCATCACCAGGGTGATACTCAAGCACGCCGCAACGACGATCAAGACGACCCGCGCTTCGGGTTGCAATGTATGCGCACGGCGCCGCACCGCATAAATCACTCCGCAAGCGATCAGCGCTCCTACCAAAATCAGCGTGAGGAAAACCGATGGCCCTTGCAACGGGCTGTTCCCCAGGCTGTATAACATTCTGTTGTCCAAATTCCCATCCACCTTGTGTCACCGAATGACATTTTCAACTGGATTATTCAATCCCGACGATTATAGCCCAAAATGCTCTGCACTCTTCCTAGTTTCTGCGCATTCTTTGCTGTGAACTTTATTGCAGCATTAAAATTCGTGATGTTATAAAGAATAATCTGAAACATTTTTGGCAAAAGTGCGTATTGAATCAAAATATGACTTGAATATCTAAGGAGCAAACATGAAAAACCAAAATGGCACCGCCGCGTTTTATACCTTACTCATCACACAGACGCTGTCGTTGCTGGGCAGCCGTATGAGTGGATTCGCGCTCGGCATTTGGGTCTATCAACAGACGGGCAATGCAACCCCACTGGCATTGGTGGCATTTTTTGAGGTCGTGCCCATGATTTTGCTCAGCAACATCGCGGGGATGTTCGCGGATCGCTTCGATCGGCGCAAGGTGATGATGATCGCCAATCTCGGCCAATCGATCGGGAGCGTTTTGCTGATCGTGAGCTTCGCATCCGGCAACTTCCAAATCTGGCAGCTATACGGGGTAGCGATGCTGCAAGCGGCGTTCGGTGCGTTCCTGTATCCATCCTTCCAAGCGTCGATGACCATGCTCGTCTCCGACAAAAACCGCGATCGTGCCAATGCGATCAGCCAACTCTCGAATCCGATGGCGGGCGTACTCGCGCCGGGAATCACGGGTTTGCTGTATGCGATCGTCGGCGTGACGGGCGTGCTCGTGATCGACCTGATCACGTTTCTGGTGGCCGCCGCCGCAACACTCTGGGTGAACATCCCGCGCCCCGCCACTTCCGCCGAAGGAAAAGCCTCGCGCGGATCGGGCTTGGGCGAGTTGCTGGGCGGTTTTCACTACTTGGCGTCGCGGCGCATTTTAATCGTGCTGGTGCTGTTCGCGTCGCTCATCAATTTCGCCTTCAACGGTGTGGGCGCCATCAGCACACCGTATCTCATGGCGCGCACGGGGGACAATACCGGGCTGCTTGGCGCGATCCTTAGCGTGATGAACGTCGGCGCGATCCTGGGTGGAATCATCATGGGCGTCTGGGGTGGCACCCGTCCCCGCATCCACACCGCGCTGATCGGGATCATCGTCGCCAGCGCGGCTTTGGCGCTATTTGGCGTCAGTCGTAACCCGGCCCTACTCGGCCTGACGCTGTTTATGGCGATGTTTCCGTGGCCGTTCGTCAACGCGGCCTTCATGTCGATTTTGCAGATCAAAGTGCCGCCCGATATGCAAGGGCGCGTGTTCGCGGTGATCAGCCAGATTTCGATGCTGCTCTCGCCGATCTCGCTGCTGTTGATTGGGCCGCTGGTCGATCAGGTATTCGAGCCGGCGGTCAAGAATCCGGGATGGGCGACGTTCGCGCCGCTGGTGGGCGATAGCCGTGGCGCGGGGATGGGGCTGTTGACGTTTGGGTTAGGCGCGGCACTGACGATCGCCGCGATCGCGTTTTATGCGGTGCCGGCGGTGCGTCACGTCGAAGCCGATCTACCCGATTATGTGGCCGTGCCGAGCGATGCACCCACCGAAGGAATCGCGGGCGTGCCAGAGTTGAGCGCGGCCAAATAACCATCGTAACATCGATCCCTCTCCTTAAGGCCATTGCAGAGAAATAACTACACCTCAACATAAAGGAGCAATTCGTACAAACCATTTGCCCAGACCGGGCCGGCGTTGAAAAC
Organism: Aggregatilineales bacterium; assembly: GCA_038230635.1. Taxonomy (GTDB): domain Bacteria; phylum Chloroflexota; class Anaerolineae; order Aggregatilineales; family UBA2796; genus JBBRMW01. The sequence goes on along the minus strand of JBBRMW010000279.1, from coordinate 40 downwards.
GAGACTCCAGGGCAGTCATGGCGTGCTGGGTGAGTTTGAC
>JBBRMW010000278.1:0-7670 GCA_038230635.1 Aggregatilineales bacterium | reverse complement strand
TCCGGTGCTCAAGCTTTTTGCACCCTGCGTGGCTACCTGTCCACTGCCCGCAAAAACGGCCTCTCCGCTCTCGAAGCGCTCACCCGCGCCCTCCAAGGTCATCCCTTTTTCCCGCCCTGCCTCTCCCCCTGAGCAGTTACACGGTTTTTAACCAATATCGATGAGAGAAATCTGGCGCTCTTCGACGGCAAAACCCTAAAACAAATCGCCTTCATCGCGGAATCCAGCTCAATTAACGATCAATCTATGTTCAGTCCAAACGGCAAGTTCTTCGCGGTTAGCTTCTGGTCAGGCGAGATAGACGTTTGGGATGTAGCAACGGGACAAAAAAGTTTGCGCTTACTTGGACATCGCGCGTCGTCGACGTTGGTCTGGAAAACGGATAGCACCGAACTACTCAGCAAGAGCGCCGATGGCACCCAGCGCGTGTGGGCGATCAACTAGCGCAGTCTATCGCACGCACTGGTATAACATCGCCTTCCAACGTGCCACGTCGATCGCGCGGATCACGGTCATGTTGGCGGGTTGTTCGAGCACGTTCAGTTCATCGACGACGGTTTGGCCGCGCGTCATTTCGCTGCTCGTCTCGACATCCACGAAGTGCGATCCCTTGCGCGTGACGATCGCCGGATCGAGCGCCACCGCCATCGCCACCGGATCGGCCAGCGTCACGCCGGACGCGCCTTGCACGGTCATCGCCACTTCGAGCGCGACTTTGTTGCAGTCCATCGCAAAGTGCGCGAGTTCGGTGTCGAAGGCGCGCACGGCGTCCATTTCGGCGGGCGTCAGCGCGGCGTCGAAACGGCTCAGTTCCCAGCCGACCATCTCCATCGGCATTCCGCTCTGAAACACGATCTTGGCGGCTTCGGGATCGACCCAGATGTTGTATTCGGCGGCGGGCGTCACGTTGCCGACAACATTGGCCGCGCCACCCATGATCACGACGCGCGCGACCAGCGAGGCGATCTCCGGTGCGCGCAGGAGGGCGGTCGCAATGTTGGTCAGCGGCGCGAGCGTCACCAGCGTGATCTCGCCCGGATTCGCCTTGATCGTGTCGATGATTGCATCCACGGCGTGTTTCGATTCGGGCGCGCGAATCGGATCGGGGTAAAACATGTTGCCCATGCCGTCTTCGCCATGAAACCAAGTGGCGTAAGAATGCGGGCGAATCATCGGCTTGGCGCAGCCGATATACACGGGCGTCGCTTTGCCGCATAGCTGGATCGTGTAAAGGGCGTTCTGTGCGCCGCGCTCGACGGGCACGTTGCCGCTGACGAGCGTGACCGCCTCGACCTGCACATCCGGCCAACGATGCGCCATGAGGATCGCTACGGCGTCGTCGGAAGCGGTATCGGTATCGATGATAAATTTGCGCATGAAAAATGGCCTTGTCTATAGATCTGGAAGCGACGGGCGACCATATCGGGTCGCCCCTACAATACCGTACCGTCTGGATAGGGGCGAACCCCGCGTGGTCGCCCGTCGCTTAGTCGAGGCTGATTTCTTTGCGGGCTGCCGCCGATTGATACATGGCTTCCAACACGCGCACAGCGGCCAACCCTTGCGCGCCGTCGGATGGGGCGAGCGTCCCGGCACGGATCGCGTCGATCGAGTCGCTAATCAGCCGTTCGTGTCCCTGCGATGTGCCCGGCGCACGCAGACTCGGCGTGATAGTGACGGGTTCGCCTTCGATCTCGGTGTAGAGGCGCAATGTGTCATCGTGGCGATAGTTAGGTATCGTCAAAATGACCGTTCCGCGTGTGCCCTGCACTTCGATCCGCAGCATATCGTCGCCGGGCGTGCGATGTTCCGCCCAGGTCGCCTGTAATACCGCATTCGCGCCGTTGCCGAAGCGGATGAAGCCGACCGCGTTATCATCGACATCGAACGGCGGATCGATTACTGCGCCGGGCGCGCGTCCCCAGGTTTTGAGGCCGTGCTGACCAAACAGCGTATGCGTTTCGCCGCTGACCGTTTGCACTTTCGGGAAGCCCATCAGCCACATGGTCAGATCGAGCGCATGGACGCCTAGATCGATCAATGCGCCGCCGCCTGACAGTGCCTTGCTGCCGAACCAGCCGCGTCCCGGAATGCCCGTCTCGCGCCGCCAACTGGCGTTCACATGATGCACATCGCCCAACGTGCCCGCATCGATCACGCGCTTCATCCACTGGGTGTCGGCGCGATAGCGATAGTTGTAGCACACGATCAGGCGGCGATTGGCGGACTCGGCGGCGGCGATCATGCGCTGCGCATCGGCGACGTGGGTTGCCATCGGCTTTTCGCAGATCACGTGCGCGCCCGATTCGAGTGCAGCGGTCGTGACTTCGGCGTGCAGGTAATTGGGTAGGCAAATGCTCACCACATCGAGCTTGGCGGCGGCTAGCATTTGCCGATAGTCGGTATAACGACCTTCGAGGGGAATGCCAAACTCGTCGCCGAAAGCGGCCACGCGCGCGGTATCAATGTCGCAGAACGCTACGAGTTCCGAGCCGGGATTCTTGCGATAGCCGGGCGCGTGCAGCCGTCCAATGCCGCCACCGACGATGCCGGCGCGCAAAATTGTGTCAGACATAAGGGTTCAAGGCTTCCTATGGTGAAAAAATCTCAAATGGCGGAGATATTCTAGCGGATATTCAGCGTTCAAGGGGGTGTGTTTGGGTGTTAAAATCTGGAGTGTCAATCTTTATACATTGATAGGCGCTCGACTGACATTTTCCTGACATCGCCTGCTGAGATGGAAAACGACGGGAGTGGTCAATATGCGCCACAGCAGAACGCGCGTGGCAGTGGCAAGAATGCGCCACAAGACGAGGGCGACATCCCCCTCTGAGCGACGACCGCTCGCCACTAACCGATCCGCATCTTGAAGCACGGGACTATTTTGAGTCGCGCGCATTTTGTATTTCCGCCATTTATCGGGCAAAATAGGTGTGCTTTAATCATCGATTTCACAAGGAACGCCCCGTGTCTGATCCCACGACGATTGTGTTCATCATTTATAATATACTTTCCATATTGTCCGGCCTTATTGTGACCGTAACTGGGCGCTTTTATGTAATTGGCAGTTATAAAATTCGCGGTAGGCGAGCGCGATTGATTGGCTTGTGCCTTGCCGCGCCTCTTCCGCTGTATATTTTGTTGCTTATTATTACCACAATTATCGTGCTTCTCACTGGCACATATTCAAATTCGCACTCCAATAACGTCGCCCTCATCAACCTGATTCTGTTTGTGAAATTCATTTCGTGGGGCGGGCCGCTGGTTGCTGCTTTCTATTTGTTGCTCACAACACCGCCAAGCGAGAATGAGCGTATCGAACGCACGGAAGGTCAACCACTCACGGTCGCACAGGCTGCGCTTCGACTAGGCAAGCCAGAGTCCGAAGTGCTCAGCGCGATCGAGGGACGGAAGCTGCTCGCGCGTCGAGTCAACGGTGAATGGCGTATCGATGAAAAGATTCTGCAAGCCTATCTTGCTGCTCATCAGCCAGCTTCCGATGCCCCCAAACCCGATCTCAGTGCCGCCGACAAGCAGAAGTCTGCTGCGAGCCGTCAGGAAGCGGAGTCCGTCTCGTTTTATCTTGCGCGAGGCCGGGCATTCCACAAATTAGGTGAATTTTCCAGTGCCGCCGCCGATTTCCAGCGTGTGCTGGCGCTCGATCCATTTTTCGCACAGGCCGAGACGCTCGAAACCTACATAAAACGCTATGGTACGACGTTCGGCACAGATGGCGAGGCTGCCCATGACTTGGCAGGTGCGCCAATCGATTGGTATGGCACATCGGCAAAACCAAAGCAAAAGCCGAGCAACACCAGTAAACCTAATCAACCATTCTGGCGCAGTTCAGCATTTGCCGTTTTGATTGGTCTTCCCCTGGCTGCAATGGGCGTTTTCGCCATGTGGCTCGTGTTCGGTGGACCATCCGGCGCAACCTTGGTCATTCCAGACACGCCAACGCCTAAATTGGCGCTCGCCGATTATCCGACTCGCGGGCCAAGCTCGACACCTACAATTACGTATACGCCCTCCATAACGCCGACACGCCCAACGCGCCTGCCAATGAGTACGCTAATAGCCTCGCCAGCAACTGATATACCCGTTACATCCTCCCCAATGGCAGGTCAAGTTGTCGTTCATCTTTATTCGGCACCTAGCGATCCGGTAGGTCACGGCATTGGTGATTTTACCCTTCAGGGTCCAGGCCGTTTTGGAACCGACCAGAATGCGATGAACTTTCGTGTGGTCCAATCAACGCAGTCCAACATATCATGGACATTTGTTTTTTACGCACCACAATTGATCGTTGGTCAATCTTACGAAAACGCGGTTCAATTTCCTGCCAATGACAAACAATTTCCTGGCATGAGCATTAAATCAACAGATCCCTCGTCGTCTCCTTGCTTCAACAACATGCAAGGGCATTTTATTATTGAGCAGTTATCGCCCGCTATCGTAGTTTCTTTCAGGCAGACATGTTACAGCAACACGGCAGTGGCGCTGGAAGGCACACTTACTTTTACCCCAAACGTGCTTGAGGCGACTCCCACCCCACATCCTAACTACGGTCAGCCTGTCAGCTTTCCCCTTTCAACAATGCGCGGATCGTTGACGGCAGAGATTCAGACTTCCAGCGATGAGCCGAATGCTGGCACACGTACCATACACGATCAGGGAAGCACAAATCTCACATTTAACGGGCACAATATGAGTTTCCTGATCGACAGGGCCAGTGGAGCCGAACATTGGAGCTTCGTATTCAACGCCTTCGATTGGCAAATCGGCAAAATATATCGCATGGGACAATTGGGTATAAGTTCTGATCAACAAGCATGGGTGGATGTCAAGCCTCCCAATGATGGAACCCTCACTTGTGTCTTTAGCAAGGGCGATTACGGGTCATTTTCGGTTGAACAACAAGCCCCCTCCTTAATCGTTGCTTTTGAAGAGACCTGTCAAGGTGAGGATTATTATCGAACCTTCAAAGGGCGCTTGACGCTCACCGATTTCATTCCCACCCTGACCCCTTCGCCCGCGATGATCACGGAACGACCAACCTTATCGACGCCCGTGCCGATGAATATACAGCAATGGTCTGGGCAATTTATCGTGACCCTCTATGGTACGAAAGCTGGCAACAATGCTATTGAACCAGGGTCAAATTTCACACTCGGCAATTTTACCATCGGTGGAAGCATGAGTGTTTCTGTCAAGGATAACGCTATTATCCTCAACGGTCAGGACAAGGTGGGCAATAGTGGGGCATGGCAATTTGAGTTTTTTGCGCCCGATCTTCAAATGGGGCGACGCTATGAAAAGGCGACGTTATTCTGGCCTTCGCCGGGTCGAAAAACTCCAGAGATTGCAGTCAACTGGACTGACGCTAGTTGCACAATCAAAGATGGTCAGTTCTTTGTTCAACAACTAACACCCAAATTGATCATTTCCTTCAAGATGAATTGTGGGTATCCAAACTATGTGCTACAAGGGACTATCATCGTAACGCCCGATTTGGTTCCACCAACGCCCGTTGTCACCCATACCGTGACGCCTCCCCCCTCCAAGCCGCAGCCCGTCACGGCGACGCCCGCCAAAAAGTAATGACCGACGGTGCGGCGTGGCGGATTGAAATTTTCGATGATCTCGAAGCCGTCCATGCAATTTGGGATGATCTGGTCGCCGCGATGCCCGATCCAGGGCCGTTCATGCTGTGGGATTTTGCGGCGATCTGGTGGCGACATTTTGGCGGTACGGCGCGTTTGCACCTGATCGTCGTGTTCGAAGGGGAGCAGCCGCGCGGATTGATCCCGCTCACGATTGACGGTCGCCATGGTCGATGGTTGGCCGCCCCCTCTGCCGATTACGTGACCCCGCTGTTCGATCCGCCAGAGTCACTGCCGATGATCCTCAAACTGGCCGCTGACCATCTGCGATCGATGACGTGGGCGACGCTCGATCTCGGTTATTTGTATCCCGATCGTGCCCACGAACTCATCACGGCATTGGCGGGCGTTTGGTATCGCATCGACGATCGGATGGCGTGTCCGTATATTGGGGTGAATGGCCGTTCGTGGGCAGATTATTGGGATGCCAAACCCGCCACTCGCCACAAGGAAATGCGCAAATTACGCAATCGTCTCGCCCGCGAGAAGCTGAATCCACAAGTTAAGACGATCACCGATCCAGATCGGATCGTCGTGCTGTTTCCGGCATTGGCGGCATTGCATACTCGTCGCCAGCAGTCGCGCAGTGGGCACGGCTCATTCCGAGGCGCGGAGGGGGCATTCTTGCGCGAAGTGAGCACAACCTATGCAGCCAAAGGGCGACTCACGTTGGGCATCACCTATTTCAACGACCAGCCCGCCGCATACTTGTTCACCTTCATCCTCGACGGCGCGACTCGCTTCTGGCGCACCTCATATGATCCGTTTTATCGGCTATACTCACCGGGTAAATTGTTGTTTTTTGGGGCGTTGCAGGATAGTTTCGCGCGCGGCGATTGGCTGATCGATTTTTTACAGGGGCTTGAACCGTATAAATTCCAGTGGACGGAGGCGCTACAGCCACTCGTCCGTCCGATCTTTTATCGATCGCGGCGGCGCGGTTGGCTCGATCGCTCGATATTGTCGGCGCGCGTGCGGTTGGCGCGCATTGATGGACTGCATCGCCTGTGGGTGTGGGTGAGTCATCGGCTGCCATGAGAATTCCCGCGATCTATCAAAACGATCTGCGAATGCGGTTGCGTTTTCGGGCGCGCCAAAGCATCCTGGATTTGCGCTATCTGGCCGCAGTACGGAATGGTGCGCTCGATCGATTTCTTCAAATGCCGCGCGTGCAAATCCTGTATACGCATGATGTACCCGATGCGTGCCTGCCAAATATGCGTGCCTTGTTTCGGCGATTGGCGCGTGATCACACGTTTGTCACGTATGACGAGGCGGTGGCACGCATTAACGCCGGACGCATCGATCGACCCTTCATTGCGGTGGCCTTGGATGATGGTTTCGCGGTCAGTGCGGGTCTGCTGGCGCTGTTCGATGAATTTGGGATACGTTCGTGCTTTTTCGTGATCGGCGATGCGCTCGATTTCGGCGACGATCCAGTCAAGTCGGCGCAGCTTTGCCGCGAAAAGCTCGCCATGCCGCCGCGTCGCTTCCTGAATTGGGCGGCCATCGATAATTTACGCGCTCGCGGTCATGAGGTTGGGGCACATACGCTGAGTCATCCCGATTTGACCGCCATTTCACGCGAGCACAAACTGAAATCGCCGCGTGCCATGACGTATTGGTGCGGCGGCTGGGATCGTGCAAGCACTTGGCATGGCCCTATGGTCGCACGACGCCGGAGCTCACCGAGTTCGCGGCACAGATCGGCTTCACGAGCATGGCGACGGGGAAGCGCGGGCATTATATCGGTGTTGGGGATGTACATTCGCTGCGACGCGATGCGTGGTTCGCCGAAGAGCCACCGCGCAACGTATTGACGTTGATGATAAGGTATTAAGGAATAAGAAAACAAAAAGGCCGCGGGTGGCGGGGAGTGGCGAAAGTGGGAGAGGGGTTCAGAGAGAAACTTGGCGACGACCTACGCTCCCAGGCGGTCACCCGCCAAGTACCATCGGCGCTAGTGGGCTTAACGACCGGGTTCGGGATGGGACCGGGTGTACCCCC